>CAZQUW010000556.1:0-1530 GCA_964596215.1 uncultured Planctomicrobium sp. | reverse complement strand
GCGGTCACTGACAGCTCTATCGCCACGGTCTCGTATACGGCCTGAAGGGCATAGCGATCACCGAGGGCTGCGATGATCAGTTGAGGATTGAATTTCGCAGACCGACCGATCTTCGAACGCCGTACCACGGCGCGAAACTGCCGGAGTTGGGCACGAGTAAAAAGATACATGGAGTCGACTCCTGAGAAATGGTGGAACGAAAACCGTCCCGGCCCGACCAACGAGGGTCAGGCCGGGACGGAGATGAGGTGCTAGTGACGTTTAAGCGGCGGAGCGACGAAACTGTCGTTGGTCGACGATGGCGACATTCTGGTGCAGATCGTACTGATCCCAATCAATGGTCTCAGGATGCAGATCTTCGAGTTCCGGATCGAAATCCCGTTCAAAGGGGTCCACGAGGTTGAAACCACGACGGCGGATTTCAGAGAGGTCTTCACCTGTCGCCTGGGCGACGGCACGGTCGAGAGTATCTTGAGTCATGGCACTTGTTCCTAAGAGAAGAGACAACGCCGCCCCGATGTGGGACGGCATGGGAGACATACCGCCCCGGTTGGGGCACTTTGGAAACGAAAACAGCCCGCTTGAAAGGCGGGCCGTGTCAGAAGTCAGCGGAGATCAGCCAGTGCTCTTCGAGCCACTGGCGTTCGGCAGCGAGTGCCGCGGTGCGCAGTGTAAAGGGCCCCAATACAGGGCCTGCCACGGGGGACAAGTCGGCGGTCCACTGGCCGTCCGCAGTTGGTTCAACGTGAGAACCGCGTTGAATATTCATCGATCCGTTCGATTGCACGACAAGCTGCATATCGAGGGATTCCTTTCAACGCGGACGCCGCAGAATTGCACGGCGGGGACGGTCCACCAACAGCCCATCCAGCACGGACTCTACGCCCGAGAGTTGGGAGACTACCTGTTGACGCAACGTTTCGCTTTCCCGCAACTGTTGCGGGTTCACTCCACGCACAATCTGATGCGCATTCAAGACCAACTCATCGAGTTGTTCGTTAGACCGGACATTAAGCATCCGGAACCGCTGAAAGAACTCAGTCAGATTCTCGACCACCGAATCTCGGAACACTTTAGGCTTACCGTCCTCGGCACCGCTGAGCCGCTCGGACAGGTGCGACACCAGCCGGGACAACTCTTCCACGAATGCCTGCTCGGCGAGCTGCACGGCTTGATCAAACCGGGCAGTCACACGTTCGGCTTCCTGCCGATATAATTCTGGACTGAGTCGGCGCAGATACTCAGGGGGTTCCACGCTGGGGAAGTCCCAAGCCAGGTCAAACAACCCGGTGAGTGAATCGGGATAATCAGCCGAATTGTAGAGCCGCCCCAGGCGCTGACGAGCCGCATCCTTGAGATCACCGAAGTGAGCATCCAGAGTGGCGACGGCATCCCGCAACTCGCCCTTAAACTGGCCCATCTTATCGTTGATCTCATCCAAGTCCGCCTGACGGATCAGACGCAGTCCCGGCTCCGGGAACGGTAACGACAGACCTTTGAAGTAATTCACAGCCTGGCTGCGAATCGACG
>CAZQUW010000555.1:0-1550 GCA_964596215.1 uncultured Planctomicrobium sp. | reverse complement strand
CCGACTCAGCGAATCACGCGACATCTGTATGGAAATTGTCGCGACCTCACGCCAGCAAGCCAGGAACCACGTTCCCTTCGACATCGGTCAAGCGAAAGTCTCGTCCCTGGAAGAAATAGGTCAGGCGTTTGTGGTCGATTCCCAGGCAGCGCAGCAGCGTCGCGTTGAAGTCGTGCACGGGGACCGGATCTTTGACGATGTTGTAGGCGTAGTCATCGGTCTCGCCGTAGCTGATACCCGGCTTGATGCCCCCCCCGGCGACCCATAATGAAAAGCAGCGGCCATGATGGTCGCGGCCGTAGTTGTCCTTCGTCAGCGCGCCCTGGCTGTAGACGGTGCGGCCGAATTCTCCGCCCCAGATCACCAGTGTTTCATCCAGCAAGCCGCGCTGCTTGAGATCCTGCACCAGTGCGGCGGCCGGTTGATCCACATCCTGGCATTGTCCGCGGATCTGCTTGGGCAGGCTGCCGTGTTGATCCCAGCCGCGATGCATTAACTGAATGAATCGCACGCCGCGTTCTGCCATCCGGCGTGCCAGCAGGCAATTGCGGGCAAATCCGCCGTCGACGCCGCTGTCGTTGATCCCATACAGATCCAGCGTCTCCCGGGTCTCACCCGACAGATTCGTCAGCTCGGGAACCGACGTCTGCATGCGGAAGGCCATTTCGTACTGGGCAATCCGGGTGTTGATTTCCGGGTCGCCAAAACTTTCGAGCGCCAGTTGATTCAACTGGCCAACTCCGTCCAGCATCCGCCGCCGCGTTTCGGCATCAATGCCGGGGGGATTGGAGAGATACAGGACCGGGTCATCTCCCGATCGGAACCGTACCCCCTGGTGTTGCGACGGAATAAACCCGCTCCCCCACAGCCGCGAGAAAATCGGCTGATCGGTCTTGTTACCACTCCCTTGCGAAATCATCACGATGAAGTCGGGCAGATTGGAATTTTCGCTGCCGAGACCATAACTCAGCCAGGCCCCCAGGCTGGGGCGGCCCGGCTGCTGGCTGCCGGTCTGCAGAAACGTGATGGCCGGGTCGTGGTTGATGGCCTCGGTGTGGAGTGACTTGATGATCGCAATGTGATCCGCGACTCCGCCGATGTGGGGCAGCAGCTCGCTGACCCAGGCCCCGCTCTGACCATGCTGCTTAAAGTCGAAGATTGACGACGCGCAGGGGAACGATTTCTGCCCCGCCGTCATCCCCGTCACGCGCTGTCCCATGCGGATCGAACCGGGCAACTCTTCGCCGTGATGCTTCTTCAGCTGTGGCTTGTAGTCCAGCAGGTCGATATGTGACGGACCGCCCGACATCACCAGATAGATAATCCGCTTGGCCCGGGCGGGATAGTGCAGGACTTCAATGGCCCCCGGGACCTTGTCAGCCTGAGCTGCCTGGAGGTCGGGATTCAGTAACGACGCCAGCGCCGCCACACCAATGCCGCCGGCTGCTCGCCCGAATAACTGTCGGCGGGTCAGCAGGGCGTTGAATTCTTGTTGCAGGTCCATAAGGTGTCTCGTTTGTCTTGAGTCTCGCTGATCAATCCGCGATCAA
>CAZQUW010000554.1:0-1554 GCA_964596215.1 uncultured Planctomicrobium sp. | reverse complement strand
CAGGTCGCAATCTCGTGCTGACAGAGACGGGGCGTACCGCTTATCAGTATGCCGATGAGATCTTTTCCCTCGGCCGGGAGTTGCAGGATACGCTGCACAACCGGCCAACCGGCCAGGTCATCCGGTTTGTGGTCGGTGTCGCCGATGCACTGCCGAAGCTGATTACGCACCGGTTATTGCAACCGGCTTTGACACTGTCGGAAGACATTCAAGTCACGTGCTACGACGGCGAACCCGACCGGCTGATGGGGCAACTCGCCTTACATGAACTCGACCTCGTGTTAAGCGACGTCCCCGCAAATCCGCGTCTCGGCGTCCGGGCCTACAATCATCTCCTGGGCGAATGCGGGATCACATTTTTCGGCACGGATGAGTTGGCAAAGCGATATCGCAAAGGGTTTCCACAGTCTTTGGACGGCGCGCCGTTTCTGCTGCCCGCCGGTAACGTCAACCTCCGCCGTACTTTGGAGCAGTGGTTTGATCAGCTTGGAATTCGCCCACAGATTCGCGGCGAGTTCTCAGACAGTGCACTGCTCAAGGTGTTTGGTCAATTCGGTGACGGCCTCTTTGCGGCCCACGATATCGTCGCCGGGGAAGTCAAACGCATGTATGGCGTCTCGGTAGTTGGCCACGACGATAGTCTGCGCGAGCGCTTCTACGGAATCTCCGTCGAAAAGCGGATCAAACATCCGGCAGTACTTGCGATCACCGCAGCAGCACGTGACTTGCTGGGAGAAGGCTGATGCGGCAACGGTACTTCAGGTAGAAACGGAATGGGTGAACCGTGTTTCCTGCCAGGAATCGTCATCCCTTTGGCTTCCGTGCCGAATGTCAATCACACATTGTTTACTTCACTCCTGACAACTAACACCGGGCAAGAGGCCCGGCCAAGAACCTTCTTGGCGACACTTCTGTGAAACAGTCGCAGGAATCCTGTTCTTGCATGGGTGCCCAGTACCATCAGATCTACTTCCTCTTGTTCGGCCAGCCAGAGGATCTCTGTGGCTGGGTCGCCGAACAGCACCTTGTGACGGCAGGGCACATCCGGATCAGTCGCTTCCAAAGTGTGCAGCCGCGCATTGGCGGTTGCCCGGCCGTGACGGTATTCCTCGTGCAGCAGATTCTCGTCGGGTGTCGGCGTAGCATCGACGTGAACGATCAAGAGCTCCGCCTCTAACGTCTTCGCGAGCGACGTGGCCCATCGTAGTCCAGCCCGTGACGACGGAGAAAAATCCGTTGCGAACAGTACTTTCTTTTTCGTCGAGTTCTTCACACGAAATCGCGATCGTGTGGCCAGACGATCAATGAACTCCGAATCGTGATTGAAGGCGAACATGCAATCTCTCCTTGGATTTGGCAGGAACTTCGTTCTAGATCTGGATCCCTCGTTGAACAGCCACGTTGTGCGGCTACGAAACCGTGCAATCCCAGCAGCATCAGCGACAAGACCACAATCGACTGATACAACGTGGCGAATGTCACAGTTCGGACCAGTCGCTGCGCCGTACCGCTGGCCCAGCATCCATCCCCAGTTGAACCCGCCCACCACGAATC
>CAZQUW010000553.1:0-1627 GCA_964596215.1 uncultured Planctomicrobium sp. | reverse complement strand
TTTGTCCGGCTTCGCCGAACGTCGTTCACGAAGGGCTTCCAGCCGTTTGCGGATTTCCGCTTCGAAGCCGCGGTCGACTGGTTGGTAGTAAGTCTTCTCGACTCCGAGGTAGTCCTGGTCGACCCATCCCTCGGCCGCGGAGTGGGCGTATTGATAGCCTTCACCATGTCCCAGGCGGGCTGCTCCCTTGTAGTGGGCATCTTTCAAATGCATCGGCACAGGTACGACTCGCTGCGTGCGGACATCTTCCATGGCGGCATCGATGGCAGCATACGACGCGTTCGACTTGGGCGCGGTGGCGATATAAGTCACGGCCTGAGCCAGCGGAATTCGGCACTCGGGCAGGCCGATGAATTCGGTTGCGTGCGCAGCCGCTTGTGCCAGAATCAATGCTTGAGGATCGGCGTTGCCCACATCCTCAGACGCTGCAATCACGATGCGCCGGGCCAGAAAACGGGGGTCTTCACCCGCTTCCAGCATTCGTGCCAGCCAATAAAGGGCCGCATCGGGATCGCTGCCCCGCATACTCTTGATGAGCGCGCTGGCCGCGTCAAAATGCTCGTCGCCGCTTGCGTCGTATTGAATCGCTTTCTTCTGGATCGATTCCTGGGCCACATCCAGATCAAATGGGACACCTCGGCCAGCGATCGAGAGCACCCCGATCTCCAACGCCGTTAACGCGCGTCGTGCGTCGCCATCACAAATATCGGCCAGAAACTCCAAGGCCTCGGGCGTGGCGATCACTTGATGCTCACCCAGCCCCCGTGCCTTGTCAGCGAGGGCTCGTTGCAACAGGCCCAGCACGTCCGACTGCGTCAGGGCCTTAAATTCAAACACCTGGCTGCGACTGACCAGCGGCGAGACGAGCGAGAAAAATGGATTCTGCGTGGTCGCCCCGATCAGGGAGATGATTCCCGCTTCGACATCGGGCAGCAACACTTCCTGCTGAGTCCGATTGAAGCGATGGAGTTCATCCACGAACAAGACCGTACGGCGACCGCTGGTTTCCAGCCGCGCGCGGGCTTCATCCAGTGCGGTCCGCAGCTCTTTCACTCCGCAGGCAGCAGCATTGAGACGCGAAAACTGGCTGTCGGTATGCCGGGCGAGCAATTCGGCGAGAGACGTCTTTCCGCAGCCCGGGGGCCCGTAAAAGACGACTGAATGGAGGCGGCGCGCGTCCAGGATTCGCCGCAGAAGTTTTCCTTCGCCCAGAAAATGCTGTTGTCCAGCAAACTCGTCCAGAGTTCGGGGCCGCATGCGAGCGGCCAGCGGCAGCGCGGCGTCCCGCCGCTGCTTCTCCTGGCGGGCAAATAGGTCCACGGCGTCAGCTCAGGATGAGTGATAGAGTCTCGGTGCCCATCGCGAACGACGGCCATTTAAAGCAAATAAAAAGACCTCCGCACGTGCCGGTCGAGCTGTTTTTCTGAACCCGCAGTTCCAAAGTGGGGACCTCCGCATGGGTTGTGTTAGCTAGATCTCGACCGAAGTCTCGATCCGCTGTACACGCAGCCACACAAAATAGGTCCCCGGCGGTGTTCTTAAAGGGTCAGCAAAATATGGAGCTTGGTATCGAACACAGCAGAGGTCTTTTAAGGACTGTTGCCAATCCCGAGATCGATGCTACCAC
>CAZQUW010000552.1:0-1629 GCA_964596215.1 uncultured Planctomicrobium sp. | reverse complement strand
CGCACAACGCGTGATCCAGGTCGGTTTGTGGAACTCACTCAGTCAGACGCTCCTAAAGCTGACTTCGCCTGGGGTCCCGGATATTTATCAGGGAACGGAGCTTTGGGATTTCAGCCTCGTTGATCCCGACAATCGACGTCCTGTCGATTATGCCGTTCGGCGGGACGCCGTTCACGACGTTCTGTGGTACACAGCCCGAGAAAGCGATGACGGAAAGGTTTTCGCACGGCAATTGGTCGACAATGCACGGGATGGGCGTATTAAACTATTTGTAATTGCCAAGGCGCTGCGAATGCGGCGATTATATCCTGAAGTATTCGACGAGGGTGAATACATACCATTGGAAGCGTGCGGCCATGGACGCGACCACCTCTGCGCATTCGCGAGGCGTCATGAGAATATCTGGAGCATCACGATCGTACCGCGGCTGGTTGCGGGCATGCCGACAGAATGGGCAGTGGCGCCAATCGGAGCGAATTGCTGGAGTGACACGAAGTTGACACTTCCCCAAGAATTCGCAACCCCGAAGTTCCGAAATGTTTTTACCAATGCCGTTACTGCGACACATCTCAATCGCGAACTGCCAGTGGCCGACTTGCTGTCAGACTTTCCGATTGCACTGCTCGTCAACGAACGTTAGGACGAGGTGGCGAAATTTCGGCAGCAAACTAGTGCCAAGTTGAACCACTTAATGCATTCAGTCGCGCCTTGGAAAAGTGCTTTTTACGCTGGTTCATCGCAAGTCGAGGATTGACGAGTTGACGGGGACGCAATGGACAAATAAGGTGCTGGAGATGGTTCAACACGAATCTGCGGCGGTGGCCTGCAGCAGTCTCGCGAATGATGCTGCAGGCGTGCGGTCGGTGTCTGAAGCCATTTGGCTACACGCCAGCTGAGCTTGCCGGATTGCCACCGCAGGCCAAGATGGGGCTCTCCTGCGGCAATCCCACTGCGCTCGCGGGATTGCGACCGGGGGAAGTCGTCGCGGACCTCGGCTGTCGTGGTGGGTTGGATGTGTGGCTGGCCGCCAGGTGCGCCGGTCCCACGGGCAAGTTCATCGGCATTGATATGACGCCCGAAGTGATTGAGCGTTCCCGCACGGTTGACGCACAGGCAGGGGCCGGCAATGTCGAGTTCCACCTCGCTCAGATCAATCATCCACTTCCAATGCCGGCGGCACTACGACCAATTCCGCTGCCGAACTGCTACCATTGCATGACGGTCTGGCACCGGTAATGCTACAGTTTGATGCGAACGCCTGCGCCGCCAGTGTCCGGGTGCAGGCCCGCAATGCCAGCGTCAATGCTTCCGTCCTTCCCGATGAAGAGGTGAAGACCATGAAAACCGTTCAGGTCTACGACAAGCCGATGTGTTGTTCTACAGGAGTCTGCGGGCCTCAGGTTGATCCCGTCCTGCCCCGCTTTGCCGCCGATCTCGACTGGCTGAAATCACAGGGAAATCGAGTGGAACGTTTCAACCTGGCTCAGCAGCCGGCAGCGTTCGTACAGAACAACGAAGTCCATCAGCTGCTGGTCACTGAAGGGACAAATTGCCTGCCGGTGATTGTCGTCGATGGGCGTGTGGTCAGTCGCCGTGGTTATCCAGCGCGGGAGATGCTCGCACTCTGGA
>CAZQUW010000551.1:0-1634 GCA_964596215.1 uncultured Planctomicrobium sp. | reverse complement strand
TCGCCAGAGATTGGGGAGCATTCTGAGATTTATGATGCTCCCCGGACTGGCGCGATTGGCGTCCGCCGCCGCTTTAACCAATCTCCGCAGATTCCTGTCCCACATCAAAATAGGCCGATGTCTTGACGTCAGCCTGCGGCCGGTCTGACAATGGTGTGCTGTGCTGCACATGCAGCGATCAGGGTGATGGGACGGCGTGACAGCCGCCAGATACAGGGTTCCGCAATGTTCCAGAATTCTGCCGACGGATTGTGGTCGAACCTTCAACGGCGAGCTTTCCTGCAAGCGGGCGGACTCGGGCTGGGTGGGCTGGCGCTGACCAGCCTGTTACAGGGGCGGGCCGCGGCTGCCGAGCAAACCCAGGCGGCCGTGGGCGGATTGCCCGGATTGCCCCATTTTCCCCCAAAGGCCAAGCGGGTGATTTACCTGTTTCAGTCGGGGGCGCCCTCACAGCTGGATTTGTTCGACCCGAAACCGGGGCTTGTCGATCGCCGGGGGACTGAACTTCCCGATTCGATTCGCCGCGGACAACGCCTGACTGGCATGACGGCCACCCAGACTTCCTTTCCTGTCGCCCCCAGCAAGTACCAGTTTGCCCAGCATGGGAAGAGTGGCGCCTGGCTGAGCGAACTGCTGCCGCATACGGCAAAAATCGCCGATGAGCTGTGCTTCCTGAAATCGATGCACACCGAAGCCATCAATCATGATCCCGCGGTCACCTTCTTCCAGACTGGTGCCCAACTCGCCGGCCGCCCCAGTATTGGCTCGTGGTTGTCGTACGGACTGGGGAGTGAAAACTCCAACCTGCCGGCGTTTGTGGCGATGATCTCTAAAGGGAGCGGCAATCCCAATGATCAGCCCCTCTATGACCGCTTGTGGGGGAGCGGCTTTCTGCCGACGAAATACCAGGGGATCAAGTTCCGCTCGGTTGGTGAACCGGTCCTGTATCTGTCAAATCCGGCTGGCTTCGACGCCACCGCGCGCCGCCGGTTCCTGGATGACTTGAACCAGTTGAACCAGCTGCAATTGGCCGAGTACGGCGATCCGGAGATTTCCACCCGGATCGCCCAATACGAAATGGCCTACCGGATGCAGACTTCGGTCCCCGAACTGATCGATCTGTCGCAAGAGCCGCAGCACGTGTTTGAGATGTACGGACCGGACTCGAAGATCCCCGGCACGTTTGCCTATAACTGCCTGCTGTCGCGGCGGCTGGCGGAGCGGGGAGTGCGCTTTGTGCAACTCTTCCACCGCGGCTGGGACCAGCATACTTCGCTGCCCAAGCAGATCACCGGGCAATGCCGAGATACCGACCAGCCCTCTGCCGCCCTGGTTCAGGATCTGAAGCAGCGTGGCTTATTGGACGACACGCTGGTGGTCTGGGGGGGCGAATTTGGCCGCACGGTCTATTGCCAGGGGAAGCTGACCGCCGAAGACTATGGTCGCGATCATCATCCGCGGTGCTTTTCCATGTGGCTGGCGGGCGGGGGGATCAAGCCGGGGGTCTCGTACGGTGAGACCGACGATTACTCGTACAATATTACGAAAGACCCCGTCCACGTTCACGATCTGCACGCGACGCTGCTGCACTGCCTGGGGATCGACCACGAACGCCTGACCTTCAAATTCCAGGG
>CAZQUW010000550.1:0-1658 GCA_964596215.1 uncultured Planctomicrobium sp. | reverse complement strand
CGGTATATCAATGCCGACCTGCAGAATTACAAGCTGCCGCGGATTGGGGATATCGGCGAAATTGTCGTCGACATCTACCAGCCCGACAGTGAGTACAACCGGGGTGTCATCGGTTTGGGTGAGCCTCCTGTGATTTCCCCAGGTGCGGCGATTTCCAATGCCGTCGCAAATGCGCTGGGGGTGCGTGTGCCAGTGGTTCCGCTGACTCCGCAACGTGTGTTGGCTGCTCTGAGCAAAAGTAAAGGAGGCGCGGCATGAAGAATTTTGAATTTGCCAGCCCGCAAACCGAAGCCGAAGCGGTGGGGCTGTTGCAGGATCATGGGGGCCGGACGACGGTTCTCGCTGGCGGGACGGATCTGGTCGGCTTGCTGCAAGCCGACCTGGTGGCCCCGGAGCGCGTGGTGGATGTGCGTCAGATTCGATCGATGTCGGGTGTGCGACGTGAAGCCGACGGCCTGTGGGTCGGAGCGCTGACGACGCTGGACGATGTTCTCGCCAGCCCGCTGTTGAAGCCGTATCTGTCGCTGGTCCAGGTGGCTGACGCACACCATGCCATTCAGATCCAGTCCAGCGGGACCCTGGGGGGCGACCTGTGTCACCTGCCCAACTGCTGGTACTACCGCAATGGCTATGGCCTGCTGGCGATGAAGGATGGGGAATCGCTGGTGGAAACGGGAGATAACCGTTACCACGCGATCCTCGGAAATTCAGGACCGGCGAAGTTTGTGAACGCTTCGCGGTTTGCTCCGGCCCTGATTGCCTGGGGAGCCAAGGTGCGGATCATCGGCCCGGCGCCGGATCAAGTCGAAGTCATTCCATTGGAATACTTCTACATTTCTCCGAAGTCGGCGAATCAGGGGAACACGGTCCTGAAGCCGGGGCAGTTAATTTCGCACATCTGGCTGCCGGCGGTCGAACCGACCCACGTCAGCGCGACGTACGAAGTGCTGCAACTGGAAGGTCTGGATTGGCCTTTGGCGACAGCGTCGGTGACGCTGGATGTCGAGGGTGGGCTGGTGCGAGCGGCTCGCGTGGTGCTGGGGCATGTGG
The DNA here is from genome assembly GCA_964596215.1 of uncultured Planctomicrobium sp. Classification (GTDB taxonomy): domain Bacteria; phylum Planctomycetota; class Planctomycetia; order Planctomycetales; family Planctomycetaceae; genus JAKFVC01. The sequence continues at coordinate 608 of CAZQUW010000550.1, read as the reverse complement.
CTCCGACCCCGTGGGTGTCGCAGGAAGCAGCCTCGCTGTTGCGCAATCAGCGGGTGACCGAGGATCTGGCCAATGCCGTGGGTGCGGCGGCGGTCTCGAAGGCAACGCCCTTGTCCAACAATGAGTACAAGGTGCAGATCGCCAGGACAGCCGTCAAGCGGGCGGTGTTGAAGGCGGTCGGTCAACTGGAAGGAGGGCTGTAGGCCATGTCTGACGAACTGTCCCAACTCCCCCAGGCGGAGCGTTGTACGAACTTGCTGTGCAAGGGCCTGTATTTGAACGTCGGCCAGCCTCCCGGCAAACGGGTGACGGGCGACGGCAATTTCTGGTGCGGCAAGACACAAACGATTATTGGTCCCGATCGCAACTTCGTAGGTGACGGCGAATGCCGGCACACCGGACGCAGCTGCTATGAGGGAAATACATAAGTCTTTCGATACCAATCGATTGAGAAATATTTGAGCCCGGTCTTCACAGTGAAGGCCGGGCTCTTTGTTTGAATGCTGAAAATACGTGGGAATTGACGTACGTCAAAACTGACGTATTATTCTGGTTGAGCGTATCGTGGGACGGGTCTCCAGGCCCGTCCGTCCGATCTTCGTGAGAAT
>CAZQUW010000549.1:0-1689 GCA_964596215.1 uncultured Planctomicrobium sp. | reverse complement strand
TCCCCCTGTTCGGCAGCCGGAACCTGGAATTTATTCAGCGTCTGCCGGAAATCATCCATAAACGATTCCCATTCGCCCGCCGTGATCTTCAGATGTTCGTGCGACTCCCGCATCGACTTCCCCGTATATTTTTGCGGGCCACCCGTCGCCCAGCCCACCATTTCCGTCACGAGATATTTAAACCCCGCTTTCGGCACTTTGTGGTGCGCCTCATCAACCAGCGGATTCGCATTGAGACGCGGGTCCACCATGATCCGCTCGATAAAATCATCCACCACCGCAGCGATGGCGTAAATTCCCCCGAGACGCTCGTACAAAGTTGCCTGGCCCGCAGTCGTCATTGTGGTTTCCTGTTCGTCAAAAAATATCGGGTGAGTTCCGCTGGCGAACAGCCCTGGATCACCCGGCCTGCTGAATCATTCAGTCGTCACATCACTCCGTATTCCGATTCGTGACTTCAGTGGGCGGACGGGAAGAATCCTCATTCCGGCCCGCAGGCCAATAATACAGAATTCCGGCCGCTCCGCATTCTCCCACCAGCCAGATAAAGCGCGACAGCACAGTTGCCACCAGCGCCAGCGGACCAAGCTCCGGCTCCAGTACTTCCATTAAGATCCACTCGCGGACCCCCAGCCCCCCCGGTGAGAACAACGCCGCAAAACCCAGCACGATCGACAATGACGTCGCCGCCGTCCAGCGCGGCCAGTCGCTCCAGCTGACGGGATCGGGCGACAAGGCCTGCACCGTGCAGCCCATGCTCAAGCCGTGAATCCACCAGCCCCCGATCAGCAGCAGAAACGCCAGCAAGGTGGGCTGCCGCGACCAGCATTGGTAGGCTCCCCCTGCTCCGTCCATGGGCACCATCTTCTTCAGAATCCGATGGAAAATCTGCGACATGACTCGCAGACCACACAAGCTGCCAAGCAACACCAGAATTGAAATCACCGCGGGCTGCGCCAGGCCAGCGGGCAGCCACGCCAGGATCTTATTGAGAGTCTGCGGAGGGACGGCAAACGGCAACAAGGCCCCTCCCACAGCCGCACCGGCGGCCATCGATGCCAGGGTCTCATAGCCGGCCGACAACGCCCCGGGCACAAAGGGGACCCCGTGCTTCTGCAACATGCCCGCCCGAATAAAAATGACCCCCGCTTTCCCCGGCACATACTTCCCCAGGTGGCCGCAAAAATAGGCTTTGGAAACCTCAAACCAGGAGACGGGCCCCGCGACTTCGCGCAACAGCTCACGCCAGAACCAGACGGCCGGCAGCCAGCCCGCCACGTACAACAACGTCGACAACAGCAGCCAGCCCGGGCGAATGGTGATGTGCGCCCAATCGACCTGCCGCCCCAGCTTCAAGCCTTGCACCACCACGGCCGCCAGGACGACGGTCAGCAGCAGCCACTTGGCAGCGAACCACAGGCGACGGCGGGCAGCAGACGGAGGCGGCATCGAGCGAGCATTTCCGGGTGGGACGGGGTGAATGACGTTCGGGCAACAGTCAACGGGTAGCCCGAGCGGTCTAAAGTTAGCCGATCATCCGATCACGACCAAGGGCGGCGCGGGGCGAAATCGTGTGCATACAGGGGGGCGCCACGCAGAGGCTGGCGTTCCAGCCCCCCGAAATCATCTCCGTGCGCCGTCGCGCGAGATCTTCCTCAAGTCGCGGACAAACAAAACTCGCGACTTCTT
>CAZQUW010000548.1:0-1689 GCA_964596215.1 uncultured Planctomicrobium sp. | reverse complement strand
CGAGTCGCACCTGAGTGCTCTGTAGACCACGCGGAGCACTCCAGTTCGCACGGACAGCACGTAGGATGGCCGCCCACGGCCGTCGCTGCGGGGCTGGTGCGCGCGGTGGGTTAGTTGCCGGTGGCGGGGGGTGGGGTAGCTGTTTCGGGGGTGAGGCCCATGGAGGGTTCGTTGTCCTCGGTGCCGCGGCGGGGGGCACCGGGGCCGGTGCGGCTGCTGACGACCGAGTTGGCCGAGTCAGCCAGGCTGACGATGACGGCAATCGTCAGAAAGATAATGATGATCCCGCCCAGCCCGTACAGACTGCCTCGAAAGATCGAGAACGAGGGGGAAACAGAATCAATTTCGCCAACCATGATCGAGCCCGGAACAGCTTGTTTTTCAGGAACAATCCAGACGACAGCTCGACCGGCAAGCCTCGGGGTGAGGCATGTCGGGGCGTCGCTGACTGGTACTGCGTGGGCCCACAAACCGCGCAGTGTTGTTGTGTTGATTATTCGCACCGGGGGAGCGGATGGATGAGCAGTCAGTGATGTTTTCGAGAACCTTCATGAAATCGGGGTGGAAGTTGACGATTAGCGGGACTATGTCTTGTGTATCGACCGGGGTTTGGGGGTGAGGTTCGGTGTGAGGTTCAATTCTGCGGAGTGGTTCAGGGCTGGCATCGCTGTCGGTGGCAACCTAGAATGCGTGATTCGAATTGCTCGGTTTTTCCGCTGGGGCCCTGTCGTAGCGGCGACCGGTGACGCTACTTTTTTGAACAGATTTCCCGTTGACCATGTTCCCGCTCGCTATTGCGTGGTGCGGACATTGTTGTGTGGCGGAAAACGCAAGGTGAGGCCGCATGGCTGCGCAGCGTATTGATCTCAAGAATCCCATTCTGGCCGCCGCCCTGGCGTGGTTCGTACCGGGGCTCGGGCACGCCTATCAGGGGCGCTGGTTCAAGGCCATCCTGTACTCCGCCTGTATCTGGAGCACGTGGTTTTGTGGCTGGGCACTGGGCGATGGCAAAGTGGTTTACTACAACCGCGATATGAAGCGCGGCCGCTGGACGGCGGGGTACGCGGCGCAGGTGCTGGTGGGGGCGGCGGCACTGCCGGCCCTGTATCAGACCGGGCGGGCCTCGCCCGGGGGCCGACCCGAGGATCGCAGCCAGATCGAGTTGAAGGGGCCGCTGAGCGGCACGTTTGACGGAGCGCTGGCGGGCGTGAGCTTTACCGACGGCCGCAAGGCGTATTTCCGGGTCCGCGGACAGTTTGAAATGCAGCCGTCGGACGACGACACGTTTCGGCGGAGTGTGACGGGCCGGTTGACGGGTACGGTGCAGGTTGCGGACGAGAACGACGCGGGTGTGCCCGACGGAACGGCCGTGGAATTGAGTATCAATTACCTGGAGAGCCTGGAGCCGGAAGTGTTTCCCTCACCGCACCGGGCGTTGAAGTGCCAGGTGAAGGGGCGGATGAGTGGTCCCAAGGGGGGCGATTTTTCCGCCGACCTGCGTGGCAAAGTGTTGAATGTGCGATCGCTGTGGAATCGGTATGAGGCTCCGCTGGATGCCGAGGGGCTGGAGGCGGCGCATGGCGACCTGGGGAAGTACTTTGAGATTGCCCTGGTCTATACGTGGATTGCCGGATTGCTGAATCTGCTGGCGATCTGGGACGCGTTTGAAGGGCCGGCGTATGGCTACGG
>CAZQUW010000547.1:0-1740 GCA_964596215.1 uncultured Planctomicrobium sp. | reverse complement strand
CGATCGTGCGGTTTATGCAAAGGCTAAGCCCCCCATGCCGATTTTTGCGAGGCCTTTTGGGCCGCTGATGGTCTGCGGGTTATGCGTGGTGCTGATGTGTGCCACCGTCTGCCACGCTGAGACGCCCCTGACAGGGCCGTCCGCGCCAGAATTAGGCTCGTTGGACAAACTCCTCACCACTTTTATCGGTGAGCACAAGGTTGCCGGTGCCGCACTGGCGATCACCCACCGGGGGAAACTGGTGTATGCCCGTGGTTGTGGCTGCTCAGATCTCGAGAAGCACGAGCAGATCCAGCCGAACTCCCGTTTTCGTGTTGCCAGTCTCAGCAAGCCGATCACCGCGGTGGCCATTCTGCAATTGATGGAACAGGGCCGTTTGCAGTTGGATGATTCGATTCTCAAGCATCTGTCAAACCTGGTGCCGCTGACGCCAGCCGAACAGCAAGCCCATCCCTGGCAGAAAATTACGATTCGACATTGCCTGCAACACACCGGGGGCTGGGACAGCAAGGCCAGTTTCGACCCGATGTTCCGCCCCCTCCTGATCGCCGACACATTGAAGGTTCCGCCCCCTCCTGCGGCCTCGCAGATCGTACAGTTCATGGCCACGAAACCGACCGACTTTGCACCGGGCGAACGCTATGCCTACTCGAACTTTGGCTACAACATTCTAGGGCGCATCATCGAACAAGCCGCCGGTCAACCCTATGAGCAATATGTGCAGGAACATGTCCTGCAGCCGGTCGGCGCGAAATCCGCACTGCTGGGAAAGACGTTGCTGAAGAACCGGGCGCCGGGCGAAGTCTTGTACTACGATGCCGACCGCACCGGCCCCTCGGTGTTTGCTGAGAATCTCAAACAGACAGTGCCGACGCCCTATGGAATCTGGTGCCTGGAGTCGATGGACGCCCACGGCGGATGGGTGTTCTCGGCGGTAGATCTGGTGCGGTTTGCTGCGGGTCTGGATTCATCGAGCCCGCGGCCACTGCTTAAGCCCGCAACGCGCGAGCTGTTGCTCAACAGTCGCCCGACCGGCCCCGCAGGGTTCGAAGCCGACGGCCGGCCCAAAGCGGTCTTCTACGGGTTCGGCTGGAACATCAGGCAGCTGGGAAGCCCCGAGCATGCCCATCTCTGGCACCAGGGAGCGCTGGACGGGGTCTCCACTCTGATGGTCCATCGCGACGATGATTTCGCCTGGGTCATCCTGTTCAATTCGCGTCAAAAGATAAACGGCAAATCGCCTGCATCGGCGATTGATGACTTGATCCATCAGGCAGTGGATTCAATCAAGACCTGGCCGGCAGTGGATCTGTTCCCCATCATTGATCAGGGAGCGCAATGATACGGCAATTCGAATCGTGGCCTCGAATTTTGGTGCTCGTGGCAAGTGCCGTTGGGATGACGAATTGACAACTGCCGGCCAGAGCTGTGCGACCCAATGCCCGTCTGGCCTCTGTCCTCAACCCGGAAACGAACTATGGATGCTTCCGCTCAACGCCGTCGGTGGATCAAGGTCTGCGGGTTTCTGGCAACTCTATTATTTTGTGCTGCCCATTGCCCAGCCGAGCCACCTCTTACGGGAGTCGCAAATCCACAACTCGTCGCCTTCGACAAGCTGCTCGTTTCGTTCGTTGGAGGCAACTCGCTGCCCGGTGCGTCGCTGGCAGTGACACGTCGCGGGAAGTTGGTATACGCCCGCGGCTGTGGCTATTCCGATGTAGCGAAACGCGAGGAACTCCA
>CAZQUW010000546.1:0-1796 GCA_964596215.1 uncultured Planctomicrobium sp. | reverse complement strand
AACTTTACGACAAATTGCGTGGCCCGGCCGAGCATCTGACCGTCCTCGCGACCGCATACTCCGACAAGAAAACCGGCGGTACCGGCGAACACGAACCGATGCTGCTGGTCACCGACTTCGGCAAAGGACGAGTCTTCCACACAACCCTCGGCCACGGGACCGATTCCATGTCGGGACTTGGCTTCCAGGTGACTCTGCTCCGCGGCACCGAGTGGGCCGCCACCGGCAAGGTGACGATCCCAGCTCCCCAACCCGAGGACTTGCCGGCTGACAAGCCCGCCATGCGGCCCATGCCGGCAAAGTAAATCAATGTGAGGCTCCGCCGTCCCGTAGCCTGACTCTCCGAGTCGGTCAACGGAACGGCCCTTATTCCTTGAACCGCTCCCAGAGCTCCCACGACGCCTCCTCCAGACGCACCATGGGAGCGTACAGCGGTGACGAGCGAAATGCGATCGGGTTCATGAACCGGCTATTGTCCGATTGCCGATAATCGAATCGCGAATAGACCCTCATTTTGCGGTTCGAGAAATCTTGCAGTGTGAGTACTTGCCGAGATCCGAGTTCCTCGTACCACCGTATTAGGGCATAGGTCGAAGCGTACGTCGTCAACAAAATTCCAACGATCGCCAGGGTGTTGGGCCATCGCACCGTCAGCGCAGCAGATTCCTCATTCTCTAACGCGGAATGAGACTCTGGTCGCACAGTTGAGGCAGACGCGCTGGGCCGCATGACATGACGGTGGGCTATTGAGTTTTGGGGGGGCAGGACACTTCGATAAACGGTGAAGCCATCATCTGAATCCAGCAGTCCACCGGCAGCAAGAGCAAATTGCCTGATCGGGCAGCGACGTGATGGATATTTCGACGTGATGGGAGGGCCAGGCGGCCCGTGGCCGACGCTGCCAGCGTCGGCATGCGAACGGATCTAGCATTATCGCAAAGACAATTCGAGTCGCGACCCGACTCCCGGTCCGGGGCCTCACGGCACCCGTCTCACCTGGGTAATGTACGGACCGCAGCTTCCACCCAACGCAACGGCCAATAGAAAGTAGCCAACGGTGCGGCAACCAAATTCTTGAACGCACCGACCCCACTGGTCCTGAAATCATGTCCGGCACGGATTTCCGTCACAGTCTCACCGGCCTTCAAGGAGGTGGTGAATTTGTGGCGAACAAGCACTTTTCGCCAGCGCAACACCCCGTACCCAGCGACGTACACGCTCAGCAACGCCAATATCACCAGCGCGTTGAATCCGCGCAGCGGCTTAGTTGATGACTCCATTCTTCAACTTCCCGAATGTCGGCCCCAATCCGATGTGAACTATCGCGAGGCGAATAAACAGTCGACGATAAAATCATCAGCGCTCGAACCGAACTGGTTTCGATTCGAGCGCTGTCGGCAGGTCACAGGTATCGATGGAATTCACTGCCATCGTGAGGGTCATCCGTCGACGAGTTACCCGGAACCGTTCCCGGAGAAACCCGCGCAAGGAGCCACAGAGCACCTGTGCGATGCCGTCCGACTGATTTCAACAAACTGTATCAATTGAGTTCCGCTTCATAAACGAAGCCACTCAGACATTTGATTACCGCGGCAAGTTCGGCGACGAGGCACCCGGTTCGCGAACCATCAGTCGATTGACGACCGAGTTTCCAGGTGCCAACGCACGCACCAGACGACAGACGTCGAATGGAGTCTTTTCGCCGTCATCTTCCATGACCCCGTCGATGCAGAAGCCGTCGCGCATCCGGCGCACCACAAGGCTTGAGAAATGAACCCCGGGAATCGTTTGAAGTT
>CAZQUW010000545.1:0-1800 GCA_964596215.1 uncultured Planctomicrobium sp. | reverse complement strand
ATGTGAGCCAGATCCGCGACCAAACATCAAGCCAGATTCCCGCATTCACGACTAGTGCCGCGTCAACTTTGAAATCGGGGTTTCGAACTCACATAAATGACTCTGTCAGCGTAGTTTGCGATGACAGCAAACCCACTTTGTGGCTGTGACGCGGCACTAGAATCGCCGCACGAATCAATTCAATCGTGGGCGTTTGGTGCCGAGAATCGAGATCTCGGTCATGAGTTGGTGCTGAGAGACGACTATTTATCAGCTGGTTTCAATCCGAATCGACCGCGATCCGTCTTGGCGAACCGGGCTTCCTCTCCCTTGGTATTGATTTCGCGCAGGATCGCGGCGTAGAGAGTCGCGTGGGGCGTCTGGCCTCCGGGGCTGGTCCAATATCCTTTGGCCGACATCGCGTCGATCATCTCCTTCGTGGCCATCGGTTCGCCTGATTCGCCGAGGACTTTCGCAGCGGCATCGAGGGCACTCATCTTCGTGGGCTGTCCAGTCGCGGTCTTTACTCTTTTTGTCTTGGGCCTGGAGGTCGCCGCTGCAGTCTTGCTCCCGGTCTCCGCTTCGGCATCCTGTTCGCGCTGGCAGACCACTCGGTACTTCTTGAGCTCGGCCGCGGTGAGTTGCTTGTTGAACGATCCGACCAATTCCTCAGTCGCCTCCCCGACCGGTTGGCCGTCCTCGGTCCGTTGCATCATCACCACGTTGTCGTCGCCGGCCTTCTTCTGCTTGGCGTTGGTACAGAACCAGAGATCGCCGACGAGGTCCTGGTAGAAACCGCCCCTCTTGAATGTGACCGGTTGCTGGACCGTAGCGCTCTTTGTCTTGGTCGAAGTCTTCTTGGCCATGTTTGTGCTCCCGTCTTGAATCGTCGGCGGTGGTTGGCAGGCGACCTTCGTCTGCTTCTACCTCGCCGATCGACTTGTAACGCGGGACACAGTTACCTCAGGTGCAGAATGACATCCAGCGGTGTTTGGGATGATTACGCATGGAAACCGAGGAAAGTGCGGACATCTCACATACGACCACTTCTGACCAGAGAGCGTTGAGATCCCTCGTCTGGATCTGATTTAGCTTCGCCTAAACGGTATCGGCGGATGCTAAAAACCAAATGGCCGAAGATGCATCGTGCAGTCGAACAAAACTCGTTGCGTCTTGGGTCGAGACTCTATTCGACGGTTCAAGGCTATGTCATACTCGTGCATTCACGTTTTAGTGACTCCGGTACGTGTTGTCTTGTATCGCTCGAGGTGATTATGCGCCTGTTGCATTGGCTGAGTCGATTGCGTCCGCGATTGAAGTCACATTCTGGCTCAGCACGTCTCCGACAACGCCCATGGTTGTCCTTGCGCGGGTCTAGATTGAACTTTGGTTTGCTGATGACTTTGGTGAGCTCGCTGTTGACAGCGTTAGGTGTGATTCCAAGTCCGCTGCGTGCCCTTCAGCACGCAAAGTAGGAATTCTGGCGGGCTGCCGGATAGAACGTCGCGTCGAAATAGGGGGCGTCGGCATACGTATTCGCACTTGGTGGAAGGCTAATCGAGCACTAATCAGGTTGGCTTCACAGACATAATGTTGAATTCTGTTCTCGCATTTAGTTCGTCAACTTCCTAACCGCTACACGCCCGATTTCTGGATTGAACTTTACGATGGCGTTCTTTACCGGCCTAATAGATGTCACTAGTGTAGTTCGCCGGTCAGAACATTGTAGATCTGGATTCTTGACGTCCGATTATGACTAGACAATGGTTATTCTTTCTTTCATGATCGTGCTCGCAATCGGCAAAATCGGTATCGCAGGAG
>CAZQUW010000544.1:0-1838 GCA_964596215.1 uncultured Planctomicrobium sp. | reverse complement strand
TTCGGATGACTGTCGGGCCAGCCACCCGTGATGATGTACTCGCTGACTTCCGTCGCGAGCTTCTCCGGCGTCTGTTCGTGGAAGTACACGACAGGCGGAATGTCTCGGGTGACGTCCAAGACGAACAGTTTGCGAATCAGCATGTTGGAACTCAGGGATAGATGCGGGGACGATAATCGCTGTCCGGAGCCAGAACTCCCATGAACGACAGGCCCTTCTCGGCCCGACGCTCACCGGGATACAGCAAAACTACCGGAACATTTCGGGTCCGTCCGTCGAGATGCTTCAGCAGAGCCGAGGACCGGAAGAAGGGGTACAGTGACCCCGATCGGCCGACGAGTGCCACGGTGTGATCGATCTTGTCGGGATGTTCGTCGATATACTCGCAGATGATCCGGCTGCAGTCGGCAGCGATTCCGTCCGGACCTTCCACCAGCGGTGCCAGCTTGTCCTGCAAATAGCGCAGACCGCGGTCACGCGACGATTTCGCAGTCCGTCGTTCCATCTCGGTGACACTTCGCACCCAGTTCTCGCCCATTGCTCGCACACGATCTAAGAGCAGAGCTTGCAAATTGATCGACAGGACGACCCAACCAGTCGCCTCGAGATCCTTACTGAGCCGCTGCACTTCGGCGCGCATCTCGAATTCATCGGCAGGCTGATACTGCAAAATCGCAAACCGGTAGTTGCGCATCGTGCTGATACTGGGACCGCCATCTTGAATCAGGTCTGCCCGCAACGCGGTAAATGCGTCCTGCAGCGTCAGCGACTGGGTTTCGAAGAGATCGGTCGTCATGAAGCACCTCGCAACGGTATCGCATCTGTTGCACACACCGTTGCGCGAGCCCAATCCATGAGGGAACTGTATTGCCAGTCAAAATCGATCAGATCGCTCTGGCGACGAAACCGCATCGCTGTCAGTCGTCTCAATCGGCGGTCCAGGATGTCATCCCGCAGGCCGACAGAGGCGAGGTATGGGTTTTCGATCAGTGTACCTTCGAACTCAGTCTCACGCATCAGAAACATCAAATAAGTTAACGACTCGTCATCAATGGTAGGATACCGCATGGGGCGTGGATCCCGGTTGGTCGCCAGTAGCCCCGCCGCAGATGCGGTCGAGAGCAATTGGCTGGCAAACTTTGCGCAGCCTGCCGGTCCCCAACGACCGTCAGTTTGATGCTCAACCCAGCGTGTGGTGACTTCCCGTGTGACGTCCGTTCTGTGTTGGTCACGGCGTTCGACGAGGAATTCCCCCGTGAAGCGCCGGTAGAGCGGGTCGGCCAGTTGCAAATGCCAATGACAGATGGCCCGCCGGGTTTCGGCAGCCATATGCTGCCAGCCGGACAGAACAGGTAACGCCGATGGATAGGCATCGAACCGCAAGCGCAGGCTCGCCAGCAGGTATTTTACCCGGGGGAGACTTCTGGATCCGAACCAGAATTCCTCGAAGACCCGCTGGGCATCAATCAGACCAGCACTGGGGCCAGCATGCTGCCAGTAGATCCGCGAATGCTCAATCTCCAGCGTGCATTTGAGGAGAAACGTGTTGATTGCCACGCATTCCGAGGGGCGTGCCATCATGCCGCCCTCCGATAGTGTGGGAGAGGGTACTCATTGGTGAATGGCCAGCACGCCGAAACCAATTGCCGTGTCAGGAGTTCCAGGGAAGCGGGAGGTTCCCCTCGCAATCGACGCCCGATCGGGGCCGGAACACAATCCATTTTGCCGTTGGCTTGGACCCATTCCCCAAATCGATCTGACTGCCAGGTTTCCGTCAAAACGTCTTTCAGACCCGGCAAAGCGATCATTGGTGAAACGCCAGATCGCTTGAGATCCAA
>CAZQUW010000543.1:0-1885 GCA_964596215.1 uncultured Planctomicrobium sp. | reverse complement strand
TCCAGTCCGCCGTCGGAATCCAGTCGCAGCACCGCAAAGTCCGTGTTGGACGGGTCTGATTCCATGGCGGCACCGACGATCAGAATCTTGCCATCCGACTGCAGGGCCATGCCATTGGCGATGTCGTAATCACTGCCACCCATGTTGAACGGAATACTCTTCTTGCCATCTGATGCGAATGCCGTATCGAGTTCGCCCAGCGATGTCAGACGCGCCACGGAGAAGTCAAAGTCACCGGACGAACTGACCTGCGAATACCCGCTGACGATGATTGTCCCGTCAGGCTGCACGGCCACTCCGGTCGCACCGTCTTCGTTGTCGGCGCCCAGATTGAACGCCACGGTCTTCCGGCCGTCGCCACTGAAGGTTTTATCCAGGGTTCCGTTTTCCTTGATGCGGGCGATCGCGAAATCGCCATCACCGTTTGTCGCGGAAGCCGAGCCCGCTACCACGATCGAACCATCCGCCTGCAGGGCCACTGACGTCGCACGGTCAGTACCGTTGCCCCCGATATTGAAAGCCACTGTCTTCTTGCCGTCTTCGCTGAAGCTGTAATCCAGGCTGCCGTCGGGCGTCACGCGGGCAATCGCAAAGTCGTTGTCGCCACCGGAACTCGTCGTAAAGCCAACAACGACAATGCTCCCGTCGGGCTGAACGGCCACGGCCGCTCCCGCGTCGTCACCACCGTCGCTGAGATCAATCCATTTGCGACCATCGCCGGTGAAAGACGTATCCAGTGAACCGTCCGTATTCAGCCGGGCCATGGCAATGTCACCCCGCCCGCTGGCATTCTGCTGGCACGTCCCCACCAGCACGATCTTTCCATCGGGCTGGATGGCCACACCGGTGGCTCGATCGTCGCCGTTGCCACCGTAATCAAATGCCACCAGGGCCTTGCCGTCACTGCTGAACGTGTTATCCAGCGACCCGTCGGTGTTCAACCGCACCACGGCAAAATCGAAGTTACCGTTGATGTCTCGCTGGGCGTAGCCCCCGACCACGATCTTCCCGTCACTCTGGATGGCCACGCAGTTGGCCACGTCCAGATCGGCATTCAGATTGCCATCGTCATCAACGCCCCCCAGATTAAACGAGATCGTCTTCGTGCCGTTGGTCCCGAACGTCGTATCCAGGGAACCATCCGCGTTGAGGCGTGTCACGGCGAAGTCATAATCGCCAAACGTATTCATCTGGACTGCACCGACCAGAATGATTTTGCCGTCAGGCTGAACTGCCGTCGCAATGGCCTGGTCGGAATCGATCGACGTCGAGGGAGTTTCAGTCGTGCCATCCACGGTCGTGGTGGATGTCGAGGATGTCGTCACGTTGCCATCTTCATCGGTGGTGGTTGTCGTGATGGTGACCGTGGTCGTCGCATTCCCATTGGCGTCGACACCGTGCGTGGTCGTGGTCGTCGTGGTTGTCCCGGCAGTCGCGGTGCTCGCCGTATCGGCAACAGGGTCGGCAGGATCTTCCGCGGCGGACTGCGTGCCGTTGGTGGCCGACAGTAACTGCCGATTCTCCAGGAACTCGACATGGGCCGGTGCAGACGTGGCCGCACGTTCGTTTCGCTTGCGACGAGGCGAACCCTGGAACCATTGATTCAGCGATTGAAACCACGAACCGGAATGCGAGGAGTGCAGTGACATGATAGACATACCTCAAGTGTGGGGAAGGAGCCCCCGGTAGCGGAGAGGAGATGGGTAATCTGAAGGGAGCGGAGAACCCGCCAGGGCAGACAGACAGACAGACAGAGCCTGATGATCAAGCTCGCTGGCAGACGACTGAAACGGACTGAATTGTTGAATCCGCGATGTGCGGCAGGGGGACGAGGCATGATTCGCCGACGTCATGAAAACGCGGCAAACCTCTGAACTGCGAAAGG
>CAZQUW010000542.1:0-1925 GCA_964596215.1 uncultured Planctomicrobium sp. | reverse complement strand
AGCAGCGGCAGTTCGTCGCCCCCGCTCCCGCCGTGCGGCACCGTCACAAAGATGTGGCTGCCTCCGGGCCTGTGGACAGACATCGAAGTGAATTGCACAGGCACCTGCAGTCCGCCCGCCCCGCCGCCGGACGGCTCATTCTATGGCGAAATCCAGATCCAGAACTGCCAACCCTGAGGCCCCCTATGTCTCTATCCTTGAAGTGCCCCTACCGCGAACTGCAGGGCGAACAGCCTGTCTGTCGGATTGTTGCCGAGTTCATGGGGCGGCCGCTGGCGGAATGTCAGGTAAACGACTCCGCGTGTGAGCATTGTCTGAATTGCCAGGTGGCTCCCCAGACGCCCAATGCTGTCGTGGCGTCGATGGCCATCGGTGTGGCCGCCCGAACTCAGGACCAGGCCTTCCTGCAACGCACTGTCGATCGCTTTCGAGATTTTCTCAACAAGCCACCCGCCCCCATCACGGCCTGCGTTCTGCGAGGCCCAGCGGTGCGTAGTGTTCCCTGCAAACCGTGCCAGGGCGGCAGTCTGGTCCCGGTAGTGATGCCCGTCTTTCGCTGCCCCAGACACGACGAATGTACGCTGCATAACACGGGCACGTTCCCCAGAATCCAGGCCTGCGCGACATGTGCCGACCGGCTGGAAGAATACGTCCCGCTTGATGTACGTCAAGCACCCCCCGCGGTACTGGCCGCGATCCCCCAGCGTGGTCGCAGCCGGCCGTGATGCTGCGGCAGTGAACGACCCCGCATGGCGATGCGCCGCCCAATCTGTCAGCCAGTTCGGGGGCGCCTATGTTCGAACAGATTTTTTGGTTCTGAAAAAACAGCGGAATCACGCAGACGGCTAGCGGCTCGGGGAACTTCGATCATGAGCCCACTGTGAAAACCTGTGTTTGATCGAGCCGCAAGCCCCAATTTGGTGGTTTTTAAAACCGCGAGATAATGACCCACACGACGCGACTGGCGGCCTAAAAGTTTAGTGAGCGCATGGATTAAAGCGGGTGGTGTCGCTCGCGTCGGGACGATTAGAACGGACAGGATTATTGACGAATGCGTAATGTAATTCTCAAGACCGAACTCGCCCTGGGAGACATTGTCTGCTTCACGGCTGCCGTCCGCGAACTTCACCACCAGTATCCCGGTGAGTTCCAGACAGACGTCCGCACCCCATTCCCGCAGCTGTGGGAGCACAATCCGCACCTCACGCCGATTGCCGACGACGACCCCACGGCAGAAACGATTCATTGTCACTACGACCGAGACTCCTGGTTCAGCGTGAATCGCTCGAATCAGAACCCGGTCCACCTGCTGCACGCATACTGCCAGGATCTGGCCAATTCACTGGGCCTGCCGTCGCTCCATCCGAGTGAATTGAAAGGGGATATTCACCTGTCGACAGACGAGTGGGGCTGGCGTTCGATGCCGCATGACAAGTTCAACGTGCAACGTTACTGGGTCCTCAGTCTTGGCGGCGGCAAACGGGACTTCACGACGAAATGGTACCTGCCTGAATATGTGCAAAAGATAGTTGATTACTTCCGCGGCCGGATCCAGTTTGTGCAGATCGGCAAGCAAAACGACAGCTGGCACTGGCAGCCCGATTTGCAGGGGGTGATTGATCTGCGCGGCCAGACAGACGTCCGTCAACTCATCCGCGTGATCCATTCCAGTTGCGGAGTTCTCTCGGGGATTACGTCGGCGATGCACCTGGCCGCAGCGGTTCCCTTACCGGCATGGCAGCGCCGCCCGCGGCCGTGTGTCGTGGTCGCCGGCGGACGAGAACCCCGGACCTGGTTCTCTTATCCAACGCACCGGATCCTCGAATCAGTCGGCACCCTCCCCTGCTGCCGAGACGGCGGCTGCTGGCACGCGAGAACCGTCCCGCTGAACGACGGCACCGACAGCGACAAACGACTGTGTGAAC
>CAZQUW010000541.1:0-1982 GCA_964596215.1 uncultured Planctomicrobium sp. | reverse complement strand
CGTAATGGTATTTTCGCCCCGCCCGCCTGTTCGCTGTCCAGGGCTGCCAGGGCGAAGCTGATCACTTCGAAGGTTTGTTCGGGGGTCACGGGTGGCTGCCCGGTCTGCAGGGTGTTGACGATGTTCGCGCACAGGTTGCGGTAGGAATAGCGCGCCGATGTGGGCTGTGGAATCACGCCGTGCTGACAGAAGGCCGTGAAGCCATAGGCCGTCGAGCCTGCCCGCAGGCCGCGAAGTGTTGCCAGGCGGCCGTCGGCCCATTCGCCGCACACGACATCCGCTCCCGCGACATGCTGTGTGGTCACCGACTGGCAGCCGGGGCCCATCAAGGTACACAACATTTCTGTCGCGTGAATTCCATAGTGCAGCAGGCCGGGATTGCCGGTCGCACGCTTGGCCGGGCCGTAACTCAAGACGCCATGTAGCTCGCCGTAAAGTCCAGAGCGTTGCTGAAAGTCCAGGATTTCGCTGGCGAACCGCATCCCGGAGGAACTCCACAGCGACACGCCCGATTCACGAGCGATCCTGAACATCGCCTGGGCATCATCCAGGCTGCAGGCAAATGGCTTGTCGACGAATGCGGGAATTCCGGCGCGCAGGAATGGCGTGACGCGTTCCAGATGGGCCGCACCGCAGATCGACAGGATCAGTACG
Source organism: uncultured Planctomicrobium sp. (assembly GCA_964596215.1). Taxonomy (GTDB): domain Bacteria; phylum Planctomycetota; class Planctomycetia; order Planctomycetales; family Planctomycetaceae; genus JAKFVC01. The sequence goes on along the minus strand of CAZQUW010000541.1, from coordinate 1,328 downwards.
GCATCAATCCGGCCGAACATGTCTGCCGGATCGTTGACCAGTTCGACGCCGCAGGCCTGCACCTGCGGCAGGTGTTCGGGGATCCGTTCGGGGAACATCAGGGAAGTCCCGGGATAACCCAGGACCACGCGCGCTCCCTCGACGACCTGATCGGCATCCATCCCGACGTGATTAAAACGCCGGGTGAATTCGACGCAGTGCGATGAATCGAAATCGATAATGCCTAAGCGGTACATGGTGCATCGAGAACGCGGTGAGCGTACCCGCGACGATTGTGGGGATGGGGATATGTGGGAAAAACGTGCAGTTTCGCACGCGGGTCACAGGGTGTGACGCGTGCGAATGATCGTGGAAGTGGAGACGTAAGCAGTATTGGGAGAGCGGAAAATTACCTGACCCGGTCAAATCAAGCAAGACGAGTCTGTTGCGGGCTCCCGGAGTCGGCAGGCCACGCCCGCGGAGATTCGGCAATTCACCACTGAGAGACCAGAGAACACGGCGAGCAGGGTTGCCCGCATCTACGCCGAGTCAGCTTCACAAAGCCACGGATGGACACCTATGAAACACGGAAATACAGGGAGATACATTCCCCCCCGGGAGCGGGGCGGTTAGTCTGTTGCAGGACAACTGATTTCCGATTGTCTCACCGGTCAAAGAGACCGGGCCGACCAAAGTGAGTTGCTGATGTCACGCCATACACGACTTGTGGAGCAGGCCATTCTGGCACGGGTCCCGCCGCAACCCCGGTCTGGGCTGATTGCATTCGGGAGCGTTGCGGTTCGCGCCGGGATCTGGGGTTTGCTGATTTTTGGTCTGGCCACCATTGTCCCCATGGTCGTTCCAGCGTTGCGGGAACTCCATCCCAAGTTGCCACCGCCACGCGGTCCCGTGATGAGTCTGGTGGACTTCATTCGCACTCCCGCACGCTCCATTCCTGTAGTGGCCTGCTGGTTGTTCCTGGTCGATTTTCCGATTGCCTATCTGACCTCGGGGAATATCCTGCTGCGACGGTCCTGGTCGCGATGCATGATGCTGATTCCCCTCGGGATCGGCCTGGCAGCGGCCGGCGGGTTCGCCTGGATGTATATTCAAATGATGCTGCTGCTGGTACGCGATGCAGGTGGCTGAAAGTTCAGCCCGGCGAGCGTCCGGCGTCAGCCGGATGGTTGTTAGAGAGTATCAGCCACATTCCGGCCGATTCAAATCCTGTCGTGGGATTACAACTGGCGTTATCGGACAGCGAGGCGACTTACAAGCACTGGCCCAGCCAGTGGCACTCCACGCCGTTAACTTTTTTTGATCATCGCTCTCACCACTTTTGCCGCTCT
>CAZQUW010000540.1:0-1993 GCA_964596215.1 uncultured Planctomicrobium sp. | reverse complement strand
CACCGATCAATTGGCTGGCCGGGAACGGAATCGACCTTGTAGACTCGATCTCAGACTGTTAGCGCGATCAGTCGAGCACGTCAAAGAGCTGCCCCCACCGCTGAGGCTGTCCCAAGAGTCTCGAGCCAAAACGGCCCAATGTGAATCGACCTATGCGGCCACCGTTGTTTTCGTGGCGCATAGGTCAAGTCACGTCGGCGGATGACTTCCAATAGAACTACTTGTGTTCGTGCCCCCCGTGTGGTTCTTCCTTGAAGTCTCCTGCGTAAGGCGTCCCATCTGCTTCACCGCTGATCGTGCCTGCGAATTCTTGCACCTTTCCGAGGCTTTCATGCTTGCCTACGAAACGTGAAGTCAGGCCGTCCTTTTCCCCATCCAGTGGTGACGCGATGAGATCCACTTGGAATTTTGGATCGGTGATGCTCAGCATAAGTTTGTCGGCCTTCACGGGCGCCGGCGTTTTCTCGTCACTACCGAGGACGTAGACGGTGGCCTCTTGCTTGTCATGGTCCACAGTGAACTCGACGTGGTATTTTCCGCCCCCCCAGTCAGCGACCGCACCTTCATGCGGACCGGTCCCGTGTGCCGCATGCTTGTGTTCGTCGGCCTTCTCGACTGGTTGAGGCGTGACCGTGGGCGCTGGGGTGGCAGGCGGAGCGGAGTTGTCACAACCGGAGACGAATGTGAGTGCTGCCATTGTGGCCAGCGAGGTTGCTGTAGCGATGTGCTTCTTCATGCGATGTCCTTCCAAAAAATGATGCCTGTCCATTCCAACTGGGATGAACTGTTTGTTGCGGCGTTCCAGCAACGGGCTGACTTTGCCGCGATTTGCACGCAAATTTCATTTCAAAAAGTGCTCTGAGTTCTCGTCCGACTCATCCAGCCGAGCGAGTCTCAGTGCGTCCTGGCCGCTGAATTTCCAGAACAGTCCCGGGTGAATCAGGAACTCGCAAAAGGTTGAGGTCACGAGTCCACCGAGGATCACCGTGGCCACGGGATACAGGATCTCTCGCCCCGGTTCCTGGCCACCAACCACGAGCGGCACGAGCCCGATGCCCGCAGTGAGGGCCGTCATCAGAACCGGTGCGAGTCGCTCCAGGCTGCCACGCACCACCATTTCGGGGGTAAAGTCCTCGCCCTCTTCCTTCATTAAATGGAAGTAGTGCGTGACCAGAAGAATTCCATTGCGAACTGCGATGCCACCCAGCGAGATAAAGCCCACCAGGCTGGCAACCGTCAATGTCTGTTGCGTGATGACCAGGGCCAGCACTCCGCCGATGAACGCGGTCGGCAGAGCATTGAGAATCTGAAGAACGATCCGCACTGACGGGTACAAAATCATCAAGACGACGAACATGCCGACTACGGATATTGCTGCCAGCACGACGATGAGCGTCGTCGCTCGTTGCTGGCTTTCGAACTGGCCGCCGTATTCGATGAAGTAGCCTTCGGGGAGTGTGACTTCGCTCGTTACCCGTTGTTGGATCTCGGCAACAGCACTGGCAAGGTCACGATCCTGAGTGTTGCAGCGGATCACGATGCGTCGTCGGGCGTTTTCCCGATTGATTGCGTTGGGACCGACTCCTTCACCGATGTCTGCCAGTTCACGGAGTTCGATCTGGCCGCGGTTGTCCGGCAAATCGATTCTCAACCGCCCCAGATTCGCATAGTCCGTGCGGTAATTCTCTTCCAGGCGGACCAATAGGTCGAAGCGGCGCTGGCCTTCCAGCACTTGCGAGACAACTTCGCCTTGCAATGCAGTTTGCAGTACTTGAGCCACATACCCCCGTGTCAGTCCGTGAAATGCCAGATCGTCCGGCCGTAGTCGGATATGTAATTCCTCGGTCTGGCGAATCGATTCAACGACCGGCGGCGTCACGCCGGGCACGTCTTGAATCGTGGCTTTGACCCGCTCGGAGAGCTGTTGCAACGTGTCCAGATCGTCGCCGTTGATCTTGATGGCGATTTGGGCATACACGCCGGAGACCATGTG
>CAZQUW010000539.1:0-2020 GCA_964596215.1 uncultured Planctomicrobium sp. | reverse complement strand
TGAAGTCGCTCCCGACCGACGGGTGGGGCCTGCTGCCAGGGGATCAGGGCGGTTCGAGTGGCGTGTTCATCGATCACTTCGTGGATGAATTTCGCTTCGTAACTTTGACGACCGAGGAGGACCGGATCGGTCACCGTCAGCGGCAACAGGCTTTGATTGATGACCCAGGCATACGGTTCGATCTCTGCGCGCCTCAAATCTCGCTGCAACTGCGCGGCTTCGTGAACGGGAGTTGCCTCGGGGAGCGTGACGATCAGCACGCGAGTGAATTCCCGATCTCTCAAGCGGGGAAGCAGATGCTCCACCGATTCGGGCATCTGGCTCGATTGACGCATCACTTCGCGGTGATAGGCCAGCGCTGCGTCCAGAAGCAGGATCGTGTGTCCGGTGGGGGCTGTGTCCAGCACCACGAACCGGTCCGTGCCTTCGGCAACCGCCTCGGCGAAGGCTCGGAAGACGGCGATTTCTTCGGTGCAGGGCGAGCGCAAGTCTTCCGCGAGCAAAGCCTGCCCCTGGACGTCCAGCCCTGCTCCGGCTGACTGCATGACTTCGGTGGAATAGCGGGCCGTTTCGGCGGCCGGATCGATGCGGCTCACGGTGAGGTTGGGGAGTGCTTCGCTAGTGATCGTCGCGGCCAGGTGCGCCGCCGGGTCGGTGGTCGACAGGTGGACGCGAAAGCCGCGATCCGCAAGTCCCACCGCGACAGCGGCAGCGACGGTCGTTTTTCCCACTCCCCCCTTCCCCATCGCGAGAATCACACCATGGCCAGGAGCTGCCAGACCATCCATCAGGTCGCCAAGTGTCTGAGGCATAGGGAAGTCGATTTGCGCCCGGGCTTTCCTTTCAACCGTCGTCACGGACCGTGTTCCCAGCGATCGGAGGGCGTCAATTCCCAGCACTCCGTTCGTGGTCAGTGCGACCAGACTGCGGGGCAGGTCTTGCAACACTTCGGGAATGGCGTCCAGCGCGATTTCACCCCGCTGCTGCATGGCGACCGCCAGGAGATCCGACGGATCGCTGGCCTGAAACACACCGTTCACGATAAGGTGCTGATTCTTCACCCCCAACGCCGCCAGTTCACCGCTCGTTCGCGCCGCTTCGCGCAACGCCGTGACCTCGGGGCGAGTGACCAGGACGAGCGTCGTGACGGCCGCGTTACCCAACGCTTGCACGGTGTCCTGATAAAGTTGCTGCTGAGCTTGCAGGCCAGCCAGCGGTCCGAGGCACGACGTGCCCGTCGTGTTCGACTCCATGAAACCCGACCACGCCGACGGAAGAGTCAACAGCCGCAACGTATGCCCGGTAGGGGCGGTGTCGAAAATCACATGATCGAAGTTTGAAGTCGCGCTGGCATCACCGAGCAGTCGAGAGAACTCGTCGAACGCCGCAATTTCCAGCGTACAGGAACCCGAAAACTGTTCTTCCATACTGGCGACTGCGGTTGCGGGCAGTAGGTTTCGATAAGGGCCCACCATGCGCTCGCGGTATTCGGCTGCCGATTTCTCCGGGTCGAGATTCATCGCGGAAAGTCCCGGCACCGAAGGCACGGGAGTCGGATGATGACTCAGCGGCGTCGCCAACACTTCATCGAGATTCGAAGCCGGATCAGTCGACACCAGGAGGACGCGTTTTCCAGCATCCGCGAGTCGCACGGCGGTCGCGCAGGCAATCGAGGTCTTTCCCACGCCCCCTTTCCCGGTAAAGAAGAGGATGCGAGTCGGATGGTCCAGAAATTTCATGATAGCTTTCCTTCTTGCAATGCGGCGTAGCATCTTCCCTCGTGGGCAAGTGCGATTCCTGAAGCCTCAGCAGCATTTCGCGACGCCGCAACAAGGGGTTCCCTGCGCGGGGGACGGCGACGTTTCCATCGGTGTTGAGGTTTGAGTCCATGCTGCGAGCGTTTCCCGCGCGGGGTATTCGCGGCGACTGACGATTCGACCATCGACGACAATCACCGGCAGGCAATCTGTCCCTTCGGTGACCAGGAGTTGATGGACATCGTTGTTCTGCACGAACGCCG
>CAZQUW010000538.1:0-2053 GCA_964596215.1 uncultured Planctomicrobium sp. | reverse complement strand
CGGGCCACCGCGGCGTGCACCGCTTCGGTGACGGCATGGCTGAGAAACGCCGTCCCAATCTGGGGATCCAGCAGTCCGAATTGCGGGTCAAGTTTCGCCTCGACGGCCGAGCTGCGCAGGATGCTGGCGCAGAATGAGTGAATCGTGCTGACTCGTGCGGAATCGATCTCACGCGTGATACTCAACCAGTGGGGCACGTCGTTGCTTGAACATCGACGCAACTCGTCAAAGCAGGCGCCGCGGATGCGTTCTCGCATTTCACGGGCCGCGCGCTCCGTGAAGGTGATGGCGACCAGTCCGCTGAGGTTGACGTCGGGACCGGGCTCGAGGTGTGACAGGAAACGTCGTGTCAGCACGAATGTCTTGCCGCACCCGGCACCTGCCGATAGCGATACCGAGACCTTGCGTGTCGTGATCGCGGCCGCCTGCTGGTCGGTCAGTTTTGCTGGCTTCGCGCTCATTTCGGTTCCCAATGCTTGTCCAGCGATTCTTCGAGCGGTCGGATCTGTGTCACGCGGCAGGTGGTGCGATAGGGGCAATAGCTCATGCAGGAAGAATCGGCGTTATAGACCGGAAACTGACCGGCCCGAATTCCGGCGGCCAGCCGCGGAACCAGTTCATCCAGCACATCGACCAGGGCCAGCCAGTCAGCATGCGGTTCCAGGCCATCCGGGCCCGCTTTCGGAGCTTTGTTAACGGGGGTCCAGCCGGTCTCGCGCAGGCACCAGTATCCCGCCTGCATGGGGATGGAGTTGTCGCCCACCAGGTTCAGGCGCTGCGTGGCCAGGGCATACAGCACAAGTTGCAGTGACCGGCCACTTTTCATCTGGGCCGCGGTCGTGGAGGGCTTCCGCCCGGTCTTATAGTCGATGATGTTAAAGACCGGTTGCCCGCTGACTTCTCCGACGTCGATGCGATCAATGCGGCCCCGAATGCGCGTTTCATGCTGTGCCGATCCCAGCGTCAGATAGGGCCGCGATTCCGTTTCGACATCCGGATTGTGCGGCGTGCCGAAGGAGATCTCAAACAGCGAAGGCTTCAGGAACGCTCCGGAACTCTCGCGGGTCGAGGCGTGATAGTCGGCCCATTGTGTGGCATATTCTTCACCCCACTCATCCAGCAGTCGTTGTTCGATCCGAATCAACGCCGCCAGCAGATCAGATCCCGCGATTTCCTGACTCAACCGCGCCGTCAGCAGGTTGCGGAACACTTCTACGGCCGATGCGGCGGGAATGGCATCGGGGGTCGGTTCCAGTTCGGAATGGAGCTGCCGCAGGATCTCATGGACGATGTCACCACGCCGGCCAAAATCGGTGAACTGATCGGGCGAATCGACCTCGCGCAGCTTCAGGACGTCCGACACCCAGAACCGGAACGGACACGTGGCGTAACCTTCCAGCTGGGTTGCGCTGAATTCCTGCTGCGGCGAGAATCGATCCTGCAGGTGTTTCAGGTTGGCGGGGTGGGTGATGATCCCTTCAAAGCCGGTGAAGCCGCGCGTCTGGAATCGGGCGACCGACATGTCGACTGCGGCCAGAATGCTGCGGGCGGTGTCCCAGCCGCCGGTGGGTTGTGCGGCGAGGGTTTGAAACCAGCGCGGGCGACGCTGCAGCGCTTCCGAGGTCGCGACCACTCGCAGATCGGCGAGGCTCAGCATGTCGCTGACTTCGGGGACTGGATCGAGCTGCTCGATGCGTGTGTACTTGATTGCGCCAGGCTGGAAGAGGTCCCGCAGGGCGGTCAAATAGGGACTCGCCGACAGGGGTTGGCCATCGAGACTGACGGCGGGATAGCTGAGGGTCAAGGTGTGCCGGGCCCGCGTCACGATGCTGTAGAACAGCAGCATTTCCGCTTGCGTTTGTGCCGTGCGATGCCCCAGCGTCAACCCATGGGCATTCAGCTCCCGGCGATCGGCCTCGGTGTATAAAAAGCTGTCGCCACCGCGCTGCGGGAAGCTCGATTCGGTCAGCCCCCCCAGAAACAGGTAGGGGACATCAAGCCCGCGAACTTGGGCGGCTTCCAGCACTTCCACCGCTCCGTGGAGGCGTGCCGG
>CAZQUW010000537.1:0-2062 GCA_964596215.1 uncultured Planctomicrobium sp. | reverse complement strand
CTCTTTGCTCCCTTCAGCCTCACCGGCACGCTCACAATCCCTGACATCAGACAACTCCTGCCTGTTTTACAGCGCTCTGGCTGCACCGCCAAACAGCACAACATTCCCCAAACACTGCTTTTTCGATCCCCCGCAAGCTTCTCCCGTACCGTAAACCGCTGCACGGCCTGCGGTTCGGGAACGTCCCTGACTGCATGAGCGCCCCCGAACTGGGAAGCAGGTTTTCCCGTCGCGTGTTGCAACTTGAATTACAACCGTGAGTTCCGCGATCGCCTCATCCCTCTTGCCCCATTCGACGCACTTCTGATAAAACCCGCCTGACGCCCGGCCATCCAGGATCGGGACGTCTCGCGATCACACCGTGCCAAGGATGGCTCATGGATAGTCTGACCCGACTGGGACCGTATGTCTGGCCGTACCGCCGCTTGATGGCTTGGTCGGTCGTGTTCGCACTGCTTGTCGCCGCGCTGTGGGGCGCCAATCTTTCGGTCGCCTTTCCCATCGTGAAAGTGCTGCTCGAAGGCCAGGGCCTGCACGAGTATGTCGACGCCGAAATCACCCGCTGCGAGCGGCAAATCACCAAGGATTCCAGCCGCCTCGATGACCTCGAACGCGCCATCCAGAGCGGTGGCCAGCCCGATAACGATCTGGATGACACCGAGATCGGCCTGCCGCTGCTCGTTAAGAAGACGCGCCTGCAGGCGCGGCTGACCGACACTTCGCACCAGCTGCTGGGATTCCGCAAGCTGAAAACGTCGGTCCTGCCGTTCGTACCCCATGATCGCTTCAATACCTTCGCCGTACTCCTCGCCACGCTGCTGATTGCGACGCTGGTCAAAGACTTTTTCTTTTACCTGCAGGATCTGATGGTCGGGCGCGTCGTCCAGCTCGTCACGATGGATTTGCGTAAAGCCCTCTTCCGCCAGACGTTGAAGCTCGACTACCAGAGCGTTTCCGCCGCCGGCACGTCCGATCTCCTCAGCCGCTTTACTTACGACATCGACACCCTGGCCAACGGCCTGTTGCTGCTGGGTGGCAAAGTGGTTCGCGAACCCCTGAAGGCGGTCGCGTGTGTGGTCCTGGCATTCTGGGTGAACTGGCAGCTGACTCTGCTGTCGCTGGTGTTTGTCCCCCTGGCCGGAGTGGTCTTTCATCGCTTTGGCCAGCTGCTGAAGCGGGCCAGCCACAAGTCGGCAGAAAGCATGTCTCGCATCTACAAACTGCTGTAAGAATCGCTCGAATCGATCAAGGTCATCATCGCCTTCAATGGGGCCCGGCATCATCGCCAGCGGTTTCATGTGGAGAACAAGGCGTTCTTCGAGAAGTCGATGCACATTGTGAAGATCGACTCACTGACCGGCCCCGTAACGGAAGTCATGGGGCTGTTTGCGCTGGTCATTGCAATGCTGCCCGGGGTGTACCTGGTGCTGCGCAACACCGATTCGATCTGGGGCATCAAGCTGTCTTCCCGTCCCATGGGGATTGCCGAACTGAGCATGCTCTATGCCCTGATGGCCGGTATCAGCGATCCGGTGCGCAAGCTGTCGAGTGTCTTCGCGAAGGTCAAGAAGTCGATGGCCGCTGCAGATCGCGTCTTCGAGTTGATGGATCGCCAGTCCCTGATCAGGGAACCGGCTCAGCCACAGCCACTTCCCCGGCACTGCCAGGAGATTGAATTCCGCAAGATCACCTTTACCTACCACTCCGGGACCGACGCGGCGCGCCCCTGCGTGCTCGACAAGGTCTCGTTGAAGATCCGCGCTGGCGAAGTGATTGCGGTCGTCGGAGAAAACGGTTCCGGCAAATCCACCCTAGTCAATTTGCTCCCGCGGTACTTCGATCCCGAACATGGGGCAGTGCTGATCGACGGCGTTGATATCCGCAACGTGCGACTGCGTGATCTGCGCAATCAGCTGGGTGTGGTGACTCAAGAGACGCTGTTGTTCGACGATTCCATTTACAACAACATCCGGTACGGTCGACCCGATGCCAGCCCGCAAGACATCCGCGCTGCGGCCGACCAGGCCCATGTGACCCAATTCCTGGACCAGTTCCCGGAAGG
>CAZQUW010000536.1:0-2070 GCA_964596215.1 uncultured Planctomicrobium sp. | reverse complement strand
TCGCTTGGCCAGCATTTCCAGCACCGCCAGCCCGCGCTGCAGGCTCCCTGCTTCGATGCCGGAGGTCGACTCACCAGTCCGAGACTTTGATTTCATAACACGCCTGCAAGTTTCACAATGGAAATTGATTCCAATAGTGAAACAGCCCCGGAGCGCAAAATCAAGGTCAACAGTGGAACAGTGCCCATAACCAGGCAAGCACCATCTGCCTGACGCCAATCGGCTCACCCGGCGCCACCCGTGATGCGGCTATTGCGCTGGACTGAGAACTAATCGGTGCTGAGTGACTTCCTGGACTTTCCCCCGGCTGTAAGCCAGTGGAAAATACTTGGCTTCCGCCCACAGTGGCAACAAATCGCCATAATGCGGGCTACCCAGCTGACCCGACTGGCCAGGCGTGCTGGTGGCCAGTCCGCGGTCCCAGTCGGCCAGATCCAGGACGTGCCGGTAGGAAGCGCCGTGGATCTGCTGAAAGTTCTCGTTGTACCGCGTGTTATTGGGAGTATGGCTGTCTCCAGAACGCTCGACCGGCCCCAGGTTGAACGCCTGCTCGTAGTTCGCCCCCAGGCTCGCGAGCGGATGCCGCAAGGTCGCGGTGTGCACCTGGCCCCAACGCCATTTTGTGGGATCCGCGCCCCATAACTTTTGTGTCCGCGATACCGCCGTGGAAAATGTTTGACGCAGCAATTCGTCGCGCGCCTTGACCGGGTCGGTACCGAATACTTCTGCACCGGGTTGATTCAATCGCTGCAGCAACGTCGCGATATGCCGCAGGTCGCCGCGTTCGGTGCGTAAATCCTTGGGGATGCGCATCCCGTAAAAACCATCCATCAATTCCTGGAGCCAGACCGAATACAGGGGCGCCGCGGCCGAATCCTTACTTAAGTGACCGTCCCATTGACGCAGGAGGGTTGCAAATGAATCCAACTCCTTGGGCAGTTCCACTCCGTTAAGCAACTTGACGAGTGCCTGCGCCGGCAGCGACGTGCTTTCGTGCTGAATGCTTTGAAAGTCTTCCAGAGTGAGTTTTGACTTTTCGGTGAGTCGCTGCTCGATGCGGCGGAAGCGAAAGGGGCCATCCCATTCATAGGCGATTTCCCGTGAGTAGCCGGGGGGCAAAATGTTGTGATTGGCCGTGGCCAGCCAGTGCCGGGGCGGGTTAAACGTTTGGGGCAAGTCGGCCACCGGCAGAAATCCCTGCCACTCGTACTTACCCGAAGCCCCGGGTACCGGCAGCAGGCCATCCCAGTTCTTGCGGACCGGCGTGAGCGCGGCCGCCACCCAGCCGATGGTGCCCGAGACATCGGCATACACGAAGTTCAAACACGGAATCTTCCACGAATCGAGCGCCTTCAAAAACTCGGTCCGATTCTGGGCTCGTCCGACGGCCAGGCTGCCGAGGTACGCGGCCCCGCCCGGCTCACTTCCCGCCCAGCGGAGGGCGAACGCCAGGTGTTGCTTCTCATCCTGATAAATAATCGGTCCATGTCGCGTGTATCGCAGTTCGGTAGCCACGCCCGTTGGCCGGCCTTTCACCGGAATCGTTTCGTGAACGATCTTCATCGATTCCCACGCATCCCCCACCCGGTACCGCCGTGGATCAGCCGGATCCGTCTCTTCGACATATAAATCCGACTGATCGGTCCCGACAATCGTGAACGCCCACGCGATCCGCTCGTTGTGACCGATGGCGACGCCGGGCAATGACGGTTCACCGCTGCCGATTACATTCCATCCCGGTGCATGCAAATGAACGAGATACCGGAGCGAAGGGAGTCCCAGCGCGCGATGCGGGTCGCCGGCCAGCAGTGGTTTTCCCGAAACCGACTTCGTGCCATCCACCACCCAGTTATTGCTCTCCGTAGGCAACGGATCGAACTTTAACGGCTTGGTCGCCGCGAGATAGCCTTGAACGATGTTCGGCGAAATCGCTTGCAGATCAAGCTCAGGCGCCGGGGCGAACTCACGCACAGGATCGGTGGGGGCAACGAGTCGCGCCTGGTCTAAGCCCATCTTGGCAATTAACCGCGCCCGGGCCACTTCGCGCTGCCAGTTGCCCGTCATGATGAT
>CAZQUW010000535.1:0-2071 GCA_964596215.1 uncultured Planctomicrobium sp. | reverse complement strand
AGATGATCGCCAGTGACGCATGAATCCATAATCGGAACAATCCCTGTTGTGACGCCGATAGGCTGTCGCACAGGCTCCGTTCCACGAGTCTGTCGCCCGCTATCATAGATGGTCACAGCATGTTTCGCAGGTCTGAAGCCTTGTCCGACGCGGTCAAGCAGCGTACGTGAAGCACATTCGTGAGGTATCGATGACGAATCAGCAAACTGTGGAAGTCGCCTCGCTTGTAGCAATGCGCTGGATTGCAGATACGGCTCCCGGCTGGCGAGTTCGACCCTGAACTATCCGGGGAATGTGTTCGCCGCTGACATCTGCCGACTCGCCACGTCGTCCGGCTACGGTTAGACTGGGAGTCGCCCGCCTGTTTCCACCCACCACTTTCCCCGCAACTTGGGGTCGCATGTCATCCGTTCGCGCGCTGGTCTGCCTGAGTCTGTTGCATTGCGTCGTCGACGCCTGCGCGATGCTGGTCGAGCCGTTGTGGCCGCGATTGTCCAGCGAATTGCAGCTGACTCCCGGGAGCCAATGGCTCCTGCTGACAGCCGCCATGCTCGCGGTTAACTTCAGCCAGCCAGTCTTCGGCCTGTTGAGGGATCGCTGGCATCTCCCGGCGGTGATGTGGATCGGCCCGCTGGTGGGGATGATCTGCCTGCCGTTGCTGGGAGTATTGCCGCACGTGGGGGCGTTATGCGCGGTACTGTCGCTGGGACTGATCGGGATTGGCGCCTTTCATCCAGAAGCGGTCACGATGGCCGGCACGGTGCTGGAGGGACAGCGGACGAGGGGCATCTCCATCTTCCTGCTCGGCGGCACCCTGGGGCTGGGAATCGGACCGTTGATCGGAGGCTACTGCGTTCAAGCCTGGGGCCTGCGTTCCCTGGCACTGCTGATTCCGCCCGGTATCGTGCTGGTTCTACTACTTGAGCTTGGCAGCCGGGGTGGATCACATCGACGTAAGCCACCTGCGGACGGGCAGCGAGTCCGGCTGATTCCGTTCCTGCGGGAACACGGCTCCATGGCCGGTCTGTTGCTGCTGGTCAGCACCTGCCGTGTGCTGCCGGCAGTGGGTATTCCCAAGGCCGTAGCGTTCACTCTGGCCAATCAACACATCGACGTGGGCGCGATCGGCCTCACGCAAAGCGCCTTTCTCAGCGCGGGGAGCCTGGGCATGCTGTACCTGGCAGGAAAATTCCAGCACGGCACGGAACGGCGGCACCTGGTCCTCGATCCTTTGGTCGCGTTGCCGCTGGTGGTCGGGCTCGGGATCTGGCACGCTAACTATTACGCCACGGTTGCGCTGCTGGTGCTGGCCGGTCTGGTCCTGAATGGCACCACCGCAGCGGTCATTTCCTACGCCCATCAACTGTTTCCGCACAACACGGGGATTGCATCCTCGCTGACGATGGGCTTCGCCTGGGGACTGGCCGGGATTGTGGTGGCGATCTTGACGACAGTTACGAACCAGGCCCAGCACCCGGAATGGCTCTATTGGACTTTTCTGCCGCCGTTGCTGTTGTCGAGCCTCCTGGCAGTATTCTTGCCCCGCATTGATCAACTGGAATCAAAGCCGCGCGGATGAACCAGGGGCGGAACCACAGGCATCAGGCGACCGATCACCATCAAGCCGGATGGGATTTCAGACCAGTCAGAAGGTAGATTAGTCGCTCGCGCACGCTGCCAGAATCAGCTTGACCAATCTGCCACATGCCGATTCGGAAATGCGGCTTTTTTTTCCCTCATTTTCAGGCTATTCAACGTATTTAATAGTGGAAGGAACGAAAGAAGGCACCTAAGGAGGGGTGGCCCGGGGGGCCGCAGGGTGCGGAGGGCGGCGGGACGAAAGGAGGCACTTGACATCTTGGATCAACAGCGTAAGGCGGCCTCGTGTTCGAGGATGAATTTCGAGAATCAAGCGTGAGGTAACGGAATCGGATCTCGATTCCACTCACATCCTGCCAATGGGGAATAACGATTCATACGCACACGAGGCCGAAGGTGGTCCGCCGGAGAGGCGGGCATTTTTTTGCGCCGCTGAAGACAACAAAGAGACCTGACCCCTTCAGCATTTCCC
>CAZQUW010000534.1:0-2089 GCA_964596215.1 uncultured Planctomicrobium sp. | reverse complement strand
ACTTCCGCTTCAGCGGGAATTCCCAGCACATGATAGACAGTCGCTCCCAGATCGTTCGGCGAATAGGCTCGTGTCGCCGGGAAGGCGCCCGACTCGTCGGAGCGGCCGATGACCTGCCCGCCGCGCACTCCCGCTCCGGCAAACAAACCGAAGAAGCACGGGCCCCAGTGATCGCGTCCGGCACCCGCGTTGATCTTGGGAGTCCGGCCAAACTCGCCCAGCATCATCACCAGCGTGTCCTGCAGCAAACCCAGCGTTTCGAGATCATCCAGCAGGGCCGAGACTCCACGATCCAGCGGGGGCAGCAGCCGATCCTTCAGCGTGGGGAAAATCGCCCCGTGACTGTCCCAGTTCTGCACGTGGCCAATATTCGCCTGCACGATCGGTACCCCGGACTGAATCAGCCGGCGTGCCAGCAGCAAGGACTGACCGGTCGTATGGCGGCCGTACCGGTCGCGAACGGCATCGGTCTCACGTTTCAGATCAAACGCCTGCGACAGCTTGCTGGATGTCAGCATCGAAAACGCCAACTGCTGATCCTTCTGCAGACGCAGCGACTGGGCGACCTCAGACAACCGGTTCTGCTGCCGATTCACATCCACCAGCAGCGACTGCCGGCGATCGAGCCGCGGCACATCAATCCCCGGGGCGAGGGTCAGCGCGTCGACGCGGAAGTCGGTGGACTGCGGGTCTCCTGTGATCTGCCACGGATCAAAGCTCTGACCGAGAAATCCCGCATTCTGGCCGGGCCACGTCAGCGGTCCTTCCCGCAAGAAGGTCGGCAGATTCACGCCGCTCGGCAAGCCGTCCGTGCGCGGCCTCAGGTAGGACAACGCCCCGGAATAGTTCGGCCAGTCATCCCGCGACGCCACCTTGTCAAAAAATGCCCCCGGCTGAATCTCACCCGTCAGCACATGGTGCGTCGACATCAAGTGGTTGTTGTCATTGTGCGACAGCGTGCGCAAGACCGCATATCGATCGGCCCGTTTCGCCAGTTCGGGCAGGTGTTCACAGATCTGAAACCCGGGAATCGATGTCGAAATCGGCTTGAACTCACCGCGGATCTCCGCAGGAGCATCGGGCTTCATGTCGAACGTATCGTGATGACTGCAGGCCCCGGTCAGGAAGACGATCAATACGGACTTGGGGGTCCGTGCGCTAGCCGTGCCCTCTGCCCGCGCTGGTTGGACGCGCCCGGTCAGCACTGCCGGTAACCCCAGCCCCAGCAAGCCAGAATACCCGGCCTGGAGTATCTCGCGGCGAGTCAGCCCGATGCGGTGCTGATGGTTCAGGGGAGAATTCATGGACGAGACTTCCGGGACGCGGTTTTGTCAGGGTTCTAAATCAATTCGCGGATCGGCTGGCCCCCTTCGACAATGCTGGTCGGCCGGCCGTTCCCGTCATTGTAATGGGTCTCCAGCGGAACTCCGAGGGTGTGATAGATCGTGGCCAGCAAGTCAAACGGCGTGACACCATGTTCCAGTACTCCGCCTCCCCGCCGCTCACTGGCCCCAATTACCTGGCCCCCCTTCAGACCGCCCCCCGCAAACATCACCGAGAAGCAATTCGACCAGTGATCCCGCCCGGCATTGCCGTTGATCAGCGGCGTCCGGCCAAATTCGCCGGCGCAGAAGATCAGCACGTCATCCAGCAGGCCCCGTTCTTTGAGATCGGCAATCAACGTGGCAATCGCACTATCCAGCGGTGGCAATTGCGCCTCGAGCCCCTTCTCGATATCGTCGTGGTGATCCCAGTAACTGGTATTCACCGTCACACACCGACTGCCAGCCTCAATCAACCGTCGCGCCAGCAGGGCACTCTGCCCATAAGTGTGCCGCCCGTACCGATCTCGCACTCGGGGGTCTTCCGCATTGATGTCGAACGCCTTTCGCACGCGTTCCCCGGTGACCATCTCCAGCGCCTGGGCCTTGAAGGTATCCAGCCCCTCCAGCACTCCGGTCGAATCCACATCGCGGCGCAGGGTGTCGAACTTCTTCAGCAACCGCCGCCGGCTTTCGACGCTGCTCAGCTTCAACCCATCCGGCAACGACAAATTCGGGATCTGGAAATCTTTGGCATTCGGATCAGC
>CAZQUW010000533.1:0-2102 GCA_964596215.1 uncultured Planctomicrobium sp. | reverse complement strand
TCCCGCTGAACGACGGCACCGACAGCGACAAACGACTGTGTGAACGAGTCATCGGAGGGCATCCCAAGTGCCAAGTGATGATCCGGCCGGAGAGTGTGATCCTGGAGATTGAACGGTATCTGGACAGTGAGGGGATTGAATGACCGACAAACCAAAGATCCGCATGGCCTTCAACTCGCATGGCCTCGGCGATGTCGTCCACTGCTGCCACGCGATGAAGCTCTATCAATCGCGGGGGTACGATGTCGCGATTCAGATCGAGCCCAACAAACGCTGGGCCTGGGAAGCGGCTGGCATTCCGATCCATCACGGCGACGGGCTGCCGGTCCATCCCTACTATTACCCTCCCGACTTCTTCGATTTGTCGAAGCCGGACCACACGCACAGCAAGATTGCCCACTTGTTTGAGGTGTCGGCACTCCCCAAGTTGGGTGACAAGCCCGACGTCTGGCAAGCGGTCTGTGCGACGGCGATTGATGCGACCAGTGCCGTGTCATCGCGGGCCATGGACGACGCGACAAAATTCCTCGAAGGCCTACCGTATCCGATCATCTTGCTGCACAGCAAGGGGACCAACTGGCAGGAAGAGAAATCAATCCCGGACGGCATCGCATTCCAGCTGATTCGCAACCTGCTCGAAACTGGCGGCTCGGTCGTGACGCTCGACTGGGACGGACGGGCCCCGACGCTGGGGCATGACCGTGTACGAGGCATCAAACCGAACTGGCATCACATCAGCCTGGAAGAGTTCGGGGCCCTGTGCATCCTCGCGGACCTGTTCATCGGCGTGGACTCAGGACCGTTCCATCTGGCTGGGTGGTTCAATATCCCGACGCTCTACGTCAGTAGAAAAATCCCCCCGGTCCGCTGCTGTCTGCCTGATCCGATGGCGACATACTTGGTCCCCGCCAAGGACCACGAACACTGGGCAGCCCGCGGCGACGAGTGGCGATTCGTGGAATTCGCCGGGCCGGAAGCCACAGCCGAAGACATCACCAAAGCCGCAGCGGCAATTCTCAATGGCGGCGAACACATCACAGTGCGAGTCGCTGACCTCGTTCCGATGCTGGGATCTGAGTCAAACACTCCAACTGTGGAGAGTGTTGCGGGTCGCTATCTGTATCGACGCGTCGGGCATGACGAACGAGTCATCGAACTGATTCACAAACCAGGACCGCGAATTCGCCCAGGCGGGATAGTCGGGCAAGGTGCCGGAAGCTGCGAGCAGACTTGGGTGTTTACAAACACACCGATGGGTTATGCCATAGGGTTGTTTAGTGATAACGGCGGCGATACATGCTGGTGCCACCTCAATGACGACGGAGTTTGGTGTGGTAGGTGGCTGGCGTTTGAGCGAATGCCCATTGAGTTGATTCGTCAAGATTAAGGAATTGGTTATGTTTCGCGTTAGCATTCCGACTTACTGTTGTTTTGATCTTGCCAACAAATGTATCGATGCCGTGTTGAGATCAACGGTGCTCCCTGACCGAATCCATGTCATCGACAATAGTCAGGGCCATTATCCAGGTCACCCATCTCCATTGGTGGAAGTGTTCACCCCGACAAAGAACCTCGGGGCGGGCGGTGCGGCAAACTTTATCATGCCCGCTATGACGCCAATCCCTTGCGTCATTCTGAATGATGATATCGAGGTCGCACCAGACACTCTAGAAGCGATGATTAACTGTCCCGAGCAGATTGTAGCTGCGGACGGTACATCGGCCTTCACTGCGATTCTTATCCGCGAGGAAGCGTGGCGTGCTGTAGGGCCATTCGATCCGCTGTTCTGGCCAGCCTACTACGAAGACTGCGACTGGGGTTATCGGTCTGCGGTAGCTGGGTATCGAATTTCATGCCCCCGAAATGGCGGATATGTTAACAGCGGGCCGTCTGCAACTAAGGCGAGAATGAGCACGCCGGATCGCAACGTCGTGGATCATTGTTACGCAAAAAACACACTCTACTACCGTGCTAAGTGGGGCGGTCCACCGCACCAGGAAGTTTATACAGTGCCTTTTAATGGAGATCGAGCCGCATGGGAATCAACCTTTTCAGACCTAATCTCGGAGCGGCCGAACTGGCTGCAGTGCAATCTGTTTTCG
>CAZQUW010000532.1:0-2135 GCA_964596215.1 uncultured Planctomicrobium sp. | reverse complement strand
TTTCTGGCGCTCTGTGAATTCTTTGCTCCCTTCCACTTCTTTGCTCTCTTTGCTCTCTTTGATCACCTGTATGCACTCCACATTGAAACTGGCATTTCACTTCGCCTCGCATGCGACGGTGAAGTCGCACGGTCATAGGCTGATTTTCGCACCATGGACTGCGATCGAGGAATTGAAATCCACGCCAGATTGCGTTTCGCCTGGAAATTTTTGTTCGCAACACAATTACTGCACACGACTTACAACTACCTATGGCGACATAGATCTCCCCGAACTGGGGTGCGCATCTGCTGATATTTCATGCCGGAGGGCTCGAGATTCGGAGTCGGTGGCACCCCACCCCCACCCTGATGCCACGGAGGGACTGCCGCACCAAAGAACGCAAGCGAGTTGGCGCTCCCTGATCGTTCGGGGAGAGCCACTCGCTTGTGCTTTGGGCTGGTAAAGTCGGGAATCGGGCGGAGGCCTGGCTAATCTTCGGCCAGACCGTCGTCCGACATCTTCACGATCTTCGGATCGAACCGGGCAATCGTATCGACCAGGTCGGTCTGGGCCTCCATCACTTCCAGGATATTCTTGTAGACGTACGGGACTTCGTCCGCGCCCGCCGACAGGACTTTAATCCCCTTGGCTGCCAGATCGTTCTTCACCGACTTGAAGTTGTAGGTATCGCGGGCCTTGGTCCGCGACATGCAGCGGCCGGCACCGTGCGATGCCGACTGCAAACTTGCCGCGTTCCCTTTACCGCGTACGACAAATGCCGGGCTGGCCATCGACCCGGGAATCACCCCCAGGACTCCGGCACCGGCCGGGGTGGCCCCCTTGCGGTGGACGATCACTTCGCGGCCGTTGTGGATTTCCTTCCACGCAAAGTTGTGGTGATTTTCCACTCCCGCCAGAACTTTCGCCCCCAGCAGTTTGGCCACCAGGCGATGAATCACCGCGTGGTTCGCCGCGGCGTACTCACCCATCAGATTCATGGCCGCCCAGTATTCCTGTCCCGCTTCAGTATCCAGTCCCAGCCAGCCCAACCGGCCAAGTTCCGTATACCGCGACGGCAGGCGGGCCTGGGCAATCCCTGAATAGACGCTGCACACGGCCGCCCCCGTTCCACGGCTTCCGCTATGGCTGAGGAGCGACACATATTCACCCGCATCCAGACCGAGATCTGCATCGCGCTGGGCCAGCGTCAATACGCCGAATTCGACGAAATGGTTTCCCGATCCCGAGGTTCCCAGCTGCTTCCAGGCCTTATCGCGATACTCACGCGTGACCTTGGTCACCGACCAGTCTTCGTCCATGACGGCATGGTCCTGCGGCTTCTGATGGACCGACCCCACCCCGAACCGCGTCCCTTTTTCCAGGGCCTGCTCGTACTGCAGCGACTTGGTCGTCAGCGATTCGGCGGGCAGATCGAGGATCGACAGCTTCATGCGGCAGGCGATATCGACCCCCACGGCATACGGAATCACGGCGTTATCACACGCCAGGACTCCGCCAATGGGAAGTCCGTATCCGATATGCGCATCGGGCATCAGGGCCGCCCCCACGGCGACGGGCACCGTGCAGGCCTGCCGCATCTGGGCGTGCGCACCGGGATCGATATCCGTGCCCCACGTCTGGTACGTGATCGGATCGTGCACGATGAATTCGCGCTCGGTGATCAGGCTTTGCGCGAAGGCTCCGAAATCGGCGTCGCCGGTATGCAGTTCCGGCTGTGCGACGATGTCGCGGATCTGTTGTTTCAGCCCGGCCCCTTTCAAGCGTCCCGCCTTGGCGACCAATTGAATGGCCTGAATGGCCGGCGTGATGCAAAGTTCGGGCACACCGAGTTTACGCAGTTGAGTCGTGTTCATGAGGGGTCTCCGTCGAACGCTGGGGAACAACAGTTCCCGCATGGTCTAAGACACAAGAGACACCTGAAGTTTATCACAGGTTCGGGGCGCGTGGATGGAGGATCCCGGGCGAGTGAGCGGAATGGCGCTAGTGCTCTGTCAACATTTGATTTAAGAATTGGGTGCCACTGGCAGTGCCAGCGCCGGCTGTTATGCGGCTCGCCCAAAGCACTGACACAGCCAGCGGCACCCCACTTCTTATCTTTGACGTAGCGCTAGCCACCGGTTCTTTTGGAAATG
>CAZQUW010000531.1:0-2154 GCA_964596215.1 uncultured Planctomicrobium sp. | reverse complement strand
AACGACGACATCGACGGCATCTGCGGCAATTGATTCTGCAGATTACTCAGATGACTTTGCATCTGATTCAGGTGACCTTGCAGCATCGATTGCGGAGTCGGTTTCGACCGAAACACCATCTCCAGCGCCAGACCCGCCACGACCCCCACAGCAAAAGTCACCAGCAGCGATTCCACCGGCCGCGCCTGAACGAGCTTGCCGGTTTGTTCAGTGCAGGACTCAATGGATTCGCGGGCGTACTTCACCCCTTCTTGAACTTGCTCGGTGCCGGCCTGCACGGCTTCCGCAGCGCGACCATACCAGTCGCTGGCCATCTCGGCACCGCTATCGATGAACTGATTGATTTTCTCGCGGCTTTCCCCAGTCATCCGCTGGATGATGCTCACCAGTTTTTCTTTGCTGTCCTTGCCCTGGTCCAGAACTTGATCGGTCAAATGCGACCATTTCGCACGCACGCGGCCCTTCAGGTCGTTCCAGTTTTCTGTCATGGTTTCAGTAGTCATGATTGGCTTCCTGTTGCAAAAACGAAGATTCGCCACCGGAAGAATCATCCGTGTGGAGTTATTTTCAGCGGGTCCCCACCCTGTTTACAGGGGGCGACTGGAAGTCACTGCTGACGCAATCGGTATGCCTCGCCGTTTGGAAAATCAGGCACGACGTCGAATTTCCAGCGACGAATCTCAACACGCAGGGTGAACTGCCTCGCACCGCGCCCCATGGAGTCCGGTCACCCAGCATCCTTGAACACCATGCCCCCTCAACGCTAATTCAATCCTGGTGCTGGGATCAGGCGACGGTTCATTGTGTCGCCCCGATCGCTCCGGGGCGGTTGAGATAAGTTCACCGATCATTGGAACGGCGTCTGATTTCGAGGCGGTTCTGCTCGGTGAAGCCCAGAAGTCTGCACCAGGAACAGCACTATCTGGACGGTAGCAAGTCAAATTGCACGACGATCCGTCACCCGGCCCGCGCGGCGAATTGAGGCTCCATTCAAACGTTGACAAAGCCATCGCAGCTGATTCGGTGTAAAGATCTGACAATTGAGTCGATCTCAGCCATTTCACCGGTCCTGACGCCCGCCGGATTCTTCCTGTTCAAACTGGAGCCAAAGACGAATTCGCTCTTGTTGATTTTGAGATTTTGACGATAGAATAACGCGTGCGGTGATTTTGACGGAAAAGCAATCCCGAGGTCGAAGATGTTTCTGCGTGGCAGACTGCAACGTAGCCTGGTCACCTTGCTGGTGTTACTGATCGTAACGCCGCAAGTGCTGCTACGTCCCTGCTGCTGCTGCGCTCAGGAACGGATCGCTGTGGCGACCACGGCGGGGCAGACGGTGGCCGGCCAGACTGCGGCGAAGCGCTCCCTGCCCCCCTGTTGCTTGAAGCGACAGCAGGCTGCCCAGACAGCCGCGGCATCCGGTGCCGGCTCAAAACCCGTAGACACCCGACCGGGGGTCCACGATTCTGGACGTTGTGGATGTCGAGTCGCCAATCAGGTCGCTCGCTCCAATCGAACAGTCTTTAATGCATTGCTGCTACGCCACGTTGTGGTGTGGATGTCTCAGCAGATCAATCACGTCGAAGCCGGCCAGCTCACACCATCAACCGTGTTGACGACTGCCGCCGACTCGCTGTTCGCCGAATGGGGTTCCGAATCCTGCGTCCGGCTCTGCCGCTGGGTCGTCTAAGAGATCATCTCCCGGGCTCTCTTTGGTCCGGGTCTGCTGGCTGTTTCCGGGGATGAAGTGCCCCGGAACTTGTCCGCTGCATGGTGCCGCTGATCGAACGCCTCGGTCTTGACTGACCAGTCGGCTTTCTATTGGCACCCCTCAAATCAGGTCTCACGGGCTCGAGCAATTTCGCTGGGTCCCCCACGTGACTTCGTCTGTCCAACGTCACTGATCAACGTCACTGGACCATAAGCCCGCATGTTCGCGGGAGCTGTTTGTGGTTCTCACAACCGTCTGGGTGTTTGTTTCAAATTCAGGAGCAGAAACATGTTTCGTCGTATTTCGTTAGTTGCATCATTGGCCCTGTTCGCTTTCGTTTCTTCAATCGTCGCTGACGACGCCAAGAAGGAATTCAAGGCCACCTGCCCCGTCGCCAAGACGAAGGCCGCCAAGGAAGACAAGTTCGTTGAGTACAAGGGTGG
>CAZQUW010000530.1:0-2170 GCA_964596215.1 uncultured Planctomicrobium sp. | reverse complement strand
GGGTGGCTAACGGGGCTCGAACCCGCGACCTCCAGATCCACAATCTGGCGCTCTAACCAACTGAGCTATAGCCACCGTGAAACGACCGTGTTGGTCGGAACGCGTGCCATAATACTCCGGAACCGGCATAACGTCAATCATCCACAATGACGAGCGTGTTTGTCGTTCGGTTGCCTAAGGACTTTCACAACATGAAACCTATTAGGGTGTTACGGCAGGTGGCGTCGCATCAACAAAGCCTTTCTCAATGGTGTTAACGCATCAGACCTGATAGATTGCTGGTTCATCGCTCGGGCGAAGCTTTCGTGGTGGACTGCTCCCTGAATGCTGACCAATCCTTGATTTGAATGAGCGCAGGTGAACGTGAGTCTTTTCAAGATTGCCGGTGGTACCGTTTATGACCCCGCGAATGGCGTCAACGGTGAGGTTCGCGACCTGTGGATTCAGGATGGGAAGGTCATCGCGGCCCCCACCGATCCGGCGGTGAAGCCGTCCCGGATCCTGGATGCCGAGGGGCTGTGCGTGATGCCCGGCGGCGTCGATATGCATTGCCATATCGCCGGCCCCAAGGTCAACGTCGCCCGCAAAATGATGCCGGACAACAAGCGGCTGGCCGAGAAGGTCGTGCGGACGCCGTTCACACGGTCGGGTACGATGGGCAGCGTCCCCAGTACTTTCGCTACCGGCTACAAGTACGCCGGGCTGGGTTATACGACGGCCTTTGATGCGGCGATTCCGGCATTGGCGGCGCGGCATGCGCATGAAGAATTCCGTGATACTCCCATCATCGACAAAGGCTTCTTTGTGCTGATGGGCAATAACCATTACATCATGGAGCAGATCCAGAAGGGGGAACCGGAGCGGCTGAAGGCTTACGTAGGATGGCTGCTCAATTCCACCAAGGGTTACGCGGCCAAGATCGTGAACCCCGGGGGGGTGGAGGTCTGGAAATCAGGCGGCGGCAATACGCATGGCCTGGACGACATGGTTGGCCATTTCGAAGTGACCCCGCGACAGATCATCTCGGGAGTCGCGCAGGCGGCGATTGAGCTCGGTCTGCCCCATCCGGTGCACATCCATTGCAATAACCTGGGGATGCCCGGCAACTGGTCCACGACGCTTGAGACGATGAAGTCGCTGGAAGGGCGCCGCGGGCACCTGACCCACATTCAATTTCACAGTTACGGCGGTGATCCGGATGTGCAGAGTACGTTCCGGTCGGAGGTCCCCAAGCTCGTCGAATATGTCAACAGCCATCCCAACATTACGGTGGATGTCGGACAGGTTATGTTCGCCGAAACGACCTCGATGACCGGCGACGGGCCGCTGGGTTACTTCCTGCACAAGGTGACGGGGCGCAAGTGGTTTTCAGGCGATACCGAAATGGAATCGGGTTGCGGCATCGTCCCGATCGTCTACAAAGACAAGAGCATGGTGCACGGTCTGCAGTGGGCGATCGGGCTGGAATGGTACTTGTTGATGGACGATCTGTGGCGCGTCGGGATGAGTACCGATCATCCCAACGGGGGCTCGTTCATGGCGTATCCGGAGATCATCGCCCTGTTGATGTCGAAGGAACGGCGGCGCGAGGTGTTGTCGCGCATGCATCCCCGCGTGAAAGAACGCTGCACGCTGCCCGATATCGACCGCGAGTATTCGCTGTACGAAATTGCCATCATTACGCGGGCCAGCCCGGCGCGGATCCTGGGGCTCAAGAATAAGGGGCACCTGGGCGTGGGGGCCGATGCGGACGTAACGATTTACACGCCCAATCCCGACATTCAACTGATGTTCGAGTTACCGCGAGTGGTCATTCACAATGGCGAAATCGTCGTGGAACAAGGTGAAATCCGAGCCAGTCCCGAGGGCAAGCTGCTGCACGTCGCACCCGAATGGGACGAATCCCATACGCCGCACATTCAGGAATGGTTCGAGAAATACTACACCCTGCAGTTCTCGAATTATCCGGTCGACGACCATTACCTGCGGGGCCACGAAGTGGTGGCGACCACACCGTAAGCGTGTGAGACGGGCGGGCAGCACTTGGATGGCTGGGCGGTGAATTTTGGCAATTCAAAGCAGTAGTTCGTCATTCTGCCCGGCGCTGCGCGACGTTCGCGGGGTGTGAATGGCGTGCTAATCCATCGGTTTCAGGGTCTAACGGGCCTGG
>CAZQUW010000529.1:0-2172 GCA_964596215.1 uncultured Planctomicrobium sp. | reverse complement strand
GCGTCGGCAGACTCCAGCCGTTTGGACCACTTCTCGGAGAGGTCGGCGGCCAGTACGGTGGAGGCGATGACGATCGGGACGAGCACACTTAATCGGAGAGACATGGGCAGATCCTTGGTGGCGTGGTACTGGCTGATTGTCGACTGGTTTATTCTGGGCAGATTGTCTTCTTGAGTGCAAGTCTCAAGCGCTGCGGCCGATCCCTCCTGCGGGAAAGTGGGCCGGCGGGGGGCGGGGTCGGGTGATATTCGCAGGACATCCTGTAAGGAACTTTTTAGATGGATCCGCAGAAACTACTGAGTCGATATGCCGGGGTGAAAGTGCTGGTGGTGGGGGATGTGATGCTCGATCACTATCGCATCGCTGATGCCACGCGGATCAGCCCGGAGGCGCCGGTGCCGGTGCTGCTGGGGGCGCGTGATGAGTATCGGCTGGGGGGTGCGGCGGCCGTGGCGGCGATGTGTGTGGCGCTGGGGGCGGAGACGCGGTTGCTGGGGGTGGTAGGACTGGACCGCGGTGGTGAGATCGCGCGGGAACTTGTGGAACTCGCGGGAGTGCGATCGCTGCTGGTTGCGGCGCCCTATCCCCGGCCGACGACTGTCAAGGAGCGGATCTGTGGCGTGGCCAGTGGCCGGCATCGGCAGCAGCTGGCGCGGATTGATACCGAATGCACGTCGCCCATTCCGCCCAGCCTGGAAGGGGCGATCGTGGAGCTGGTGCAGGGAATGGCACCTCCGGATGTGATCCTGATGGCCGACTATGCGAAAGGAGTGCTGACGGCCGGTGTGGTCCGCGCCTGCGTCGATACGGGGGGCATGGTGATTGTCGATCCACCGCGGGACGGGGAATGGGGCAAGTACCAGGGAGTGGCGTGCATCGTGCCCAATCGGCAGGAAGCGAACGGGGCTTTGGCGCGGGAGATTCAACTGCGGTGTCAGTCGGCTGCGGCTGTGGTCAAACTCGATGAAGAAGGCTGCCAGGTGTCGTGGGTGAAAGAGACGGGGGATGTGTGCGAGCAGCGGATCGCGGCGCGGTTGCGAGTCGTGCATGATGTGACCGGAGCGGGGGACAATTTTCTGGCGGTGCTGGGGTGTGCCCGGGGTCTCGGCATTAGCTGGCCGGTGGCGGCTGAACTGGCGAACGTGGCGGCTGGCCTGCAGGTTGAACGCCACGGCTGCGTGCCGGTAACCCTGACAGAGCTGCAGGCGGAGGTAGAGTATGAGCGCGCGACCATTGCGGGACCTGGACGTGACACAGCTGTGCGAGGTCGTGGCTGGCTGGCGGAGGCAGGGTGAGACCGTTGTGTTCGCCAATGGCTGTTTCGACGTGCTGCACGCCGGGCATATCTGTTTGCTCGAGCAGGCCCGGCAGGCAGCCCGGCGGTTGATTGTGGCGGTGAATTCGGATGAGTACTGCCGGCGTGCAAAAGGGGCGTTGCGACCGATCCAAAGTGCGGGGGTACGACAGCGCGTCGTCGCGGGGGTCTCGGGGGCCGATGTGGTACTGACCTGGGCTGAGCCGACCCCGGAGCACTTACTGAAACTGATTCGGCCGGATGTGTATGTGATCGGGTCTGACTATCGTTCACGAACTCTTCCGGGAGCGGAATGGTGTGGTCGGATCGAGTTCGTCGAGCGGCTGGCGGGATTCTCGACCACGGCGACGGTGAAGCGTCTGCAGGCGGGTTGATCCGTGAAGTTTTTCATGCTGCGGAACGGGCGAGATCGAGCATGAAAACGATGGTGAACGGCCGAGCCCGCGGAGACCGCAGCCGCGCGTTTCCGGGCCTATGGAAATTGCCGCGAAATGCCAGTTTAGTACAGATATCAAGAGCGGTAAAACATCGATAAATACGGTGTGCTGGTGATGTGTACTGAACAACAGCGGGAAACCGCTGAGGGCTGCCTGTTTTCGTTTGACACCAGACGCCTGTCTGGTGTAATATTCAGGTCGACAAACACGATCTAGACATCACGGCAGACCAGGCCGTGACAGGGACTGGCGAGACTCTTTTGTTCTTGCCGCAGTGCGACATTCCGCGTCGAATTCCCCGGGCCGGTAGCCTTCTCGTTACCGGATCGTCAACCGCCCCGCAGTCAGGCGTGGGGTTGTCGTTTCTTTGTGGGATGAGCCGGGAGGCTGGCGGATGAGAATGTTGGTTCTCGCTCAAAG
>CAZQUW010000528.1:0-2179 GCA_964596215.1 uncultured Planctomicrobium sp. | reverse complement strand
CGGTTCAATGCCGGCTGATGTCCTGACTCCGCCATGCGACGCCCCCAGACAATCATCCCCAGCACAGGTAACGCCGCCAGCAACGCTGTATACAGCCCATCGCCAAGGGCCGTCAGCCCCCAGCGCAGGTAGATCATGGATGCCCCCTCGACGTTGGAAATCTCGTGATTCAATGTTCCGCGGAGTGCACTCGTCGAAACTTCGATCAGGAAAGTGGCAAACAACACCAGCACCAGCAACCAGCCGGGATGCCGCACCAGTCGCGGCGGACAGATCGTTTGCAACACGTTGGCGACCACCAGAAAACACAGCATGTCATTGCCCAGGCTCCGCGCTGCCAGGCAATCAGACAATAGCCCCAGAACTGCGGCGACAATCAGTGCGGAGACATCATTCAACGACCACATGACAAGCAGTAACGCCAGCGTCAGAAAGTTCGGCGCATACCCGTTCCAGGTCAACTCAGGCCGCAAGGCCGCCTGCCAGACAAATGCCAGATATCCAGCCAGGAGTAGTAAGTAAGGTTTCATCGTTATCGTCGGTTCGACAAGTTCAGTGCGACGGGTCTCGCATCGCAGGACGCCTAATTCGCCAGGACACGCACCGCGTTCTCTTTCGGCTTCAACACCCACACAAAAGTCGGCCGCACATTCTTCGCAGCAGGCTCTACCTCGATATCCCAATGAGCCGCCCCGGGGTTCAGTTTGGCGCTGACAATACGTCCATAAAACATAGGGGGTGGCAGGGCAGTTTCACCTTCCGGCCTCGTCGGTGAACCAGTCAGCAACGGATCTGCAGCGGGAGTGTAAACTTCATCTCCCACGGCCACCGCTTCGCGATATCCAACGCCGGTCAATCGACACAGGTCGCGGCCGGTCCCTTCAATCACTCCTTGCGCCCCCGCTTGCCAACCGTCACCAATCCTCCGCAACAACTGCGCGGGACTTTGAAACTTGGCATCCGTTACGGGTTGCAGTGAACTCGTATAGCGGCCACAGTTGGCCGTGCGCCCAATCACGATCTCTCCGGCAAACACCGGCTGATGAATGGCCATGTCGTGATCGGTGCCAACATCTAAGACAGCTCGACCTTGATCCAGAACCAGCAGGCTCTCCCCAATTCCTTGAGATGTCCCCTTGCCGATCAAGGTTGAGCCAGGAATCTTGCGGCCCGAGGCCAGGGTGACGGTCTCGCTGCTCAACACTCGCGCCGCCACGAGTTCCGGAATAAACAGCGGCTCAGTGGACGTCCCGGAGAACTTCGCTGCCTGCTGAGCTTCAGCGCGCTGCAGGCGGCGAGTCAAATCAGCGACGCGCGACTTGAATTCCCGTTCCCGGTCCTGATGCGCCGCCAGTTTGGCCTGCAGTTGTTCAAGTTGCCCACGCCGCGCCTGCCAGTCGCGAACAGTTCTCCAACCAGCCTGACAAAGCTCGATTCCCGCACGGGTCACGGTCTGTCCCGGCCGCGACAAATCACGCCCGGCCAGGCGAATGGGCTGCGAAAAATCGTCCGGCAGCGACAACAATCCCAGCGCCAACGCACTCAATGCGAGGGTCGTGATCAGCCAGGGGAATAAGCCGGAACGTCGCATGTTGTCGCCTGACTCTACCATCGCCCAACTTGCTGGGTCGGAGCTTGCATTTCGCAGGATCGACTCTTACCAGTCATCCTGTGCCGCTTACCAATTCGACACGGGCAAGAACGCCCATCCTTGACCAAAATCACCCCTCACCGGTATCCAGACTGTCGCGCCATTCGTTCAAGTGCTCGAGACAGATCGCCGTCCCGCGCGCCACCGTTGTCAACGGATCGTCGGTCACCCGCACCGGGATGCCCAGCTGTTCGCTCAGGAACAGATCCAGACCGCGGAGCAGGGCCCCACCCCCGGTCAGCACCAGCCCGTTATCCACGAGGTCTGCCACCAGTTCCGGATGGCAATGCTCAATGACGTTCTTGATACAGTTCAAAATGGCCGTCACCGGCTCACGCAAGGCCTCGCGAATTTCTTCGCTGGTAATCAACGCCTTCCGCGGAATGCCGCTGATCGTATCGAGTCCCCGAACTTCGCTGGTCAGCTCTTGTTCAAGAGGATAGGCACTCCCCAGTTCTATCTTCAGCTGTTCCGCCTGCTGATTGCCAATTCGCAGCGAAAACTGCTGCTTCATGTACTCGACGATCG
>CAZQUW010000527.1:0-2221 GCA_964596215.1 uncultured Planctomicrobium sp. | reverse complement strand
TCTTCGTCCTCTCCGTGTCCCCCGTGTCTCCGTGGTGCCCTCCTCAAACAGAAATTAAAATTCGAGTGGCGACCGCTCTGCGAAGTCACCAATCAAACAGCCTGACGTCGAATCGTCAGTCAAATCCCGGCCTGCTTTACCATGGGGGAATTGCCTGAATGCGAACAAACTACCTGCAAAACATCGCCGCCACGGCCGTGGTCGCATGCAGCCTGACTCTGAGTGGCCCCGCTGTCAGGGGCCAGGAAAAGCCTGCGGTCAAACACTCTGCAGTCCCGCTGTTTGAAGGATTGGGCCCACACCGGCGACCGGTGACGACCGGTTCAGCCCAGGCCCAGAAGTATTTTGATCAGGGATTGAACTTCCTCTTCGCTTTCAATCATGACGAAGCAATTCGCTCATTCCGCCAGGCCACGACGTTGGACCCCAACTGCGCCATGGCTTGGTGGGGAATTGCGGTCGCGAACGGCCCGAATATCAACAATCCGGTCGTCACCGCGGAACAAGCCAAGCTCGCGTGGGAATCGCTCACCAGGGCCCGCTCTGCAGCCCCGGGGGCGAGTGCAGTCGAACAAGCCTTGATCGCAGCGTTAGCAGAGCGTTACGCCGATCCGCAACCCGAGGACCGCAAGCCGCTGGATGTCGCTTACGCCGCCGCCATGCGTCGAGTTTGGCACACGTATCCCGACGATGCGGACGTGGGCGCGTTGTTTGCCGAGTCATTGATGGACCTGCGCCCCTGGGACCTGTGGACTTCCGACAGGCAACCGCAACCCGGGACCGCCGAGGTCATTGCGACGCTCGAGGCCACCTTGACGCAACAGCCCGAGCATCCCCTCGGACTGCACCTTTACATTCATGCCCTGGAAGCCTCGCCCCAGCCTCAGAAGGCCGTTGCGCCGGCCAATCGCCTGAGAAAACTGCAACCCGGGCTGGGTCACATGGTCCATATGCCGTCACACATCGACGTCCGGACCGGTCAGTGGGCATTGGCCCTTGAGTCGAACGATCAAGCGATCGCTGCCGACCGGCGCTATCGGCTGGTATCGCCGCAGCAAGGCTTTTACCGCATTTACATGGCTCACAATCACCATATGCTGGCGTACGCGGCCATGATGCGCGGACAAAGCCGACGGGCAATTTCTGCCATCCGGGAGATGTCCGAAACGATGCCGGCGGACTGGATCAAAGAGAACGCCCCCATCGCTGACGGTTTCGCCGCACTGCCGATCGAGGTCCTGGTCCGTTTCGGGCGGTGGGAAGAAGTGCTCAGCACTCCTGAACCCCCGGAATATCTGCCGTTCACCCGTGCTCTACGACATGCCGCGCGCGGCATTGCCAGCGCCGCCACGGAAAAACTTGAACAAGCTCGGGCCGACCAGCAGGCGTTCCTGGCGGCTCGAAAACAGGTTTCGGCCGAGGCTCGTGTGGGGAATAATGCGGCCCACGACGTTCTGAATGTGGCAGAGCACTTGCTGGCCGGGGAAATCCTGGTCCGCGCCGGACAGTCGGACGCAGGTCTGGACGAACTGCGAACCGCGGTCAAAGCGGAAGACCTGCTGCGCTATTCCGAGCCCCCCGACTGGATCCATCCGGTACGACATGCGTTAGGTGCCACATTGCTGACGCTGGATCGTCCCGCCGAAGCCGAAGAAGTGTATCGCGAAGATCTGGCACGTCTACCGCACAATGGCTGGTCGCTGTTTGGGCTGGGGCGAGCACTGCGGCAGCAGGGAAAAACCACGGCGGCGGATCAGTGGAACATCCAGTTCGAAGCCGCCTGGCGCGACGCCGATATCAAAATCACGTCTTCCTGCTTTTGCCAGCCAGTCAAGGAGTAGCTCATCCGGGAAAGTCCCCCGTCCGCGTAATTTGTGCGGGCGGAAAAAATGCACTGGCGTGCAGGAATTTTTGGCTCGATCCGAACTGGCATCAAACTTGCCCATTCGTTATACTTGCGAGCTTCGCACATTCGGTCCATTTTTGTGGGATGCTGCATTCCGCAACCGGGTGTCGTCACATCTAATTTTGGCATCTTGAGTGGCTGACGCGGCCCAGTAAATTGATTTCTGGAGACGAGTTGTTCGGGATGGCTAGTGCAGGTTGTTCGTATGGTTGATCGGAACCTGATTCGGGAATACAACATTGATGAGGAAGATTTCGAGGCTCAATTCGCGAGCTTGACGAATGCCGCCGCCAAAGACATGGGCGTCGCGGAATT
>CAZQUW010000526.1:0-2224 GCA_964596215.1 uncultured Planctomicrobium sp. | reverse complement strand
TGCGGCCGATTCTGGCCGTCGTGCCATGCCGCGCTGGGAGAGATTCCCAGGGCATGATAAATTGTTGCGGCCATCGATTCGGGCGATTGGGGATCGGCGACCGGATAGCCTCCATCCCGGTCCGAGGCTCCGACAACCGTGCCACCCCGCAGACCCCCGCCGGCAAAAAAGACCGACTGCACCGCGCCCCAGTGATCGCGCCCCGGTCCGAAGAAGGACGCGGGCAATGTCGAGATCTTCGGCGTGCGACCAAACTCGCCCGCCATCACGATTAACGTACTGTCGAGAAGCCCCGCGGCCTGTAAATCATCCATCAAAGCCGTCAACGCGCGATCGGTGGGGGGTAACAGTTTGTTCTTCAATCGGGGGAACGCATCACCATGGGTGTCCCAGGTTTCGTTATTTCCCAGATTCACCTGCACCAGATTCACACCCGCCTCGACCAGGCGTCGCGCCATCAGCAGTGACCAGCCAAAACTGTTGCGGCCGTAACGCTCCTGCGTCTTGTCATCGGCCTGCGTGACATCAAACGCCTGCCTGACCTGCGGGTCGGCCAACAGGCCGATTGCCGCCTGACGCTGATGGTCATAGTTGCGAGTTGCGGCGTCTTCCAGGGCCTGACGCTGGCAATCAATGTCCTTCAAGAGGGCCACGCGGGCATCCAGCCGCGACAGATTCAGGCCCTGCGGCATCGTCAGGCTGGGAGCTCGGTAGATTCGGGTATCGGCCGCAGCGGGTGGTTTCTTGGTTTCATTGGCGAATGTGTATTCGGGATATGCCCCGCGCCAGAACGGATCACCGTACGGTGAGGCCTCGATGAAGAAGGGGTCGCGCTGCGGTCCCATCAGCCCGCCATAGGCACCGGGAATGACTCCGCCCGACCAGTGCACCAGGCGTTCGGGCAAAACAATCGCCGAGGGCAGGAACTCCGACGCCGGCTCGGCAGTCAACTTGTGCCGTGCCGCATCACCGGCGACCGAAGCAATCGAGGGCCAGTCGGACGGACGTGGCTTGCGGTCGCCCACAAATCCCGGCGGCGTGGTCGAACGCCCCGTCAGCATGAAGAAATGCCCGGCCGTGTGGTCGTTGCTCGGGTGAGTCAGCGACCGGACGACAGACCATTGGGCGCTCCGCTTCGCCAGTAGCGGCAGATGCTCGCAGATCTCCATCCCCGGCGTCGCCGTGGCGATGGGAGCAAATTCACCCCGGATTTCAGCCGGTGCTTCCGGCTTCAGGTCAAAACTTTCGTGCTGGGCCAGGCCCCCCGACAGAAAGATATAGATGCACGATTTTGCCCGGCCAAAACTCGTTCCACTATTGCCGGGACCCGCCGCGCGTAATGGCGGCAAATCATGCATGCCCAGGCCCAATAACCCCAGCGTCCCCGCCTGCAGTGCGACACGCCGGGAAAACTGGGGGTGTGCAAATAACTGGGACATTGGCAGGACTCGAGTCAATGGTGCAGGACCGCGCATGGCGGCAATCTCGCATGATAACATATCTATTGTTGCTGATAAGATTCTGCCCGTTTCGGACATTCATGTCAATTGCGTTTGACGTCCGAACGCGAGTCTGCCGCAAGTCCAGCCTGCAGCGTCCGTCAGGGGATATTCATCGAGTTATGACGAGATCCGCATCACTGATGCTGTGTGTTGGTGTTGCTGTCAGCGGAACGCGCGTCGTGAATCGACTATAGTGTTGTCGGTTGTTCTCGCGACGCATTGTTGCTGGAAAGTTTCCTTACAAAACAAATTAAAGGACTCGAAGATTGTCTGACATCATTCGTCATGGGGTAACCCGCAGGTGGTCTGATGCTGTTGTGCATGGTGGCGTTGCCTATTTTGTCGAGGTGCCCGACGATCCGAGTCAGGACGCACAAGGGCAGTTTCAGCAAGTTTTGGCTCAGGTTGTATCGCGATTGCAGCAGGTGGGCAGCGATGCAACTCGTTTGTTGCAGGTCGTGATCTATCTGCCGGAGCCCGCGGACTTGCCGTTGTTCAATGCGCTGTGGGAAGAGTGGGTGCCGGCCGGTCACGCACCCTCGCGGGCCTGCATTCATGCGCGTCTGGCCGCACCACAATATCGGGTGGAACTGGTGATCACCGCCGCCGTCATTGCCGGTTGAGTCACAGAATTTCTCCAGTGAAATTCCCCACTTCACGCACCATCAAAACTCGCGACTTCTTTGACTTCTTTGGTCCCTTAGGGCATTTACCTCGTCAAA
>CAZQUW010000525.1:0-2243 GCA_964596215.1 uncultured Planctomicrobium sp. | reverse complement strand
AACAGGTTGAACGCAATGTCCCCCATGGCCACGCTGGGCACTGTCGCCTGAAATTTTTTGCGGGGAATCTTCATCGCGGGTCTTTTGTAGCCTGACTCTCTGGGTCGGGAATGATTCTCGGTCGCCACCACCCGACTCGCCGAGTCGGGCCACGTCGTGCCTACGGCACCTGCACGCTACGTTCCTCTTCCAATTGCAGAGTGATAATGCCACCCCCCTCTTCGATCGCCCCCGTAATCGCAATCCAGTGATGATAGGGCACATCTTTCGTGCTTTTGACCACGACGATCCGATCTTCTGGTTTCGACTTGCCCTGCAGTTTGCGTTTAATGCGCGAGGCGAAGTCGGTCAGGGGGATTTTTTCGGTATTCACCGACACCGAATTTCGGTCCAGCGACACTTCCAGGTTCTGAGTCTGCTCGGTCTGCTTCTGCTGGCTTTCGCTCCGCGGCAGGATCTGCTTACGGCCGGAATCTGGCTGCGTCGACGCACACACGAGGAAAAACACGATCAAGTTGAACGCAATATCCCCGGTCGCCGCGGAGGCCGGTTCGATCAGAAACTTGCTGTTACGTCGGAGTTTCATAAGCGGTGGAACGTCACTAAGGCCAAATCGAGCGGAGCCACAGGAACAATCACGAGTTAGCACTCACCCCTTGTTCTTGATCTTCCAACGCCATCTGCAAAGTGACCGCTTCAATCAATTCCGCCGCAGACTCTTCCACATCCAGCACGAAGCGATTGATGACACTGGTGAAGTAGTTGAACCCGATAAAGGCCGGAATACCAACGATCAGCCCCAGCACGGTCGTCAACAGCGACACCATGATACCGTCGGCCGCTGAGACGACGATGTTCTGCCCGGTCCCCGCTTGTGAGTCCGCCACGATCTGGGCGAAGGACACCACCATACCCTGCACCGTGCCCAGGAACCCGATCATCGGGCCCACGCTGGAGACCGTCGCGAGAATCGGCAGATGCCGTTCCAGGGCCGCCACGATGTGCACGCCATAGTCGTCCATCGATTTGACGACCTGCTCCTGGATCTTGCCCGGATCGTAATTCAGCCGCTGCAGCAACAGCAGCTTCCGCAGTCCCTGCGACAGAATCGCCGGGACCGGTCCCTGCTGGCTGTCGCACAACTTCAACGCTTCTTCCACACGATCCGCCTGCAGCAATTCCAGCACCTGGGCTCGCAGCTGAGTCGTATCGGTATTCAGCATCTTCAGACTGCGATAGCGTTCAATCACGACGCCCACCGCCACGATTCCCAGGCACAGAATCGGCCACATGAAGAGGCCGCCGTCAATCATGTAGCCCATCAAGCCCGAGCTCAGCATGTCGACATACCATGGCGTCTCCACATGCGCCTTGTCCGACGCTTCCGTCTCGGCAGTCGGCTTCTCAGGCAAGGGGGCACCGGCCGCTGCGGGCTCACCCGGCTTGGGCGCCCCGTCACGTACGACGGGGGGCGGCGTCTCCGGGCCGCTGCCACCTGGAGCAGCGGCCGCTGGTGCACCTTCATTGGGCGCCGCCAGTAGTTCCTTAGCCGCACCGGCACCTGGTTTCAGATCCGCGGGAACGCCATCAAT
Organism: uncultured Planctomicrobium sp.; assembly: GCA_964596215.1. GTDB lineage: Bacteria > Planctomycetota > Planctomycetia > Planctomycetales > Planctomycetaceae > JAKFVC01. The sequence continues at coordinate 651 of CAZQUW010000525.1, read as the reverse complement.
ATTCGGTTCGCCCTGCAGCAGAACCAGGAACAGGAAGATCGTACTCATAAGCTGAAGAATCTCTCGATGTCACTGACTTGGTGCGTCTCCCGGTTGCTGTCTGCAGCCGGAAGGACCGGGTTGTCCCGACACGACGGCAATTAGTTATTGTCCTCAACCGAATTGGCTTCGGACTCAAATTGCTGCAACATTTCCGGCAAGGCTAAACGTCCGCGAGCATACTTGGCCGCCTCACTGGCGGGATGGTCCCACCGGCAGCGATTGTAACGGCGGAACGCCATCGAATTGCTCCCCCCCATGCGGTAACTTTCACCCGCCCAGAAGAGCGACAACGAAGTCAACGCATCGTCAGGGAACAGCTTTCCGAACCGGTCGAACGAGTCACCGGCCTTCGTGTAATTCTTCGCTTTGTAGTAACACTGGCCGACGCGGAACGCAATGCGTGAGCCATACTCATGGCCCTCGAATTTCTCCAGGAATTTCTCACCGACCTGAGCCGCAATATCAAACTTCTCAGCCTTGAAGAAGTGGTCGCTGATCCGAATCATCACATTCGCAATCAGCGGGCTCTTCGGATAGGTCGCGGCCAGGGTCACATAGGCTTCCAACGCTTCGTCGAAGCGGCCCGATTCTTCATAGCACTGGGCCAGC
>CAZQUW010000524.1:0-2279 GCA_964596215.1 uncultured Planctomicrobium sp. | reverse complement strand
TGCATCACTGTGCCTGACGTGTTGAATCCGTCTTCGCTTCACAAATTCTGGTGAAATTTGCGTGGCGTTAAGTTGGGGTGGCGTGGCTGTTTTTAACGCCATTTTCTTTCTGGGTTCAGTCGTTGTTCATGACTTTTCAGCGGTGGTCGACGTGGCTTAACGCGCTAAGCATGAAGTGTTTACGCTTCGATTGACCGGCTTCAGAAAATGTGTCCCCACTTTGCGTGAATGATTGTGAAGAGTCTTGCCGATGAAGTAGGGGCCGCAAGGTTTACCTGACCTCTACAACCCGGGGATTGAGGGCCACTGGCACAATTCTGGAACACATCAAGTCAGTGCTTCCAGCCGCGCTCCTCAGCCTGCCTGTCATTCCTCAAACGAGACTGCGATTGCTCGATCCGCACCGGCCTTGGGCCCGTGTTGACCGGGGGCAGCACCGTTCGTGGTTGTGAGTCTGGTCATTGAAGACATTCAGGGGATTTCGGGGCGTCGATGATTGGCAAGGACTCCGCGAGGAGACATTGCCGTATGCGGGGGGATGACTCGTTCTATCGCCGGGCAGATCGTCTGCGCCGTCGTGGCACGAGCAGGGATGTCGCGCTTCGTTTGTGATGATTTAGGGGGGATGGGGATGGTGAATACCACATGGGACTCGATGAACATTCGGGCCCTCATCTTGTTGAGCTTGGCGAGTGGTTGGCCGGTGTGCGCAGCCTGGGGCGGGGACCGTCCGTCCCTGGTGCCGCTGGATGCTGCCGCCGCTGCTGAAGAGGTTCAATCTGCACCCGCACCGGTCGGTGTCTCATTGCTGGATAAGCGCTCGCCCGTCGTGGACGCCGTCTATCACACGCTGGAGAAAGTCGGAGTGGTGCCGGCCAGCGATACGAAGTCGGCCTCCGGCTCGAGCAGGATCCAGCGTGTCGCTAACGAAACGCCCGCGGTGGAGGCCCATGTCCAGGTGAAGGGGACCTCATCTGACAAAGTCAAGAAGACCGCGTTGTCCGAGTTGCCCCTGGATAAGCTGACGCCCAAGAATCTGGCTCGCGTGAAATCGTTGCTCGATGAAGTCGGCTACTTCCGGCGTCTGCCGACGACGGTCTTTGCCGCCGATCCTGATGTCTATCAGTTCTTCATTCGTTATCCCGACGTCGCCGTCAGCATCTGGCGCGTGATGGGGATTTCAGAGATGAAGATGTGGCAGACGGGTCCGCAGGAATACGAGGGTGATTCGGGCGACGGCTCGACGGGGGTGATTGATGTCGTCTACCGCAGTGCCGAAGAGAACATGCTGATCTGCGAAGGGCAGTATCAGAGCCCGATCTTAAAGAAGCCGATCAAGGCCCGGTCGCTGGTCCTGTTGAAAACCAGTTTCATCAAGGAGACCGACGGGACAATTTATGTGACTCACCGGGCCGATATGTACGTCGCATTCCCGTCGCAGACGGTGGAAACCGTGGCAAAGGTTTTGTCACCGGTCACTGGTTCGATGGCCGATCGGACCTTTACGGAAATGAGCCTGTTCCTGCGAATGATGTCGCTGGCGATGACTCGCCGGCCGAACTGGGTCGACCAGATCGCGGGACAGCTCGAGGGTGTCGCCGATCTTCGCAAGCAGCAGTTGCGGGAAGTGACCGTGCTGGTGCATAACGCCGAACGCAAACGCCAGGGGCTGCCGCCGCTGGTCAGTAAGATTGCGGGACCTGCTCCCGCGATGGTGCCGGAAGATGTGGTGAAGTCGGCTCAGCCTGCGAACAGTGGTAACTCCACCGCGAGTTCCACAAAGGTGATCACGGCGAAACCGGTGTCGGTGAGTATCGATCAGTCGAGTTCGGAAACGACGGCCAGCAAGGCCGAGGTTCCACCGCCGCGGCCCGAGCCCACGGTCGAAAAAAAAGTGGAGAGCTCCGCAGACAAGCCCAAGCCGGAGCCCGGATTCGAGTTTATCCCGCGCCGTAAAGGGACGTGAAATTTAGACCGGGCCGTGTGAATTTCGGGATCTGCGTGACCGTGAACAGCGGGGCGTACGCAGAGCCATCACCGGCAAGTGATCAACAGTAGAACGTGTAAGGCGTCCGCGACTACCTGCTCGGGGGGGCAGGTACCGCGGTCGTGCAGAGCGACGACTCCGGGGGCGATTGAGAGCCCCCACAGATCGTGGCGAGGCCGTTGTGATCCAGGTGTGAGCCTGAATTCGACGGCAATTTGTGGGGGACATACGTCGCAGACTTACACGTCAAGCAGAATGGCCGGCTCGCACCGGCCATTCGCCTTTCTTTGGG
>CAZQUW010000523.1:0-2327 GCA_964596215.1 uncultured Planctomicrobium sp. | reverse complement strand
TTGCTGGAATGTATCAACCGCCGTTTAGCGGCTGAGGTTAGAGGATGAGTCTGTCGCCCACGCTACTGAATGAACTCCAGCCACTGCTGGATGGGATGTGCGAAGAGCGCCTGACGGTGGCCGAAGAGGCACGCCTCGAGGAGTTGCTGCTGGCGAGTGCCGAGGCGCGCGCGTACTACCTGCAATACATTGATCTGCACGGGGCTTTGCATTGGGATGCCGCGCTGGCTGCCAGTACCGACGACGATGGCGTCAACGCGCTGGTCGATGCGACGATCCTGCGGCTGGCTCAGCCCCAGGGGCCGTTGTCGACGCTTGATACCAATCACTACCGGGCGCGAGCTCAAAAGGCATGGTTACGGCGGGTCTGCATTTCGGCGGCCGCGGGTTTTATTCTGGGCATCGGCATCTGGATCGGAAACAGCACCGCCAAGGGGCCACAGCTGGCGAATCATGCTGCACCCGTGCGGCCAGTCGTGAAGCCTCAGCCGGCACCGGGATTAACTACGACTCAGGACGGGCTGGCAGGCCGTGAGGCACACCACAAGTTCAGCCCGGACGACGTCCGCCTGGCTGCTCAACCGGCCACCGGTTCAGAACCCCTGCCGGAAGTCGCTCCTCAGCCGTCCGCCGACTTAACGGCGACCGACAGCAGTCCGGCGACGGTCGCGACGGCGCTGCCGACTGACAAGCCGCCCTTTACTCCCATCCGCAGTAAGACGGGCGGAACGGGTGCCGCATCGGCAGCGACCGTGCTGGCATTCGTCAACGAACAGCTGCAGGCCGGCTGGACGCAGGCGGGGATCACGCCGTCACCGCGGGCCGATGATGCGGAATGGCTGCGACGCTTGCACCTGGACCTGGTCGGGCATATTCCCGCGGTTCACGAAGTCGAAAAGTTCCTGGCCGACCGGAGCCGTACGAAGCGGGCCGCCGAGGTGGACCGGTTGCTCGACAGCCCCGAGTTTGCCCGGCATTTTGCCACGATCTGGACCGATCTGCTGGTGGGCCGCGCGTCCCGCGCCGAAGTGAATCGTCCGGCGCTGGCGACGTTCTTACGCACCAGTTTTCAGCGTAATCGACCCTGGAGCGAGATCGTCTACGACCTGGTCACAGCCGAGGGGCGGACCGATCAGAACGGCGCGGTCAATTTTCTGGTGGCGCATTTGAATGATGGTGCCATCCCGGCCACCGGCATGACCTCGCGGTTGTTCCTGGGGACGCAGCTGCAATGCAACCAGTGCCATGATCATCCCTTCGACAATTCCAAGCAGGAGCTGTTCTGGGCCTTCAACAGCTTCTTCCAGCAAGCGGTGGTGGTCCGCAACGAGAAATATGATCCCCAGACCGGCCGGATGGTCATTGCGGGGATTGAACTGGCGACGAAGGACTACGACGGACCCGTCTATTACGAGACGCGGAATGGTCTGATGAGAGTGGCCTATCCGGAATATCGGGGGACGCGCGTGGACCCCGGCAAGATGACCAGCCGACGACACGAGCTGGCACGGCTGATGACTCAGGGGGAGGGGTCCAGCCTGGCCACGGCCTTCGTCAACCGTATTTGGAATCAGCTGCATGGCCGGTCATTCACGTCGGCCGTCGACGATATGGGATCGCATTCCCCCCCCACGCATCCGGCGCTCCTGGACCGGCTGTCCGAGGAATTTGTGCAGAGCGGCTATGACGTCAAGCAGTTGCTCCGCTGGGTCTGCAACAGTGAGAGCTACCAGCTGACCAGCCGCTTCTCGGAGGGCAATGCGAAGGACAATCCCGAGGCGGGCGAAATCCCGTTATTCAGTCGGATGTATGTGAAGCCGATGAGTCCCGAGCAGTTGTACGATTCGCTGGTCGTGGCGACGCAGGGGCAGCTCGCTGGCGGCCCGACGCTCGATCAGAACGACAAAACCCGCGATCAATGGCTGCGGCAGTTTGTGGTGTCGTTTGAGACCGAAGAGAACGACGAGACTTCGACCCTGGATGGTTCGATCACGCAGTCGCTGCTGATGATGAACGGGGATCTGGTCCGCAAGGCAACCGATATGCAGTCGGGGACTTGGTTGCACGATCTGCTGGTTTCGCGCAAGACGGAAGCGGAACGGATTCAGTTGTTATTCCAGTCTGCATTGTCCCGTCCGGCGACCCCCAAGGAACTGGCGATGGTCAGGAAGCTGTTGAAGTCCACGGCGAATCATGTGAAGAATGCCACGCCGGAGAATGCGTATCAGGATATCTACTGGGCACTGTTGAATTCGAACGAGTTCATTCTGAACCATTGATTTTGCGGGAATGTGACTGGAAACAGAACGAGTCTGGCGAGTTTAGGG
>CAZQUW010000522.1:0-2341 GCA_964596215.1 uncultured Planctomicrobium sp. | reverse complement strand
TGTGGATTTCCGAAGCCGAGACCCGCATGTACTGGATTCTGTTGCTGTCGCTGTGGAACTGGCAGGACACTGCTGCGCACCAGCCGCCGTCGGCACCGGCGTGGCTGACTGGCACCCGGTACGAATGGACGCTCGATCAACCTGTGGTCGCGACCTGGAAGAATGCAGAACTGCGCTTCGCCACCCAGGCATTGTCCGAGCAGCGCCGCATACCGCTCATCTTCGACCGCCGCCTTAATCCAAATCAGGTGTTCTCACTGGAGACCAGCGACACATCCCTGCGTGAGACATTCGAGCGCCTCGCCGCGTTCTCCCAGGGGGGCGTCAGCATTACCAGCCAGACCGTCTACCTCGGACCAGTATCCGCCGCGGGCCGGCTACGGACCTTGATCGCCCTGCGACACACTGAGGTGCAACACGTCGCGTCCGCGCTGGCCGCCAGCAGAAAGAAGTCGCTCACCGAACGGCGACCTCTTAAATGGCAAGAGCTCGACACGCCGCTCGAGATTATCCAGCAGATCGCGGCCCAGAGAAGTTTGCGCATCGAGCATGGCGAGCGACTGCCTCATGATTTATGGGCAGCCACCGATCTGCCCCCCATCTCGCTTGCCGAAGCCTTGACCCTGGTGCTGATCCAGTACGACCTGACGTTCCGGCTGGACCCCGCGGGCACCAGCTTCGAACTCATCCCCATCCCGGCGAAAGTCGCTCTCGAGAAAAAATGGCCCCTGCCCCGGGCCAGGGCGCAGGCCATCTCCCGGGCCATCCAGGAGGAACTCCCCCAGGTCCAGATTTCGACCGCGGCCTCGCCTGAAGAACTGGTGGCCCAGGGTACCCAAGAGCAACTCGAAGCCCTTGAGCAGATCATCCGCTCCATGACCAGTGGCACGGCCCCCAGGAAGAAAACGACCGAACCGCCTCAATTATCGAAACGACGCCTGACATTCCAGGCAAAAGACGCCCCCCTGTCGGCCATCCTGGATAAACTCGCCAGTACGGGGATCCTGTTCGACTACGACCGGTCAAAATTGAAACAGGCCGGGATCGACATGGATCAACTCGTCGACATCGATGTCAAAGAGGTCCCGCCCGAAGAGTTGTTTGAAACGCTGTTTTCGCCATTGAACATCGATTTCCAGATCGATGGCCTGAAAGTCACCCTGTCCGCCGGATCTTCAAAGTAATTGCGGGCCACCAGGCTGGAGCTTTTGTCCTGCTGCGTGCCACGTCTCCGTGCGTGGGAAAACCGCACGATCAGGATTGCAGCGACATGCAGGACCGGCACGGTGCAGAGTCCAACCGTGCCGCGTTGCCTTTTGGCAACACGCCGCCAGATCCCGCAGGACCTGCCCGCTCCGGAACGACTGCGGGTCCCAGTCGTGACCGATTCCCGCATCATCCTGAAAAATTTGTTGACGAACTGCAACCTGTGGCGTAGGTTTTCGTACCCTCTTCGAAACAATCTCCCAGCCGGTAATGACCACGCTTTCATGGATGAAACGTCTCACTATCGGGTGTCCATGGCGCACTTCCTCTGCGCACACCGCACCTCGCGACTTTCTGATATTCACCACGGTTGACTCGTGCGCGGTGTTGTTTGCTCCGGCGACTGCATGAGAGAAGTCTTGAGAGAATGCCAAGATGCTAAACGGTTCATTGCTATTAGTTGATGATGACAAGTACGTTCTGGACGCCATGGCCGAGTTCCTGCGTGGCCTCGGTTACCGCACCGAGACCGCTTCGAATTCCCGCGATGCGACGCAGCGAATGAAGGAGTACCCGTTTGACGTCGTCGTCAGCGACGTCAACCTGCCCGATCAGGACGGGTTCCAGTTGCTGGAATGGGCGAAGCAGCATACGCCGGAAACGGCTGTCATCCTGCTGACGGGATTCGGAACGATCGAAAACGCAGTCGAAGCCATTCGACTGGGTGCCTTCGATTACATGACGAAACCGATCATCTGTGATGAACTGAATTTCTCGATCGAACGGGCCCTGGGCCAGCGTCAGATCGTTCAGGAAAACCGGACACTGCGCGCTCAACTCAACGAGCGTTTCGGGCTCGGCAACATCATCGGCCGCGACTATCGCATGCAGAAGATGTTCGACTTGATGGAAAGCGTGTCCGATACACGAGCCACCGTGCTGATCCTCGGTGAAAGTGGCACCGGCAAGACGATGACCGCCCGGGCCATCCATCAGCTCAGCTCGCGCCGCGGCAAGCCGTTCGTCGAAGTCGCCTGTGGCTCGCTGCCCGATTCACTGCTGGAAAGCGAACTCTTCGGTCACGTCGCCGGAGCCTTCACCGGTGCCAATCACGACAAGATGGGAAAATTCCTGC
>CAZQUW010000521.1:0-2343 GCA_964596215.1 uncultured Planctomicrobium sp. | reverse complement strand
TAATGGCACTGCAACTTCAATATCAAGGTACGCTCGGCGGTTCGTTCGTCGGGATCGATCTCACGGTGGCCCGGGTCGGCAACTTCAAGTTGAAGGTCTCCGATAACCATCCCGCGATCCTCGAATTCGACATCGCCCAGCCACAGCACACGTTTCCGCTCGGGTTGCGGAAGTATGTGTCGTTCTGGGACGACGCCGGCACCACCCCCGATGGCGTGCCCCAGTCGCTGGGCAATCCGCTGTTCGAAGGATTCATCTGGGACGTCCAGCCGACCGCATCGAACGGCATCCATTACATCTGTTATGACCCCTCACACATGTCGGGCCGGGAAGTTCCGATCATGTCCACGGCGTGGAATCCCTCGGCCGGTCCGGGCGCACCCCCCTTGCCTGGTGTCGGCGCGGTGCCACGCCTGATCTTTAACAATGCGATCGAGAATGACGTCGATTGGTGCCATGAGCGAGCCCATAATCTGTCTGTCGGGCAGATGTTCGCGATCGTGTTCAATGACGCAGTGCATCCGCTGCGGTGGTACCAGGCGATGCCGACCGCGACTGACGCGTACGTCAGCAGTGAGCTCGATCTGTTCACGGCAGTTCCGCCGGAAAAGATCGTCTCCACAAATGAATCGCTGCGACAATTCCTCGATCGGCTCACGCAGCAGTATTACCCCGAGTATGCATTTCGCTGGGATCCCGGCTCCCGCTGGTGGCGGTGGTATTCGCGACTGACGGCCCCGTCTGTCACGCTGGTGCTGAACGACCCGGACAATGCGAACACCGTCCTGTCGATGGAACTGCATCGCAGCCTGGATGGGCGGTACCCCGCCATTGAGTTCCGCGGACCGGAGCGGACCGATGTGGTTGACGTCAATACGCTGGATGGCTCGCTCTCGATCACCAGTCCACCCACGATCCTCGAAACCTACACCGATGCCGGCGGTACGGGCACGGTGAACGCCTACACGCAGTTCCAGATTACGAACTCACTCTGGCGGCGCGGGGCCAGGCGATTGCCGGCCGGTTACCTCGTGCGTGAGAACGACTACTTCTGGATGCAGACGCAGTCTCCGATGTTCCTGATCTCGTTTGATGCCGGGGTGTCGTGGCAGGGGATCGAGTCTGTCTTCTACGACTTCCAGAATGGGATCGTGCAGATTCCCGAGGGACTGTATCCCTACTTCTGGAGTGATCACCGACTCGATCCGCACAGCAGCCAGCACTTCTGGACGCCCAATGCCTACCGTCTGATCTGGGCCAAATTCTCGGACCCGATCATCGTGCGGCGGCCGTCCGAGGGCTTCGTCGGCACCTCGCACACGGTGGCCGGGGCTACGAACGTCAAATACATCTATGACGAAATGCTGTCGGTCGGATTCAACCGCATCGGGATCCCGATCACCACGGCGACGCGCGTCGCCCAGTTTGAATCGCTGGGGGATAACCTGCTGGCGGCGTGCAAAGATATCGCTTACGCCGGGGGCTGCCAGTTAGACGGTCTCCAGTACATGTTCTGCAAGCTCCAGAAGTGCATTAATCTCGCGGCCGTCGACGCCGACGGGGCGACGCTGATTACGGGCTGGGAGGAAATTAATGCCATCCTGACCGACGTGGAATACGACTTCGCCGACCAGACGACCACGCTGACGTTCTCGCAAGACCAGTTGACCGCCTGGGGCGACAACATCGACCTGTTGAAGCAACGGTTGAAGATTGGCTACGTCGACAAGATCCGCGACATCCGCATGCATTATACCTGGCGGCATGAAGAAAGCGTCTATTCGAACAAGCCGGGCGGCTACAACGTGTGGAGCGGCCTGGAATACACCGACCGGGATCTGTACTACGACCCGCGTCTAGGCACCCTTGAGGAGGCCCTGTAATGCCGCTGCGATTTCCCGAAAACCCGGGCAGCCTGGAGTGGTTTCGGCGGGCCGAGCAGCTGGCCGAGCAGCACCATGTGGACATTCAACGCCTGTGGCAAGTGATCCCTCAAGTCCCGGATCCACAGGGCGGAGTGCCGTTTATGGGGCCCATCAGCCCCACGATCTTCTCGAATCCCGTGCCGTCGTCGTATCCATCGTCCTCATCGTCCGGCCCTTGATCGGCAGCTGTTATGTCCCTGAGATGGCCTACTCCCGGAACTGCGGCCTGGTACCGGTGCTATGAACAAGCCCTGCACCAGCGGCACGTCGACATCCAGCGGTTGTGGCAGGTGATCCCCCAGATCCCCGACCCGCAGGCCGGGATTCCATTCTTCGGACCGATCAGCCCGACGTTGCCCAGCGTTCCGAGCAGTTTACCCAGCGAACCCAGCGGATCGAGTGCCTCGTCGGGCTCAAG
>CAZQUW010000520.1:0-2373 GCA_964596215.1 uncultured Planctomicrobium sp. | reverse complement strand
GAAATGATCGTTCCCGACAAAACCCGGCTTACAGGCTCACTCCGGCAAATTTTTCCCTCAGTACGAACTCAGACACCGACGTACGCTTTTCCATGCTGATCGACTCGCCCAATCACGACGTTGCGGCTCCGATGTGAAACGCCGCGTCATGACCAATCCGCAACAAAAAGGACTTGCGCTCCGGAAAGGCCTCTTTAGCCGCAATTGATGCAGATAGCGGCGTGTCCCCAAGAAAAAACGCCTTCGAGATCGGTTCAATCGCGACGTATTTGTCTCGATGAGATGCTTCTAAGCGATCTCGCAGCTCGAGTTCGTAGATCTCTTTGGCTTGCTCGGCGATTGACATGCTTCACCGTACTTGCGTTGCAGTGCTGGGCTTTATTTCGGACACCGACTACCCGGGCATTTCCGGAGGGCGCGGCTCCTCCGGGAGGATATGTCCCATCTTGTCGCGTTTGGTTGCCATGTATTTCGCACGTTGCTCCTCGTGCGGGGCAATGATCGGGATTTGCTCGACGACTTCCAGGTCGACCCCCGTGTAGACCGACGCTTTTGTCTTCTTGGGGTTGTTGGTCAGCAGGCGGACTTTGGTCAGCCCCAGATCCTTCAGAATCTGGAGTCCGACCATGTAGTCGCGCTGGTCGGCCTTGAAGCCCAGCTTGTGGTTGGCTTCGACCGTGTCGTAACCCTGGTCCTGCAGATTGTAAGCCATCAGCTTGGCCACCAGCCCGATCCCCCGGCCTTCCTGCGGCAGATAAACCAGTGCGCCGATGCCCGCTTTGCCGATGGTTTCCAGGGCCTGATGCAACTGGTCGCCACAATCGCACCGCAGTGATGCCAGCAGATCTCCAGTGAAGCACGACGAATGCATGCGCACCATCGGAGCCGGGTCCTGGGTCAGGTTTCCAAACACAATGGCGAGCGGAACCTGGTCTTCGTGCTCGACCTTGTAAGCGATGACGGTGGCCTCACCATATTTGGTCGGCATCCGGGTTTCGACTTCGCGGGTCACCAGTCGCTCGCGCAGGCGGCGGTGACGAATGACTTCATCGATGCTGATAATTGGCAGGTTGAACTCGGTCGACAGGGCCTGCAATTCCAGATGGTTGGCCATGCCCCGACCGGTTGGACTCAGGATTTCAATCAGCCCTCCGACCGGCTGCATCCCGGCCATTTTCAACAGATCGACAGTCGCTTCGGTATGGCCCGCTCGTCGCAGGACGCCGGCGTCTTTGGCCTGCAGGGGATTGATGTGGCCCGGTCGCACGAAGTCATCGGGGCGGGCCTGGGGATCGGCCAGCGCGGAAATCGTCCTGGCCCGGTTCTCGGTGCTGACTCCCGTGCCCGCGTCGCGATGGTCCACAGGCATCAGAAAATTGGTCTGATGCGGGGTCGTGTTCCGCTCCACCAGTGGATTGATCTGCAGCAGCTCGGCCCGCTCACGGCTCATGGCGGCACACAGTGTTCCGCCCCCGTACCGCAACATGAAGTTGACAATCTCCGGAGTAATCCTTTCCGCAGCGACGACCAGGTCCCCTTCGTTTTCCCGTTCTTGAGCATCGACGACGATGATCATGCGACCGTCACGCAGTGCTGCCAGGGCCTCATCAATGGCGTGATAAGTGATGGCGGGGGTGTCGGACAGGGACGGTTGCGGGGCTGAGGTCGTCATGTGCGTAGCGGGCTACCTGGAAAATCGACAATAAGACCCCGTTCGACAGACCGGAAATCCATGACATCCTGACTGCAGAGGTCTCTGATCCTCTTATTGTAGGCAGGACCCTGGAAAGATACACTCTCCGAAGTCAGAGACGGCGGTGCGGGAACCCGGCGAGCCGCCCCAGACCGCCCTGCCCCGCGCCAAAAGTCCTGGAATTCCTGCGAATTCTGATGCGTCACGTTCACCGGATGCCGGCCCAAGAATCAACGAGTTCCCATGCGAATTCCTCGAGTCCACCGGAGTGCACAGGGGCCCGACAACAGCAGCATGACGCCGATGATCGACGTCGTGTTCCTGCTGCTGATCTTCTTCATCTGTGCGTCCGCCCGGCAGTCGCGGGAAGCGTTGCTGGCCGCCAATCTGCCCAGCGGCTCGATTGAAGCGGCCGTCGCCGCGGCCCCCGTGCAGATCGACCAGGCCTTCGTGAAACTGAAGCATCGAGACCACGGCACCGTCGCCGAGATGAACGGGACCGACTATGCGACCGTTGAGTTGTTGGAGACTCAATTGAAGGCGCTGGCCGACGTGGGCCCCGAGGTTCCCGTGATTCTCGACATCGAGGGACCAGTCCCCTTCGGCGACGTCATCCGCGTCTACGACCTCTGTCAGCGCTTGAAGTTCACCACGATCAAATTTGCCATTGATCTCCAGCG
>CAZQUW010000519.1:0-2386 GCA_964596215.1 uncultured Planctomicrobium sp. | reverse complement strand
TGGGGGCCATCGACTTTGGATTGGTGGTGGATAGCTCGGTCGTGATGATCGAAAACTGCGTCCGGCACCTAGCCCACGACTCGAATTCCGGCAAAAGCCGTCTGGCGATCATTCGCGACGCTGCGGTCGAAGTCCGCAAGCCAACAATGTTCGGCGAACTCATCATCATGATCGTCTACCTGCCCATCCTGACGCTGGAAGGGATCGAAGGGAAGATGTTCCGTCCGATGGCCCTGACGGTCATTTTTGCGTTATGTGGGTCGATGGTGCTGTCGCTGACTCTGATGCCAGTCCTGGCCAGCTACTTCCTGCCAAAGAAAATTGAGGAGCGCGAACCCTTCCTCATGCGAGTGGCCCATGCGATTCACTATCCCATTCTGCAGTTCGCTATGCACCACAAGCTAGCGGTGATGGGGTTTGCGGCAAGTGTGCTGATCCTGGCATTCGGAATGATTGCCCCCAACCTCGGCTCGGAGTTTGTGCCCCGGCTGTCGGAAGGTGCCATTGCGATCGGAGTCGTCCGGTTGGCGGGGACCGATCTGGATGAATCGATCCGGTTCAACACCGAGATGGAACGTGTCATCCTCGCAACCTTTCCAGATGAGGTTCAGAACGTCTGGAGTCGTGTCGGGACCGCTGAAGTCGCCACTGACCCGATGGGAGTGGAACTGACAGACACGTTCATCACCCTGAAGCCCCGATCGCAGTGGAAGAAGGCTCACACACAGGCCGAATTGACCGAGGCCATCGACCGGGCCTTACGCGACATGCCTGGCCAACGGCTGGCCTACTCACAACCGATCGAAATGCGGATCAATGAAATGGTCTCCGGCGTGCGATCCGACCTGGGCGTGAAGCTGTTCGGTGACGATTTCACTGTTCTCGTGGCGAAGGCCCAAGAGATTGAATCCATTCTCAATAGCATTAAGGGCGCAGCGGATGTGAACGTGGAACAGGTCACCGGCCAACCGATGCTGCAGATTAAGGTGAACCAGGATCAGATTGCACGGTACGGTGTCTCGGCCCAAGCCGTTCTCGATTTGGTCGAGTCGATCGGCAGCAAGCCGCTGGGTGAGGTGGTGGAAGGGCAATTGCGGTTTCCGCTCATCGTCCGGCTCCCCGAAGAATTCCGAGCTAGCCCACAGGCCATTGGAGCTATGCTCATTGCTACCCCCTCCGGAGAACAGCTTCCTCTCTCACGCCTCGCATCGGTCGAGATCGTTGAAGGACCGTCCACGATTACCCGGGAATGGGGGCAGCGTAGAATCACGATTACGGCCAATGTTCGCGGGCGTGACTTGGGGAGTTTTGTGGCTGAAGCCCGGGAGAAAATCAGCGGGCAAGTCTCGCTGCCATCTGCCAGATATCGGGTCGAGTACGGTGGGCAATTTGAGAATCTCCAACGGGCACAGAACCGGTTGCTGATCGTCGTGCCGCTGGCCTTGGTGATGATTTTCATCCTGTTGTACATGACCTATCACAACGTGGTAGATGCGCTGCGAGTCTTTACGGGAATTCCCTTCGCCTGGGTCGGGGGGATCTTTGCTCTCTGGCTGCGAGATATGCCATTCTCAATCTCAGCAGGCGTCGGCTTCATCGCGATGTCAGGAGTTGCCGTGCTTGACGACATGATTCTCGTCTCATATATCCGCCAGCTTCGTCAACAGGGTGTGCCGCTGGATGAAGCCGTCACGCAAGCTGCGATCTCGCGATTACGCCCGGTTCTCATGACGACCTTGGTGGCGAGTTTGGGCTTCTTGCCGATGGCTTTCAGTGAAGGCATGGGGGCCGAAGTGCAACGACCACTTGCTACGGTGGTCATTGGTGGCGTCATCGGGGCTATGATCATGTCACTGTTAGTCCTGCGAGTCCTCTATTTGCTCTTCAGTACGATCGCTCATAACGACTTGGAAGAAGTTCAACACGGTCTAACCCGCGAGCCTCTGTCCTCAATACCGCTCCAAGAATCTCTCACGCATTAGGAGAATTTGCCCATGAGAATCCGATTTTTCTCGGTCACTGCCACGTTCGCGATTGCTATCCTGACGTTTGTCACTGGTTGTGCTCAGCAGGCCGCGGCACCACCCGTTGCCGAGAGGACCGCAAAAACCGAAAAACACGACCACGACGAGCACGCTTCCGCCGAGAAGGTCGCAGGAACGACGAAGCCTGAGCACGACCACTCCGGCTGGTGGTGCGGCGAACATGGGGTCCCCGAAGGGATCTGCAGCCAATGCTCATCTATGGTCGCGGCCGACTTGCAGAAGAAAGGTGATTGGTGTGCCGATCACGATCGGGCCAAATCGCAATGCTTTATCTGCGACCCCAGTTTGAAGGAGAAGTTTGCGGCTCAGTACCGAGCCAAAGAAGGCAAGGAACCGCCCGC
>CAZQUW010000518.1:0-2405 GCA_964596215.1 uncultured Planctomicrobium sp. | reverse complement strand
GGCATACACACTCCGTTGTGCGCAGAAAGTCAGTGGTGGAATAGATCCGGGCGGGCGAGGTGGTCAGATTGTAGCAGAGTCTCGAGCGGGATCGAAACGGAAGTTCGAGTCGCTGTATTGAAGCGAACGTGCGATGGGAGTCTGGTCCGAATGGGCACGCAACCCAACTAATCGATCGGCAGTCCCATCTCTCTCATCAGGATCTTCATGTCCTCCCAGACATCTTTCTTGGCGGCGGGATTTCGCAGGAGATAGGACGGGTGGTAGGTACAGAGGACCCTGGCACCTCGGTATTCGAAAAAGCGGCCGCGCATCTTGCCGATGGAATCGGTCGAACCCAACAGGTTCTGCGAGGCACACGACCCCCAGCAGACGATGTATTCCGGCTTGATAATACCCAGCTGGCCATCGAGGTACTCGCGGCAATGCCCGGCTTCTTCCGGGGACGGCAGGCGGTTTCCGGGGGGCCGGCAGCGGAGGATATTGCAGATATAGATTTCTTCGCGCGTCAGTTTCATCGCTTCGATGATTTTATTGAGCAATTGCCCGGCCCGGCCGACGAATGGCTCACCCTGGGCATCCTCGTCAGCCCCCGGGGCTTCTCCGATAAACACCAACCGGGCTTCAGGATTGCCGACGCCAAAGACCGTCTGCGTGCGGGTTTCGGCAAGTTCCGTGCACCGCGTGCAGTTCGCAACCTGCTGCGACAGCACCTGCAACTCGGTGATCCGCTGGTCCCGCGCGAGTGGTTTTTCCGAGCGCAATTCTGGTTGTGCTGTCTGAGCGACCTTTTCGGCCTGATCGAACCAGGTTGCTGGTTTGGCTGCGGCCGGCTGCTTGGCCATGTCGGTTGTCGTTTCTGTTGCAGCCTCTGGGCGTGCAGCGGGTTCCACGGGTGCGGGCTGGAGGGGGGCAGATTCAAGACGTGGCGTAAGCGGCGCGGTGGCGGCCGGGACAGGAGTTGGCACCGGCGATTCCAGCACCGGAATCGACGTCAAATGCGTGATTCCCGCAGCATGCCAGCTCTCCAGAGTTTGCAGGATGACGCGGCGCAGGTCGGTTTCGTTGGTTTCGGACATAGGATTGGGTCGTTCCGTCGCGTCAGCGTGGGCGAGGGGTGCCGGAAGCAGAGGCCGAAATATTGCCCGACTCTGCAGAATCAGGCGACAGCACTCACATGGCCCGGTAACGAACTGCTTCGCCCGTCAAATCACGTGATAACACAGCATAGGCGTGCCTCGCAACCCAGGCTGCTTGATCCGGGGGAAACACCGTCGCCGACTGGCGTTTCCCCTCCTCCTATAATCTGCCGCGAATCGTCGCGGTTAATCATCAGGGTCGATTTCGGATGGACCAGAAAGTCTACTGGTCTGGGAGATTTCATGTCAGAAATTCAGATTACCCGACACCCTGTCATACCGGGGGCCTATGTGCTGGCAACGGAGCAATGGTTTCCTGTTCCACGTGAAACGGTGTTTCCATTCTTCGGAGATGCCG
Organism: uncultured Planctomicrobium sp.; assembly: GCA_964596215.1. Classification (GTDB taxonomy): domain Bacteria; phylum Planctomycetota; class Planctomycetia; order Planctomycetales; family Planctomycetaceae; genus JAKFVC01. The sequence goes on along the minus strand of CAZQUW010000518.1, from coordinate 908 downwards.
GAAATCTGGAAGCGATTACGCCCCCCTGGCTGCATTTCGAAGTCCTGACTCCGCGGCCCATTGAGATGCATCCCGGGCAGCTGATCGACTACCGGCTGCGCCTGCATTACGTCCCCATTCGCTGGCGTACGGAGATCTCGGCCTGGGAGCCGCCGCAGCGTTTTGTGGATCGACAATTGAAAGGCCCCTACCAACTCTGGGTCCATGAGCATACATTTGAAGCGCACGAGGGTGGAACGCTGGTGCGGGACCGGGTCGAGTACAAGGTTCCGGGTGGCCGGCTGATGCATGCCCTGCTGGTGCGCCGGGATCTGGAGCGGATATTTTCGTATCGCCGGCAGGTCCTGGAAAAAGAGTTTGGATCGTCAAATCGCCTTCAAACGTAACCACTTTGGAACATCATGTCGGACCCCGAAACCCATCCCGAAGTGATCATTCGCCGCGCCACCATTTCGGACGTCGCGGAACTGAGTAAATTCATCGAACCCTTCGTACAACAGGGCCGGCTGCTCCGCCGCACCACGATGGAGCTGGAGATTCTGGTCGCCCACTGCTACGTGGCCGTCTACGAAGGGCGAATTGTCGGCTGTGCCGCGCTGGAAATTTATTCTCACAAGCTGGCGGAACTCCGCAGCCTGGCGGTGGCCCCTGAAGTGCGAAGAATGGGGATCGGGCAGCGGTTGGTGACCGCGTGTGTCGATTGTGCGAAACAGCTGAATATCCTCGAAGTCATGGCGATCACGTCTTCTGAGGAGTTTTTCAAAACCTGCGGTTTCGATTTCACCCTGCCCGGGGAAAAGAAGGCGTTATTCATCCAGACGCGAGAACTGGAAAAGCCGAACGAACCGGAACTGTAGAGCGTCGTTGTCGTGGGACGGGTCTCCCGGCCCGTCAGTCCCCCTCTTTTC
>CAZQUW010000517.1:0-2423 GCA_964596215.1 uncultured Planctomicrobium sp. | reverse complement strand
GAAAACGGGAATTGGCCCAGGTGACGTAACCCTTGCCGATCTCGGGCTCGTCATCACGCGGGTCCGAAATCAACGTCTTCCAGTTCTCCGGGGTAACAGCGTCAAACTGCTGAGTTTGAATCAACGCCAACAGGTTCTCGCGTGCGAGCTCCTGGTGGCTCGCCCCCAGTCGCCGAGCCGCCTCCAGTTCCGTGGTGACCTCGGTAAAACGCCCGCTCCGTCGCGCCAGCTTCGAGCGCAACAGATACCTGTGCGCAGTAGGTGAACCGCCCCAGTGAGCACGTTGCAGCCAGCCTTCCGCCGCCGCATCCTGCCGCAGCTCCACGCAGGAAGTCGCACGCCATAAACAAAAATCACGCCAACCCAGCCAGACCGCACCGCTCAACAGGATCAGCACAACCACCATCAGGGTCCGGCGTCGCCGGGGCATCAGGATCCAGCGCCAAACCGACGGCAACATGCCCCGCCTCTCTGACTGGATGCCTTGCAAGGTCATAAATGAGACGATTGATCGCAGGAGTAACTTTGAGGAGAGTCTCGTTCTCGGCGGCACCGAGACGAATTGCCGCCGCAGCAGCCGCGGACTATGATCAGTACCGTTCCGCCAGACTCGTAACGCAACGACCGCCGCACGCCAGCGATCGTGTCTGCGATCCTCGATCATAGCACTGATATCGCACGCCGTCATGCGACAGCATTCCGAGTCCCCCCGCCGCCGAACTGGCCCTTGCTGCCGCCCGATCTGGTTGGCAGGGGCACTGGGCGTGGCCGTTCTCGCCAGTTGCGAACAACCGCCGCCGCCCCCACAGGCACAGCCCCGCGTGCCTGCCAGCACTTCTGAAAAGCCCACGACCCCAATCCGTTTTTCAGATGTCACGGCCGCCTCCGGTATTGACTGGACGGTCCGCAATGGGCAGGAATCCGGCCACCTGGCCATCCTGGAAACGCTGGGTGCCGGTTGTGCGATCTTCGATTATGACCAGGACGGCCAGCCTGATATCTGTCTGCTGGGGGGGGGTCATTATAGCGCCGCTCCCGCTGCCTTGCCGCTCCAGCTGGCCCTCTACCGCCAGACCGCTCCGTGGGCATTTACGGCGGTCCAGCAGTCCGCGCGGGTGTCGGAGGCCAGGCACTATAGCCATGGGGCATTGACCGCCGACTATGACAATGATGGCTTTCCGGATCTGCTGGTCACGGGCTATGGTGGGCTGCAGCTCTTCCACAACGCCGGCGACGGCACGTTTACCGACGTGACCGCCAGCTGCGGACTGGCGAGCGACCACCTGTGGAGCACGGCGGCCGCGTGGGGCGATTTGAACGCGGATGGTGTGCTGGATCTGTTTGTCGGCCACTACGTCAACTGGTCTTTTGAAAACAATCCCCCCTGCAAATCGGTCGTGAATTCCACTCGGCGCGTCTGCGGGCCCACTGACTTCCAGGGGCTGCCGAGCAGCGCGTTTCTCAGCCAGAACGATGGCACATTTCGCGACACCAGCGCGGAACTCGGCCTCAATCTGGAAGGCAAAACGCTGGGGGTCGTGATGGCCGATCTCAATGATGACGGGCCCCTCGAAATCTATGTCGCGAATGACGCCGTGCCGAATCAGCTGTACCAGCGGCAACCTGACGGAACCTATCGCGACATCGCGCTGGTCAGCGGGGTGGCGCTCGGAGAAACGGGAGAATCGGACGGCAGCATGGGCGTGGACGTCGGCGATCTGGACGGAGATGGCCGCCTTGATGTGTGGGTCGCCAACTTCGAGGATCAAAGCTTCGCCATGTACCGGAACCTGGGGGAGAACCAGTTTCTGCATACCAGCCGTGCCATGGGAATTGCCGCAGTCGGTCGGCTGGCGGTGGGATTTGGCACAGTGATCTTTGACGCCGACGGTAACGGCTGGCCCGACATCTTCTGCGCAAATGGTCATGTCCAGATTGAACGGCCCGGCGAGCAACTCGCCCAGGCCCCGTTCCTGTTCGTGAACGCGGGTGGCAAACGCTTTCATAACATGGCCGCGGAAGTGGGGGGCTATTTTCGTGAGCCGCACCTGGGCCGCGGTGCGGCGTGTGGCGATCTGGACGGCAATGGAAGTCTCGACCTGGTGATTACACATACCAACGCTCCTGCAGCAGTCTTGCGAAATGAGACTCCGATCCAAAACTGGGTGGCAATACGTCTGATAGGTCACGACAGTTCTCGCGATGCAGTGGGAGCCAAAGTGATCGTGCGTTGTGGGACGCAGCAGCAAGTCCAGTCCGTTAAGGGTGGCGGCAGCTACCTCTCGACCAGTGATCTCACCCTCTGGTTCGGACTAGGCACGTCGTCCGAAGTGGACTCGGTGGAGGTGCACTGGCCGGCGGGCGGCCACACGCGGCTCGAACACATTCGGATAACCGAACGTGTGGTGATCCAGGAATCACCC
>CAZQUW010000516.1:0-2436 GCA_964596215.1 uncultured Planctomicrobium sp. | reverse complement strand
ACATTGCTCGCCCTGAGCGTTAAGGATCACACGCGTCGTTGTCTGCGGCTCTCGCTCGGAGCGGGCCTCCTGCTGGCATTAGGGGTCGGAGCCAAACTTTATCCGGTGGTTCTCGCACCGCTCTTGTTTGGGGCGCTGATCAGGGGAACCAGTTGGAAAATCGGACTAGCGGCGCTGGCCGTGTTTGGGCTGGCAACGCTCGTCGTCCTGTGCCCATGCGCCCGAAGATGATCGTTGACGAGTCCAACGCATTCGACGAATCGGCCGTGGTACCGCGGTCGGATGCAGACCCACCACTTCCGCCTTCAGAAATATCGACCGCCACGCGTGATCCCAGCGAAAGTCTGCGAGCCTTTCTCAGCCGCTGGGAAATGAACGACTTTCTATTCCTGCTGGCGATCGAGAATCTGCGTCCAAGCGACGGTCTTCCCGCTCATCAAGTGGCTTGGTTTACCGTGACGCCCGAGGTCTGGCGAAGTTCGCTAGTTTCGTTTGTCGCCACACGCTCGGGATTGGCGGCCGACTCTGTGCCTTTCATCCTGACACGGACGTTTCTGTCGATCGTATTTTTGATACTGGCCTGCGGACTCGCGCTGTGGGCGGAGCCCCAGACGGCTGGCGCAACAGCGAATCGCTCCGCTGCTCGCTTGCTGGAAGCGGCCTTCCTGACGCTGGCTTGGTTCTGGCTGCTCTTGCCCACCCAAAATCCGTGGTATCTGGTCTGGTGCCTGCCGTTGCTCCCTTTCGCCCGCAACCGTGCCTGGCTGGCGCTGAGTGGCCTCACCTTCTGCTATTACATCCGCTTCTGGCTGACGTCTCAGTTTCCAACTCCGCTGCTCGGCACTCATTATCCCGGCCCGCAATTCTTCGATTACATCGTTACCTGGATGGAATTTGTGCCTTGGTTTGTGTGGTTAATGTACGGCCGGACCAGCATGGCCAGCCATGCCGAGCAAGAGTGTTTATAATATGGACGATTTCAGAACTACTTCGCTTTCTTCGATTTTCCTATGGGAGTGGCGAGCGACTGGGCAACGACAGTTGTCTCATTTCCTTCCTTGGCCTCCCAACGGACAATCGCGAAGTCACTTTGAGGACTCGAGGTGACGACGGGATCGCGCGCAGCCGCAGCAAGTTGTCGTGCCTTGCCGTTAAGACCGACTTGTATCGACAAAGCACCTTCTCGGCCCTGCGTCCAGACGAAAACTGGCCCGGCCGCCGACCATGCTGCCCACGGCTGCTGTCCCGTTCCTAATTGCTTTTCGGTCTGTCCATTGCCAAGCGTCGCGAACACCTGATTATCGCGTCGCCACACCGTGACCAGTTGGTCCTTACCGTCGGAAGCCAGCATTCCCCCATCCATCGGACACGCGTCGAGTTTCCAGCTTCCTTTACCGAGCTTGCGGCCCGCCGAAAACTTCTGGCCGTCGTTACTGCCAAGGAGCAACATATCTCGTTGGCCACGGGTTGAGTTGCGGAGGAAGACACTCACACTCGATTTAGAACTTGCGATAATTGATGGATGACAACACTCACAGACGCTTCCGTCCGGCGAGCGGTAGGCTTGAATATTCTTGCTCCACGTCTGCCCATCATCGTTGCTTGCGGATGCGTAGATTTCAGTCTTGCCTTTTTGCAGATCGAGCCACACACACCAAACATGGTCATTTTGTCCGACTGTCATTCCATGCAGGCCCTCGCGAGCCGAGGCCGGGGCATCGTTCACCCTGATTGCGTCGGACCAAGTCGCGCCGTCGTCGGTCGAATGCCATGACATCAAGTCCCCATCTTTACCTTTGCCCTGCGCACCGCCAATCGCGGTAACGACCACCGCCGCCTTGTTGCGAATAACTCTCGGACCACGCCTCATTCCTGCCGCCATATTTGGACATCGAATTGTGCCTGTGGCCGGAATGAATGTGGCTCCCTGATCACGCGACGTGGTGACATGAATGTCCTCACCAACGGCGTAGACGAGATCAATGACTCCCTCGGAAGAGACACAGGCTTGAGGCTGCTTCGGTCCATTAGCACCCGCGCCTCGGGCCTGCACTTGCGGAGTGTCTTTCGCTATGAGGAGGTTCGGACATAAACCGATTACGGTCCATATCAGCAAGAAGCGGCGCAACATACGTGGCCCCTCAGGTTCGTCTGCGCTAAACTTTCGATCGTTTGACGCCGGATCGCTCCGGAGACAGCTGCTACTGGTTTCACAAATCGACGTAAGGCTCCGGATAAACTCGCGATCTCAGGTAGTTCTATGTGCAGTCGGCTCGTGAGTCGGCGGCACTTCGTGAGTTGGCGGCGCTTCGTGAGTCGGAGTATCATGAACTATGGCATTGTTGCCACTGCCCCCATCTTCGGAATCGTTCGCGTCGCCTTGGAGCGAATCGTCTCCGTCATCGCCATGGATTTCGTCTGTTCCTGTTCCGCCGG
>CAZQUW010000515.1:0-2487 GCA_964596215.1 uncultured Planctomicrobium sp. | reverse complement strand
GACGCATTGCCTGCGGCACCGACTGCTGCATATTGTGTTCTCAGCAGCTCCTGAGCTTTGGCCGACCACGGCATGAGTTCACAGTCTAGACACACCCAAGTCGTATTGAACTCGTCCCAGAATCCAGATGCGGTCAGCGAAGTCCGCAGCCGTTCGAGGAAACGTCGTTCGAGGTCTGAATCATTGAAGAACCGTCTGCCCGTCCGAGTGTAGACGATGCCACACTCATCTTCAGTCACACCGAATCGTTCACGGGCGGTGGCTTGGTCCTTGCAGACGACCACCACGGCCCGAGATCCCATGTGCTTCTCCTCGCAGATCACCTGCGGAATTCCCTGATTCCGAAAGTACGCAAATGCCTCTGTCGGATGTTCCAACAATCCCGTCTGCTTTGTTGTTTCACTCGGTGACATCGTAGGGGGCAAATAGATCAGCCACTTGGGGTTGGCGGCGTAACGACTCATCACCTCCAATGCTGCGGTGGCGTTCTCCTCACGGATCGTGACGCTGTGATGGAGACGAGTCGTGACAATCCGCTTGCCAATGACATCATCCGCATCCAGCAAGTCATCATGTAGCTGCTGGGCAGATAGGTCTGGAACCGGTTGTTCCACGGGCAGGAATGGACGTGACGCTTCGCAGTAAGTCCGCTTCGCCGAAACGGACACGAACTCCTTTTCGGGATATCGCATTGCGGTCAGCTTCCCGCCAAAAACACATCCCGTATCGACGTTGACCGTGCGGTTCAGCCACTCTGGGTGTGGAACAGGGGTATGGCCGTAAACGACCGTCGCCGAGCCTCGGTACTCAGCCGCCCAGTTATATCGTACGGGAAGCCCGAATTCGTCAGTTTCCCCAGTCGTTTCTCCGTAGAGAGCGAAGTCTCGGACCCTGCCGGAGCCTCGCCCCTGCATTTCTTCTCTCATTCCGGCATGGGCGACGACTAACTTACCGTCATCCAATACGTAATGGCTGACGAGGCCATCAAGGAATACTGCTAACGATTTGCAGAACGGATCACGCACTTCGTTGGGCAAGGCATCAATTTCACTCAAAGTTTGAGCCAACCCGTGTGTAATCTGGACATCTCGGCCATTCAACTTTTTGAGCAACTTCATATCGTGGTTGCCGGGGACGCATAGGGCAGAGCCAAACTGAACCATGTTTCGCACGATGCTCAGACTGTCGAGCACCCGGGGACCACGGTCCACCAAATCACCCACGAACAAGGCCTTGCGACCTGCCGGGTGGACATAACAGCGATTAGTCCACCCCGGATCTTCGCTTGGTATCACGACTTTCAGGAGCTGGCCGTACCCCAATCGATCAAGCAATTCCTCAAGCTCGTCAGCACAACCATGCACGTCGCCGATAATGTCGAACGGCCCATGTTCTTGGCTGCGGTCGTTCCACAGCGGCACCCGCTCAATGACCGCAGTCTCGACTTCTTCCACGCTATTCATGACGTAGATATGGCGGAAGCCTTCCCCTTTGAGGCCACGGATGGCTCGTCGCAGTTGTGACTTTTGTTGGCGGATGACATGCGTGCCAAAATTACGATCATCTCGGCCTCGATTCCGCTCGTGGCAGAGGTCTTCGGGAAGGTCCAAGACGATGGCAACTGGCAGGCAATGATACTTCCGAGCGAGAGCCACCAATGGTGCTCGTGCCTCGGGCTGGACGTTAGTCGCATCGACGACAGTCAGCCGTCCCCGTGCCAGTCGCTTTGCCGCCACGTAGTTCAGCACATCGAAGGCATCAGTTGTCGCCGTCTGATCGTTCTCATTATCACTGACCAATCCCCGGCAATAGTCCGACGATAGCACTTCGCTGGGCAAGAAGTGCTTCCGGGCAAACGTGCTCTTCCCGGACCCGCTGGGGCCGATGAGAACGACGAGTGAGAGTTTGGGAATAGAGATTTTCATTTACTTGAACTTTGGAAGAGAATCGGGATGACTAATGCACCGAAATCCTAGACAACGGCCTCGGGCATTTGGTGCTCGTCCTCGTCGATGGGAACTCCGGCACAAATGGGCTGGACCAACCCAACTTCCGCCCCGTTCACTTCGAATGCCTGTTTCGTTCTGATTGACGGGATTCTTGCCGCTCGATGCCGCCGCTCGATAAAAACCCTCGCCATACCAGTCTCGACACCACTGCCAGACATTCCCCGCCATGTGGTGCAACCCAAACGGCGACATTCCGAGGCGATCATTGACTGCGGACATCGGGAGGGTGTCGGCTTGATAAGTCTCCCCACCGTCATGTTGGCCGTACCTCATTGGTTCCTGATCATCTGAGGCGTTTCCCCAAGGAAACGACTGAGAACGTGTTCCTCGTGCGGCATATTCCCATTGGGCTTCCGAAGGTAGATAGCCTTCGTGACTTCGATATTCCATCCAGCGGCCCTCATTCGCCCACAATGAATAGGCGTTCGCACCGTACCAAGAGACGAGAATCATCGGAAGTTTTTCAACGCCGGTTACA
>CAZQUW010000514.1:0-2510 GCA_964596215.1 uncultured Planctomicrobium sp. | reverse complement strand
CGAGGATTTACGCTGATTGAATTGCTGGTGGTCATCGCGATCATCGCCGTCTTGATTGCGTTGCTGCTGCCCGCCGTGCAGCAGGCGCGCGAGGCAGCGCGCCGCAGCCAGTGCAAGAACAACATCAAGCAGCTCGGCCTGGCGTTCCACAACTATCACGACGTCTACAACACGTTGCCCCCCGGCTGGGTCAGCAGCTACTACCAGGCCGCGACCGGTGAAACGACGATCTGGAGCTGGGGTGCGTTTCTGCTGCCGTACCTCGATCAAGCCCCCTTGTTTAATACTGTCGCGCCGGGGACGCGCAGAATCGACCAGAACCTGGCGCTGGGTGGTGCGAACGCCGCCGCTCTGACTTCGCCCCTGCCGGTTTTCGCCTGCCCCAGCGATACGGGCCCCGCGTTGAATAATTTCGATGGCACGCTGGGCTACGACGCCGGATCAACCACCGACTTCGGAACTTACAATCGGTACGTGACGAACGGCACATCCAACGTAGCGATTGCCAAATCGAACTATGTGATCTCGGCCGACACTGGTGACAGCAACACTCCCGCCGTACTGGCCGCCACGTACGGCCCGCCGCTGGGCGTGGGCTGGGCCGACTCGAAGGTCGGACTGCGTGACATCACAGACGGCACCAGCAATACGATTCTTGTTGGTGAACGCGCCTTCCGTCTGAAGAATCTCTATATCGGTGCTGGCAACGCGCTTGGCTTCTCGCCGGCAACTTCGGTGGGTTCGTATGCCGGACAACAGTGCCGGTCGTGCCTGGCTGTGATCGGAATTCCTTATTGGGGCATCAACCAGACCGTCACCAATCCTTCGCACCAGAGCCGCGGCTATTCCAGTGCCCACGTCGGTGGCGCCCACTTCCTGATGGGGGACGGCGGCGTGCGGTTTGTAAGCGAAAACGTCGACCACAAGCCCAACAGCATCGGTGGTGCCGCGCCTGATCATTCGGGACCGGCCTATATCGACAGCGTTTTCGAACGCCTGCTCGGCCGCAACGATGGGCAGGTCGTGGGTGACTTCTAGTCCCGCCGGCTGAAGTCGGAACGGCTCCATAATTGACGTCGCGCGATCCCTGGATCGCGCGACGTTTTATTACGTCCCCTCACGTCGCTGGACTCACCAGAGTCGAGCGAACATCACAAATCTGCGAGTCGTCGCGCGGCGCCTCGACGGCGATGCCCGCCCGCGAAGCCTCGGGGCATTATCACTGCCGGTTCGAATTGCCCGGCTCGCATGAGTCACACGGTCAGGCTGTCGGACCGCGACGTGCCGCAGTCACGAACTGCGTCATCAGATCGCGATCTTTCACCGCCGGCGCTGATTCGACTCCGCTGGCCACATCGACCCCCCAGGGACGAGTGACCTCGATGGCGGTCTCGACATTCTGGGGCGTCAGGCCCCCCGCCAGGATCAGCGGGGGCCAGCCACCGTGAAAGTTGTCGGCCAACTCCTGCCAATTGACCGTCAGTCCCGTGCCGCCGTATTGGCCAGGCGCGGCTGCATCAATCAGGCAGGCCCAGGGCAGGGCATTCAAGTCGCGTCCCCGACGCAAGTAGTCGGCCACCGGTTTGAGCCCCTCTGCCCCCATGCGAAATGCCCGCACGATCCGAAAATCGGGGAACTCGGCCAGGAACTCAGGAGGTTCGTCACCATGAAACTGCAGCATGTCCAGGCCCACTTCATTAATGGTCTGCTGCACTTCGGCGACCGAGTGATTCACAAACAGTCCGACAATGGTGACCCGGCCGCGAACAGCCCGGGCGATCTCAATGGCCTGTTGCCGTGTAACAGATCGGGGGCTGGGCGAATAGAAGTTCAACCCGATGGCATCGACCCCCAGGTCCGCCAGGAAACGCGCGGTTGCCGTGTCGCGAATTCCGCAGATTTTGATCCACATGAGGCGACAACTCACGACGAGGGGGGCATCCGCCCTGATGTTTGAAATCCGGGGCCGGACGAAGGAGGCAAATTTCGCTGCGGATGAAGTCTGTTTACTGCGACAGCCCGACTGCTCGCAGGCCGTCGGGCTGTGCAGTCACATTATGGTAACCCAGGCCAGTGGTGCAGGTCACAGTCGGCGACCTGTTGCTCTGACCGTCCCAAAGCTTCCGGCTGGGTGCCGCTGGCTCTGCCAATGCCGAACCTGTCGCGACTGGCAAGAGCACCGGCAAAGCCAGTGACACCCGCAAATTCAGGATTGATGGCGGACTAGGACTTGGCCTCGGACGACGGTTCGAATTGCGGCGGCTCAAACTTCGGTGCCGTCACCTCAGCCCGATCATCCTCGGGAATGGGGCGTGACTGAGGCTGGCTGGACCGCTTGGACATGTTGTCCTCCATGTCGTCTTCGATTCCTCGGACACCCTTCTTAAACTCCACGATCCCCTTGCCCAGGCTGCGAGCCACCTCGGGGAGTCGCTTGCCAAACAGCAACAGTGCAATCACGCCGAAAATGATCATTTCCATCGGCCCAATTCCACCAGGGAAGAAAGCCA
>CAZQUW010000513.1:0-2516 GCA_964596215.1 uncultured Planctomicrobium sp. | reverse complement strand
GGGTAAGGGAGCAAAGAATGGTAAAGAAGGCGCGAGTTTTGTTGGCCCTGGCGTGAATAATCTCTTCCAGCGTGGGCGGGAGGGAAAAGTCCTAAGAGAGCAAAGAGGGCAAAGGGCACACCAGAATTTGGCGCGTGGATTGGTCTGTAAGATGGGCACTGCTGCCAGTCGTATTTGTGAGTCAAAAGCATGGACGGGCGAGAGTGCCCATCTTACGACTGAGTTCAAGGGAGCAAAGAAGGCAAAGAAGTCGTTCGGTGGCGGCCCATACCGGCCAGAAGCGAGAGCGAGTGAAATCTGTTTGATATTCGAGGGACGATCCGCTCCCTGGCGCCTCGGGCTGGTATCTCGTCACTGCGTGACGCTGGTGATCCGGAGGTGAAAGTCCTAAGGGAGCAAAGAAGTCAAAGAAGTCGCGAGTTTTGTTTGCCTTTAGGCGAAAAATCTCTTTCAGCGTAGGCGGGAGGCAAAAGCCGTGAGCCCGCAAAGTAGTCGAAGAAATCGAAGGGGTCAAAGAAATCAAAGAAGTCGCTGGTAGCGATGATTTGCCAAGTGGGCGACAGTTCGCCTCATTATCTCTCCAGGGCCCGGGGTTGCTATCATGTTTCGAGACCGCCTGACCACTCCGTTTCAGACTTTGTCAGTATCAGACCTCGAAAAACTTCTATTGAAGGATCGCTCATGTCGTTGTTGCTGGAACGTTTTCTCCGCTACGTGCGAATCGATACTCAGTCGGACGAAACCAGCCGCTCGGTGCCCAGTACTGCGAAGCAACTGGACCTCTGCCGCCTGCTCGAACACGAATGCGATGAACTGGGCCTGCAGGATGTCAGCCTGGACGAACACGGTATTGTGATGGCCACCATTCCGGCGACGATGGGAGCAGCGGTGCCGGTCATTGCCTGGCTGGCTCACGTTGATACTTCGCCCGAAACCACCGGGACCAATGTCGACCCGCAGGTGATCCAGGATTATCGCGGGGGGGACATCGTCCTGCCGGCGGATCCGACCAAGGTGATCCGCGTCGAAGACAACCCGGCCCTGCAGGGGCTGATCGGTAAGACGCTGGTCACGACCGACGGGACGACGCTGCTGGGGGCGGATGACAAATCGGGGATCGCGGTAATCATGACAGCCGCCGCCTATCTGATGGAACATCCCGAGGTGGCACACGGTGCCATTCGTGTCTGCTTTACCTGCGACGAGGAAATCGGCCGCGGTGTTGACCATCTCGATCTGCAGAAGCTGGGAGCGGTCTGTGCCTACACGTTGGATGGCGACGGGCAGGGGGGAATTGATTCCGAAACGTTCTCGGCCGACCAGGCAGTCGTGACCGTGACAGGGATCAACATTCACCCTTCGATCGGCAAGGGAAAAATGGTCAACGCGATTCGCATCCTCAGCGAGTTCCTGGCCGAGTTGCCGTCCGACCGGCTGTCTCCGGAAACAACGTCCGACCGCGAAGGCTTCATTCACCCGTACCAGATCGAAGGAGGCGTGGCCCTGGCCTCGGCCCGGATGATACTGCGCGATTTTGAAACGCCGCGACTGACCGAATATGCAGCGACCCTGGAAGCCATCGCAGCCAAGTTACGAATCAAACATCCCCGGGCCGAGATCCAGATTGCGATTCACAAACAGTACCGCAATATGCGTGATGGCCTGGAACGTGAGCCACGGGCTTTGCCGAAGGCGATCGAAGCCACGGAAGCGGCCGGGCTGAAACCCGATCTGGCCATTATCCGCGGCGGTACAGACGGTTCGCGGCTGACCGAACTGGGGCTGCCCACCCCCAACCTTTCGACCGGTGAGCACAATCCGCACTCACCGCTGGAATGGACTTGTGTGGAAGAAATGGAAAACTGCGCGAAGGTACTCGTAGAACTGGCCCAGGCATGGAGTACCGAACGCAGCGTTTAGCCGATCCGATTTTGACTTCTGGATCAAGGAAATTGACTTTTCCCTTGCTCTGCAGCCGAAAAACAATTATGAACGGATAAGAAATCGTTTGTACGTGCTCGCACGTCAGGAGAGGTTGCATGTTCCGAGTCGACGCTGGTTTGGCCCCGCACTACTGTGATGGAATGTCGCGCCGCAGTTTTGTCCAATTGGGCATGGCGGGCATGGGCGCGATGGGTTTGCCCCAATTCGCTCGGGCCAAAGAAGTTACGTCCCAGAAGACCGGCGAGAAAAAGAACACGTCAGTCATCCTGATCTGGTTGGATGGCGGCCCCGGCCACATGGACATGTACGACATGAAGCCCGAGGCTCCCGCGGAGTACCGCGGGCTGTGGACGCCGATTCGGACCAATGTTTCCGGCTTCGACATGACGGAGCTCTATCCCAAGCAAGCCCGGGTGGCCGACAAATTTTCGATGGTGCGGTCGCTGCATCACGACACGGGGGACCATTTCGCCGGCGGGCACCGGATTTTGACGACCAAGTACATGGCTGTAAGCGGCGCCAACAACGGCCAGAAATTCCCGGGCATCGGGGCGATTGTCGCCCGTGAACTG
>CAZQUW010000512.1:0-2545 GCA_964596215.1 uncultured Planctomicrobium sp. | reverse complement strand
CCGGGCCTCCTGTGGATCTTCACGGGCACTCCTGAGTTCTTCGACACGCGACACGGTGTGGCGGGGCTAACGCCCTTACACGACCGCATCCGATTCATGAAACAAGGCAAGTTCGCCAGCCTGCGACAGGCCCAACTGGAATTAACCCCATTCGATGCGGAACGTCTGAGGGCGGTTGCATTGAAATTGAGGGAGTTGTTTCCGACAAACGACCGCATTCATCTGGAGGCCCGGATCGACCTGGGATTTGTAGACCGGTTGGTGAATCAGGTAACGACCGGTTTCAAGGGAGACGTCGGGGTCGTTCCCCGGCAATTCCTGCGCGAGTTCGTCGACCAGCTAGATCTGGTAGACCAACATCCCGACTACGATCCGAACACGCAGTACGGGTTCACTCCCAAGGAACCATCGGACGAAGAACAACAGATTCTGGCCGGTAAAACTCCGCCCCCGCCGGACGACGCGGAGGAATTGGTGCCTCAGGAGGACGCGTGGTGAGTGTCTTCTCCCGGTTTGCTCCACGTCTGCAGGAAGCCATCGTCGCTCGACTGGGCTGGACCACCCTGCGCCCAGTGCAGGAACTGGCGGGCGAGGCACTCCTCGACGGCTGCAATGCGGTCGTGCTGGCCCCGACAGCAGGGGGCAAGACCGAAGCGTCCATGTTTCCCACGCTGTCGGAGATGGTCAGCCATCCCCCAGATGGAGTGGGAGCGCTCTACATCGCCCCGATCAAAGCGCTCTTAAATAACCAGTCAGAACGGCTGGGCCTCTATACCGAGATGGTCGGACTGCACCGCTTCGTCTGGCACGGCGACACCATCGATCACGAACGTCGCCACTTTCTGAAAGAGCCTGCAGAACTGTTGATGACCACACCCGAGTCGCTGGAGGTCATGCTCGTTTCGCCGAAAGTCGATACCGCCAAGCTGTTCGGAGACTTAAGAATCGTCGTCATCGACGAAGTACATGCGATCGCGGGGACCGACCGGGGTGCTCACTTAATGAGCGTGCTGGAGCGGATTGCCCGCCTGTCTCGCCACGACGTACAACGCGTGGGGTTGAGCGCCACCGTGGGTAATCCCGACGCGATCCTCAGTTGGTTACAGGGGACGTCTCGTCGCCCCGGTCGGGTTGTCGACCCTCCCAAGCAACCGAGCCGTCGGCAGCTGTTAATCGTTCGCTCCGAGGATCTGTCGCATCTGTCGCTCGACGCGGCCCGCCTGGCAAAGGGCGGAAAAAGCCTCTTCTTTTGTCAGTCTCGATCGGTCACCGAGGCCGTCGCTGAGAACATGCGCCGGGCGGGGACCGAAGTCTTCGTGCATCACAGTGCCGTCTCGAAGGAAGAGCGGCTGCTGGCCGAAGAACGGTTCCATCACGGCACCGACGCCTGCATCGTCTGCACATCCACCCTGGAACTGGGCATCGACGTCGGCGACTTGGATCGGGTGCTGCAGGCCGAGGCCCCCGACACGGTCAGCTCATTCCTGCAGCGAATGGGACGCACGGGTCGCCGTGCAGGTCAGGCGGCAAACACAACATTCTTCTGCGAAACGACCGAGGGAGTCCTGCAAGCCATCGCCCTGGTGGAGCTGGCACGGTCTGGCTGGGTCGAGAGCGTGGAACTCTCAGATCGCTGCTGGCCAGTTTTCATACACCAATTGCTGGCGATGTCCCTGGCGAGCGACGGCGTTGCGGCGGAAGCAGCGTGGCAACATCTGCATCAAGTCCCTGACTTTCGTGGAATCTCACGGGAAGAGTTCGATGGCCTCATCGAATGGATGCTGCACGATGAATCATTACGCATGGCCAGCGGCCTTCTAGTCCTCGGTCCCAAGGCCGAAAAGCGATTCGGCCGACGTAACTTCATGGAACTGTACGCAGTCTTTTCGAGCCCTCAAAGCTACACGGTCCAGACGCTAAGTGCCCAGCCGCTCGGGACATTGAACCAGGCATTTGTCGACCGGCTTGTTGATGGGGTCAGTTGCTTCCTACTCGGCGGGCGCCCCTGGGCTCTAATCCGAGTTCAACACGACGACCGACGAGTGATCGTGGAACCAGCCCCCCGCGGCCGCCAACCGACCTGGGGCGGCTTCATCCCGCAGTTTCTAAGCTTTCACATCTGCCAAAAGATCCTGCAGATCCTGACCTCCGCAGACACCTACGGCTACTTGAACCCGGCAGCTCAGAAGGCCCTCGATGAAGAGCGCCTAGCCAAACGGGGGCTCATTGAGACTGATTGCGGCGACATAGAAGAGATCGGCAACGAGATCTTCTGGTGGACCTTCGCTGGCGGCCGAATCAACTCAACCCTGCGGCACGCGGTCGCCTCCATCGGACCATCCTGGAGAATCGTTAACGACAACTACCTTCTCCGAGTTCGCGGCGATGACCTGACGCTGGCCAGCTTTCAAGCGGTCCTGGAACAACTACGAGATCCCGCGTTCTGGAATAACGAATCCGTGTGGGACCAAGTCGCAGCATCACTGCCAAACTACCGCCTGAGCAAGTTCCAGCCACTGATGCCACCATCCGTCGAACGAGAAGT
>CAZQUW010000511.1:0-2549 GCA_964596215.1 uncultured Planctomicrobium sp. | reverse complement strand
GCGGTGCACAGCTGGAAGGTGTCGGAGACCTGGTTGCCGACTTCGCAGAAGTCTTCCAGATCGTCAAACACGGTGCCGGCAACGCTGGCCGAGTGACCGGTCAGACCGGAGTAGCTGTAGTCCTGGTTGATGTTGCCGATGGCGTCGGCAATGTCGTCCAGTTCGCTGGTGATCGAGTTGCGGAGGGTGTTCAGACCGACCAACAGACCCAGAACCAACATCGTGGCGATGAGGACCAATTCGGACGAAACGATGAAACCGGCTTCGTCATTGATAAACTTCTTCAACATGAGAATGCTCCGAACTTAATTGTGTGATGTGTCCTGCATGAGTGAAAGTTGAAGTGCAGGCATCGGCCCTTCCACAGTAGCTCGATCCCGTGGCGCGAATGCGCCCGTGCTTCCGCCGGCCAGGGTAAAGAAGCATTCGCACGTTCACGCAAATCCCATTCCAAGACTCGTGCAGAATGAGTGAACAAGCCCTGCGCCCGATCGCTCACCCCCACGCTCACGGTACGCCCACTGAAAACCCCACCGGGCGACTGTTGCAAAACGCACAACCCACTGTTATCCGCAGTTAACCAGCGCAATTCTGCTCCCCCAAAAACCAAGACACCCCGTATTTGCCTGCAATTCCTCACCCCGCCGCCAACGACAATACCCTCAATCACGACCGGCCAGCCGCCCCCAGCGCTCCCGCGGTGAACACCGACGCGCACCTCGCGTTAACAGTGGTTAACACTCCGCGACCGACTCAGCCCCCTGCTGAACGAGTGGTGGAGGTAAAGCTGGATCAATGGCACACCCCTTCTTTCCGGGCGCATTCCCCGGAACAATCACCGGACCAGCCCGATGGAGCGGTGATCCACAGTCCGGACAACAGGGGGAAACGTGACGAATCCGCGGGCGATTCTGGTTTGATCCGATTTTCCTCTGGACAGCGGTGGAGCGGAAATTGCAAGCTGTTAACCACCAGCGAAGTGTCCGTCAGCCGGTTCCCGGTTGCCGGACGCATCAACCGCGGGTGGCCTGTCGCGAAAGCTCGCAGGGAACCCCCTGCGACACGCCAGGTGATCGACCAGGACAGACTCGCGAACCCTTTCCCGACGACAGAAATTGCCGACGGGCAGTCAGAACATATAGAACAACCGATTCAGGAAGCTGATTCATGGCCTTACTGACCTTCAAACGTGCGATCTTCGATTCGTACGACTCCATCCCCGACCACGTCGACCGGCGCGAGTTGCTGTTTCAGCGTTTGAAAGTGGCCATTCATGAAGAACTGGTCGAGTCCCTGGAACTCACCATGCTGGCCCAGGTCAAAGAGGCCGAGCTGTCGGGCGAAGTGCGGGCCGTGGCCCAGGAGCTGCTGCGGGAACATGCCGTCGAGCTGAAGGGACACGACCAGGAACGCTTTCTCAAGGATCTCCTCGAAGAAGTCTTCGGCCTGGGACCGCTGGAGAAACTGGTTGAAGATGATGCGATTTCCGATATTTTAGTGAACAGTCCCTACGAAGTCTATATCGAACGCCGCGGCCGCCTGGAACAGACGGACGTGATCTTTGCGGACAATGCCCACCTGATGCGCATTATTCACCGCGTGGTCTCGCGCGTGGGCCGCCGGATTGACGAAGTCAGCCCGATGGTCGACGCCCGCCTGCCCGACGGATCCCGTGTTAACGCCGTGATTCCACCACTCGCCCTGAACGGCCCCACCCTCTCCATCCGGCGTTTCGGCAAGCGCCCGCTGACCCTCGACGACCTGACGCAGTTCCAGTCGATCGCCCCGGAAATGGTGCAGTTCTTAGCGGCGGCCATCGAATCCCGCGCCAGCTTCTTAATCGCCGGCGGCACGGGTGCCGGTAAGACCACGTTACTGAACGCCCTGACGAAGTTTATCCCGGCTGAAGAACGCCTGATTACGATTGAAGATTCGGCAGAACTCAACCTGCTGCACCGCCACGTGATCCGCCTGGAAACGCGGCCGCCGAACACCGAAGACACGGGCGAAGTGACCCAGCGGGCCCTGGTGCGAAACAGCTTGAGAATGCGGCCCGACCGCATTATCGTAGGCGAAGTCCGCGGGTCCGAAGCCCTCGATATGCTGCAGGCCATGAACACCGGCCATGAAGGTTCGCTGACCACGATCCACGCCAACGATACGCGTGACGCCCTGGCACGACTGGAAATGATGGTCGCCATGACGGGGTATGAACTGCCCGTGCCGGTGGTCCGCGAGTACATCGCGACCGGGATTCGGCTGGTCGTCCACCTGGCGCGTCTGAAAGGTGGTGCCCGACGGGTCATGCGGATTTCGGAAGTGGTGGGCATTAAGGATGGCATGTATCAGCTGGAAGACATTTTCGGCTACGAACAAACGGGTGTGCAGGACGGTCAGGCCGTGGGCGAGTATTACGTCACGGGGTATCGTCCCGCCTGCCTGAAGCGGTTCCAGGCCGCGGGGATTGAACTGCCCGATACGCTGTTCGAAGCCCGCAAGCTGGAATGCGGAAAGATTCCCGATCCCACGAAAACCGATACGAAAGCGAC
>CAZQUW010000510.1:0-2552 GCA_964596215.1 uncultured Planctomicrobium sp. | reverse complement strand
GCGCGCACCTTTGGTGCTGAAGAGCTGCCAGGGGAGCGTAGTGGACAGCGGTGGCGTACTAACTTGTTTAAAAGGTAGAAAGTCCCCTGTCCTCTCCCCTCACCCAAAAGAGCCGCGCACGAAGTAAGCGCATTAACCGTCCCCAACCCGCCCCGCCGACTTCGTGCTCGGAATGGACCGGAAAAGCGCTGACTTCGTGCGCGGCTCACCCAAACGCCGACGCCCGCGGAACCACTGCTTAAGGTCGGCGAGCAAGTCAACTCAAGATCAGGCTGCACCGCGCCGACCTGAAACAGTGCCACGACTGCGGTGGTCTGGGTTTCCAAACCAGTGCGCCCCACCTTGTCGATCACACTTTTTAATTGCTTGTCGAGACTTTCCACGACTAGAATGGATTTCCCCGGCTGCTGCAGGACACTTTATCTGCTGTTTTCTCGCGAGGTCACGGACCATGAATTGCCGTATTCAATCGCGCTGGACGTTGATCTCGGATTCCCTGTGGGGGATTTGGTGGGATCGGAGTGCTGCAACGCGGCAGAAACCACGTCGGAAGGTCAGCCTTGAGTGTCTTGAATCACGAACGCTGCCAGCGATCACATTCTCGGTGACTTTTGATGATCCAGGAGGCTCGCAGGCCGCTTACTATTCTGACCTGGAACAGAATGCGCTGGCGGCGGGTGCCGAATTGGCTCAGTTTCTGGCGGATTCCGCGTCCATCGAAATCATCCTCGGATTCTCCGATACCGCGCCGACGGCAAATGGGGGCAGTGAGGACTATTCCGTCGTCCGCGTGGAAGATGGGATTACTGTTGTGCAGGCGGGAGCCGCCTCGGAATTGAGAACGGGGATTGACCCCAACGGCACCGCGCCGGACATCCGGATTACCTTCGGCGTTGAATTTCTGACGGACGATGTGTGGCTCGATCCCACTCCGTTCGATGGCTCCGATCCCGTCCCCGCAGACAAGGTTGATGGATTCTCTGTCATCCTGCATGAAATCATGCATGCCTTCAGTCTCATCGGTTACGGAGACAATATCGACGGCAGTTTGCCAGGCGAATTTGCCACGCTGTTTGATACCCACGTGACGTTCGTCAGCGACAACTTTTACTTTAATGGACCGCAGGCGGTGGAACTCTACGGTGGTCCCGTCCCGCTGACCTATGGGAATCATTTTCATGTGGGCAACAGTTCCCCGCGACCTGGATCTGAGTTGCTGTCGGATCTGATGAACGGAGTCGTCGGCCATCTGGGAGTGCGAGAAGTCGTGTCACCGCTGGATCTCGCCATCCTGGCTGACACCGAGATTCTGTTGCTGAGCGATGTGGAGCCCAACAACCCGCCGGTCATCGAGCCCCAAACGTTTACCGTCGTCGAGCACCGTCCCGACGGAACGTTGATCGGGACGGTGCTGGCGTCTGATCTGGATGAGGATCAGACGCAGACTTTTTCCATCCTGGACGGTAATGCATCGGGCGCATTCAGTATTGACTCGGCCACCGGAGCGATCACCGTCGCTGATGGAAGTCTTCTGGATTTCGACGATCAATCCAGCCATGTCCTGTCGGTGCAAGTCACGGACAATGGCATTCCCGCGCTGTCCGCCGTGGCCGATATTACGATCAATCTGCTCGAACGGGCCATCCCGCAGGTGACCACATCGCCGGGAACCACCACGTTAGGAAAAGGAACCACGGTGGTGATTGACGCCTCAGCCGACCTGGAACCGGGTCCTGATTTCAGCGATCCAGCTGGCAGCAGGCTGACCATCACAATTACCGACGGTGGGCGGGAGAAAGACAAACTGGTCGTGGCCGCGACGGGAGACAGAACATCGCGATTGAAGCTCAAGAAGGGCGAGCTCAAATCGGGCAAGACGACCATCGCCACGACAATCGGGGGAACCGCTGGCACACCGCTCACAATCACGTTCGTATCGTCGGCGAGTGTCAGCGATATCGAACGTGTCTTGAAAAGTGTCGCACTCAAGTGCCGCCGTAAAGATGCGGGCTCGCGAACGATCGCATTCAGCTTCTTCCTCGACGATGGCTCAACCGGCATGCCCGCACTTAAAGCCGTCGTTGTTCCGGGCTGATGGTCCTATCGTACCAGTTCAGCCTGGAGTTGAACATTATTGGATTTGTGCGCAACTGTGCCCACTAACGTCGAGTAGGTCAGGCTGTGCCTGACGTCTGGCCGATGACACGTGAAACTCAGCCTGCATTCGCTCAGCGGAAGATGCGGTTTGAATGCGTTTTCGTACTGAAATTGCAATCACTACCTGACTTCATGGCGGCAATGTGTGGTGACCGAGGAACCCTAACAACCTTCTTGGTGAGCCCCGCGGGGTGGCACAGGTTCTCCGAACCTGTGTGAGCGCAGCGAATTAGAGACCACTGTCTCCGGATGGGCCACTACGTCGGGGATACTCGACTGCAGGGCGGTCATCGTCGGGGGCAGATCGTTCGGTGCTTGCACCGCACCAATTCTCCGGATCGCGAGGCGTTTTCAAGAATCGGCCTCTAATTCGCTGCGCTCACACAGGTAAAAAA
>CAZQUW010000509.1:0-2556 GCA_964596215.1 uncultured Planctomicrobium sp. | reverse complement strand
GCCGCCGCGAACTCTTGCAGGTGGGTTATTCGGGACTGTTCGGGATGGGTTTGTCGTCCCTCCTGGCGCATCAATCGCGGGCCGCGGCGACGACCGATCGCGGCCCACACCGGGCGAAAAGCGTCATTCTGACCTTCTTGACAGGCGCCCCCAGCCATCTCGACATGTTCGATCTGAAACCGGATGCCGCCGCCGAAGTCCGCGGTACGTTTCAGCCGATTGCCTCACACACCCCCGGAATGTTGATCAGCGAGCACTTGCCCAAACTCGCCGCCTGTTCTGATAAATTCGCCGTGATTCGCTCGATGACGCATGGCTTACCGAGTCACGAGCATGCCACGCACATGGTGTTGACCGGGATCGACAAGATGCCTTTGGGGGCGACCCATATGGCCTCACGGTCGGACTGGCCCTGTTACGCCTCGACGCTGGACTACCTGCGGCCGCGGCGAGACGGCATTCCCAACGGCGTGATGTTGCCCACCTATTTGAATAATGGATACGGGTTCTCCGGACAGGATGGCGGATTCCTGGGCGCCCGGCATGACCCCTGGCACGTCAAGCAGGATCCTAACGATCCAAAGTTTCAGGTCGAAAACTTGAGCCTCCCCGTCGGCATGACCGTCGATTCTCTCGGTCAGCGTCGGCAATTACTGGCCCAGTTCAATGCCCAGTCGGCCGGACTGGAACTCGCTCGTTCGGCAGCCGAGTTCAACAGTTATCAGGATCAGGCCATGTCCATTCTGACGACCAGCGCCGTCGGCCGGGCCTTCGCGATTGATCAAGAGCCGGCTGCGGTACGGGATCGATATGGCCGGCACGCATTCGGGCAATCGTTGCTGCTGGCCCGGCGCCTGGTGCAGGCCGGTGTCCCCATCGTCCAGGCCAACATGGGGACAATGAATAACTGGGACACTCACAACAGTAACTTCACACAGCTCAAAGACCGACTGCTGCCGCCACTGGACCTCGGCGTATCAACCTTGCTCGATGATTTGACCTCATCCGGGCTGCTTGATGAGACGCTGGTCGTCATGGTCGGCGAATTTGGCCGCACCCCCAAGATTGGCGGCAACGTGGGAACGCCGAGTTATGTTCCGGACGGCCGCGACCATTGGGCCGGGGTCTTCTTCGCCCTGTTTGCCGGTGCGGGAGTGCGTGGCGGCCAGGTACTGGGCAGTTCAGACAACATCGCTGCCTATCCGGCATCGAACCCATACTATCCGTCCGATCTGGGGGCCACGATTTTCACGGCGCTGGGCATCGACCCGCAGGCCATCATTAAAGACCGGGTGAATCGCCCGATGTCGGCCAACGAAGGTGAGTCGATCGCACCCCTCTTTACTGGTGCCGCCAGCTAGATCCATCAAGCCCGACGCGAGCTTGGTCCCCTCATGACCGTCTCAACCAGAACTCGCGGACAAAAACTCACTTTCGTCAAGACTGCCGCCGATTCATCAAACCACTTATTGGTAATCAGCCGGCACATTATTGACACCATACGCTAACGACCGGCCGGATTCGCGTTCTGGATATCCGTTCCGAAACAAGACGCTTTGCCTGCTGAAAGCCAAGTTTTCTTATTTCTTAGCCAAACCTGAAATGATTCACCTAACCCTTTTCTGAAATTAGACTTACAACACTGAGTAGCGAGTAGCCGCTGGTTCGGGGATGAGCGGCCAATTTTGATCGCAATTTAAGGCGTCTTGAATCGTTAGTTTCGTTTGAAAAAAGGGGGTGTCGCAATTTTTGCAATTGCGAACGGTCTCTCGGACGGGCTATGTTGGCCGGACGGCGAATTTCCGTCCAACGACAGCAATCTCGTCTGGGAATCGCAGACCTCGGAATTCGTCAGAACCTTTTAACCAGTCCACCTCTAAGCACTGCTGGCGAACGCTCGAAGTTTATCGATTTTGCAGTTCGTACTGGCAGTAGGGAACGCTTACCACTTGGTTTACGTCCAACGCACGAAGATGCGGTGCGCACTGATCGAATAGTTAATGCGGTTTCGATTGAGCCTGTGGATTGTTGCTGTTTGATGGCTGAAAATTTCGATATCAATGTCTGCCAACGTTTCGATTTGATTTAATGCGCACTAGCAAATGAATGTCTTAGATCGGTCGTGCGGGACGTATAAGGATCTGTGCGCTGCGCACCGTTGCATGGCGAATGGCGCGACAGACTTTGGGACGCAGACAGTGCTAAGTGGTTTTCCGGGGTGGGTTTAAGGTGAGTTAAGCAGGTCACCGACCGAGGGTGGTGGACTGGCATCGAGAATGTGCCAGAATTCGCATTTCGGACTGAAATTCGGTCAGCATGCGAGACCCGGTCGGTGGCATGGCAGTTCAACTTCTTTGAGAGAATTTAGAGGTCGTTCCGATGTTCATCAGACCGTGGCTGGATGTACTGAAGTCGCGCTGGATGCCTGGGAAACGTCGTACACCCAAGCGTTGGAATGACAAGCCACTGCAGCACAACGTGGAAACTCTCGAAGAGCGAGTCGTGCTGTCGGCCTTCGACCTGGTGACAGTCATCCCCAACCAGGGGGTGTTTCTG
>CAZQUW010000508.1:0-2564 GCA_964596215.1 uncultured Planctomicrobium sp. | reverse complement strand
GTGCGGCCGACTCGGTAGGCGATGTTGCCGAGGTGGCAGAGAGTGGTGCTGATGTGGCCGATTTCGATGTCGGCGGTGGGGCGCGAACGCGTGCGGATGCTGTCCAGGAAGTTTTGGTGGTGCGGGGTGGCGCAGTTGCTGGAGTCGCTGGTGACTGATTCGGACTGGCCGTAGACTTTCCACCCGCCGCGGTCGACGATCAGCGTGCCCTGGTCGCCGTGGAAGGCGACTGCGGCGCTGCGGCCTTCGATCCCCTGGTGGCTCCAGAGGCGGTGTTCCCAGGCGATCGTCTTGCCCGGGAAGCTGTAGTTCGCCAGTAGGGTGTCGGGGGTTTGCTGGTCGTCGTCGAAGTAGTGCTTGCCCCCCTGGGCAGAGACTTGATGGGGGTAGGTGACCTCCAGGCCCCAGCGGGCGATGTCGAGCATGTGGACGCCCCAGTTGCCGAGTTCTCCGGAGCCGTAGTCCCAGTTCCAGTGCCAGTTGTGATGGAAGCGGTTGGGGTTGAAGTTTTTCAACGGAGCAGGGCCCTGCCACAGGTCGTAGTCGACTCCCTGGGGGGCGATGCAGTCGGCTTTGTGGCCGATCGATTTGCGCAGGTGGGCGGTCCAGGCTTTGGCCAGGCGGACTCGGCCCAGCTTGCCGCTGCGGACGTAATCGATTGCCGATTGAAAGTGGGCTCCGCTGCGCTGCTGCAGGCCCGACTGGACGACGCGATCATATTGGCGGGCGGCGGCGATCATCCGCGTCCCTTCTTCGATCGTGTGCGAGACCGGTTTTTCTACGTAGACGTCCTTGCCGGCCTGGCAGGCGAGGATCGTCATGACCGCGTGCCAGTGGTCGGGAGTCGCGATCACGACGGCGTCGATTTCGGGGTCATCGAGGACGCGGCGGAAGTCACGTTCGATCCTGGGGGTCTTGCCGGGGCCTTCCCCCTGGAGCTGTTCGACGGACTTGATGACAGCGGGGAACAGGCTGTCGTCCACGTCGCACAGGGTGGTGACGCTGGCGCCGGGGAGGCTGGCGAAGCTGGTGGCGAGTTCCTTGCCCTGGTTGCGGATGCCAATGACACCGAGGCGGATTTTTTCCACATTGCCGTGAGCGATGGCGGCTGCGGCCGACAGACTGACGACGCCTGCTGCGACACCGGCGGCGTTCTTGGCGCTGGAGCCCAGGAACTGGCGGCGATTGAGTGGTGAATCAGCGGGCAGGCGAGGCATGGTTGCGAGACTCGGGGCAGGGGGCGCGGGGCGGTTGGTTCCCGGATCGGGTGATGTCTAAATTATCATCTGCCGTGGGCGGGGCGTCGAGGGAAAATTGGTCGGGATTGGAAAAAAGGTGCGGATGATGCAGCGGGGTGACGCGAGAAGCTCGTGCCAGCGGCGCTCTTGATGGCTCGGTGAGTCCTAATTGGTTGAGGGGCGTCGGGGCACACCCTCCAGTCCGACGGCGATTCTGTCCGTGGAGAGATTCAGTGTCCGTCTTTGAATGTGGGGAGCTTGGGGACTAACGACAGGATGAAGAGTGCCAGCAGGGTGCTGAGGACGGCGGAGGCTTCGCGGCCCATGCCGGCGGCGACGCCGATGGCCGCGGTGAACCAGATCCCGGCGGCGGTCGTAAGGCCGGTCACCTGCTCTGTCCCGGTGCTCTTGATGATGCTGCCGGCACCAAGAAAGCCGATGCCGGCGACGAGTCCCTGCAGGACGCGCATCAGTTCCCCGTCGCTGACTCCGGCTTGCTGGGGGATCAGCACGAAGAGCGCCGCACCCGAGGCGACCAGCATGTGCGTGCGCACGCCAGCTGCTTTGCCGCGGTGTTCGCGTTCGAAGCCCAGCAATCCCCCCAGCAGCGACGCCAGGGTCAGCCGCAGGACCACGCGGGTGACATGGCTGACGTCCGAGAGATCAGAGAATTCGGCCTGAATCGTCTGCCAGACCTCGCTCGCCCAGTGATTCATGGGTTGCTCCTGTGTTGGGGGGTGAGGGAGATCACTGCATTCCTTGATCCCAAACGCAGGCGAATTTTCCGAAGACGAAATCGGCATACGGCCGCACGAGAATCGGCGCGAAAATTGCGAAATCGTCATGTTGAGCTCAGAACCATTCTGGGCATTTTCCCTACGCATCATGGAGAACATCATGACTCGCGAAGTAGAACGAAATGTGACGAAAGACGCTGATGGCAATAGGATTGTAACGAAGACGGTGCATATCGACCGGCCTCGTAAGAGCGTTGATAAAGAGGTCGTTCGAGAGACGAATGCCAAATCCGGCGAGGTCAGCAAGTCACGATCGCGCACTGTCAAAAAGAAATGATCGGGTGGGATCGCGGCGTGTGCTGGCTGCTGATGCCGCAGCGTGCTGCCCGAGCGATCGGTTCAAGGCTTATGCCACCCGGCTCGCGTAGTTGCACGTCAGATGGGATTGGATCGTCGGACGAGGCTCTGAAGTTGGTTGAGACGCATCCTGCTCGCAGGGCAATCAATGACTTACCTTGAGGTTGTGGCTCAAACTGAAGGCCCAATGCAAACAGGGCGATGGGATCCGGAGATCTCATCGCCCTGTTGT
>CAZQUW010000507.1:0-2577 GCA_964596215.1 uncultured Planctomicrobium sp. | reverse complement strand
GTCCATCGCTGCCATCGAATTAAATTCAAGTGAAGGTCAGGAGTGCCGCATCTTGCGGATCACAGACACTCGTCAAACATTCGCACTTCTTTGCACTCTTTGCTCTCTTCGGCCCCTGGGGCTTATTCACTGACTATTGCTTCTCTCCGACGCCAACCGCTCCAGTTTCCGCTTGCGACTATGGTGCACACTTTCGGCAATATCCGACGTGTCGTTCTATCACCTGCTGATTCCTCCGCCAAAATTTGCAGGCACACGAAATCCAGTCGTTCTAGGACTTCTGGACCTCGCCAGTTTCGGCGGAAATCACGCAATCAGACGGTGTTTGAGAATAACTTGCAACTTCATAGGCGCCCCTGAACTGGAACGCAGTTTCGAGCGAACGCCACTCTGGCAATAGGTCCTGTCGGCTGGCCGCCGATGCGGCTCGCCGTGTAGAATCATGTGGGCAATTTGAACGTATTGGCTCACTTCACGATCATTGCCGTCTGGTGTGGACCGTTGTGGTCGTGATCGACTGGCTCCTACGGTACACACGGACCAACTGCGGCGTCTCTTGAAGATTAGGTTTTCTCAAATGATGTCGCCCGAATTCCCAGAGCGTGATTGGCAACTGTTGCGCAAATTGAAGCCGCTGGCTCTGGAACGGCTGTGTCAGCGGGGACTGGATGCAATCGCTGTTATTGCGGCAGGTTCCCAGTCGTCCCATGACCGCTACCGCGCGATTTACGCTCTCGTCCAAAAAACGTGACGAGGAGATCGCGAGGGCCTTCGACGATCTGCGAAGATCGAATGGGCTCCTTCGTCTGAGTGCGATGCGATCGCTAAATCTGATATCTGACGAGGAGTTGCGCCATTTCTCGGAAGAGACCCAGGCCAGGATCAATCTGCTATGCGAGATGTCCCCAATCCGCAGCGACAAGGTACACCCGACATCATGAACCTGAAGATTCGAACGACCCTGTGCTGGGGGCTGACTGTTTCGGTTTCTGTCGCCACCATGGGGGCCGTCATGAGTACCTCGCCAACCACGGGGCATCGAATGTGGATCGCCGTCAGCCTGGCGTGGATGGTCTTGCTGAATGGTTGGTTCTGGTCGACACTTCATGGCCGAGACGACGTTGTGCAACGGGGGGAGTAGTGCAGGTCAGGCTGTGCGTCGTAGTCCGTCAATCAAACGGGATGTTCGATGAATCGAATTCATACGAAGCGACTTAATGCGGCGATATATACGGGATGCTGCATACAGGCGGTACTCGGCGTATTTGCGATCTATTTCGGTCTCTATTTCCTACTGCTCGAACGCAAAGTGTATGTTGCTACCGGAACCGATCCGGTCACTGGCCAGAACCTGTTCGACATTGAGCCGCGATACCGAATCGACAGTGCGATCATGACGACGATGCTGGTGTCCGCGCACCGTTGGGACCGACGATTTCGCAGTGACTATTGGGCCAACGTCGAGCATTCCAGTGGTAGAACCTGGAAGAATCCCAGTCCGTAGCAAGTGCTCGGTGTTCTTACAGACCAGCCGATCTCGGTAACCCGTCCTTTGACTCCTAAACTATTACCTTGGCTCGTGTGTCGGCACTTATTCTTACACGTTATCGAGGGATTCCATGTCAGCGGAATGTCATCGGATTCCGATCGTCAACGACTTCTCACAGGCCCAACGGGCCGCGCTAGGCCAGCCCAGGGCATCGCCGTGGGTTTCAGTTACAACTCAATTCTCCAGCCTTGAAGGGGGGACGCCAGTAAGTTCATTTCGACGTAGCGCGCCCCTACAGGGCTTTGACAATCCGCCAAGAATTCCTTGACCCAGGGCGACGCTCCCGTTGGTCGCATTGCCCTGGGCTGGCCTGGTGCGGCCCGTTGGGCCTGAATTCTTTCGTATGAGACGTACCTTTTGTCGGTAGCCAGGTAAGCAGTTCCAAACCCCTGTGCATCACTCCTGGGCCGTGTGGCAGAGCACACAGCTGGCGGTCAGTGACTGGCGGTTGATCTGGTGCTGGTCATCGCGATAGGGGGTGAGCTCGCTGTGGCAGTGGCGGCAGTCGAGTCCGCGTTCTTGAGTGGCTCGATGTACGCTCTCGAAGTGCCAGTATCCTTCGCGGGGCTTCTCCAGAAGCTTGGGCAGGTCGTGGCAGGAGGCGCAGCGCGAGTTCTGCGTCTCTGGAGTAGCCGGCACTACCTTGAGTTCCGCGAGCAGCGAGCGGGCGGCGACGCGGCCGGTCACGATGCAGGGGCCGAGGAATGTGCCTTCCAGGGCGGCTTTCCCGTTGATCAGCGCCAGCCCGGTTAGCTCACCCACGGCGTACAGGCCGGGGATCGGCTGTTTCTGCTTGTCGACCACCCGGCAGCTCAAGTCGATGGCGACACCTCCCATGCTTTTGCGGGTCAGGGGGAAGGTCTGCATGGCATAAAATGGCGGCTGGGAAATTTTCGGAGAGGCTTTGTTGGAAAATTCTGACTTCCCAGGTCCGAAACGTCCGAATTCCTTGTCCTCCCCCTGCTCGACCTGTTTGTTGTAACGGGCCACGGTATCGACCAGTTCCTTGACCGGCAGGCCCGAGAGTT
>CAZQUW010000506.1:0-2578 GCA_964596215.1 uncultured Planctomicrobium sp. | reverse complement strand
AGCGGAAGCAATCCGCGCTCTCTGATCAAGGCGCGCAAATACCGGACGGCATCGCAAAATTCGAAAACACAGAGTCACAGAGGAAACAGAGGCTCTGGATGAATTCTGTGTGCCATTCCTCTGCGATCTCTGCGTCTCAGTGTTTCAAAAAGTTGATTCAGCTTCGATGCGATCGAAACGATCCCATTCGGGACATTCAATCACTGACAAATTTCCGGATTGGTCCTGAGCTGGCATGTCGCCATGCCGTCACCATGGCCCCCCAGCCCGCGACTGCCGGCTCAGTGCGACCAGACTGCCGGAGCAATTCAAGTTCTCCAACAGTCAGTCCCGCATCCAGTGGCTACTTTCGGAAATGTCGTTTCAGGCGTTGCAATACGTGCAGCGTTATCGTGGTTGCGCACAATTATGCTTGACGCCGACAAAAGACGATTTCAGTAAGACCAAGTCGGCGGACGGCAGATGCGCGATACACAGGATGCGCAGAGTGCATCACCGCTATAAATTATCAGTTTGGGCCTCAGGTGCCCCGCTGGTTGGGGCCCGTGCGACAGTGAGAGTTCGGACGTCGATTTGTGGACGCTCGGCAATCCCCTTTTGTGCCTGACAGATTGAGACACGGTAAAACATGACACAGCGAGAATGGCTATTGCTTGGCGGGGGTGTGGCAGCCGGTGTGGCCGTGGGAGCAGGCTTGCCCAAGGTGATCCGTACGTTCGGCCCGGTGTTCGTGGAAAGCAGCCAGCGGGCCGGCAGTTTGCTCTCCGGATTGGCCGAACTGATGGCGGCACAAATTGAAAAGGCCGAAGACCTGGCTGCCGAACGCAAGTCGAGCGCCGCGGATTAGGTTTCGTCGCGCTGCGGCGGGCGGTCGGCTTATAGCGCGAAGGCCATGCCGAGTTGCGTGGAGAACGGAGGCGACGCCGAGTCCAGGCCGAAGTTGTACGAACTGAACAGCATGATCTGCTTCGAGACCTGATAGAACCAGCCGGCACCGATGGCCTTACTGGGCCCGGTCTGGAGAAAGATGGAACCGTTATAGTAGCCGTGCACGAAGACCTGAAACTCATCGGTCAATTGCTGCTCCACGGCCCATTGATACGAGAACTCGTTGAACGTCACGTCCTCGCGATGGACAACGGGGACCTCGTAACCCAGGATCGGATCATACCGCTGACCTGTATGCACCCGCACTGAATCCTGAACTCCCGTGTAGCCGAAGGTCATTTCGATATTCGTCTTCTCATTCACCGGGAAATCCAGATTCAGATTGAGCGACGGCTCGACACCACTTTGGAACGCAGGTGAGCCCAGCTCGGTTTGAATATAGACCTCCAGCGACGCGGCCGGCAGCAACTTCTCCATCTGGTCGTCCCACAGATGGATCTTGGTGTCGATAATCAGGGGGAAGAACCCCGAGGCGGTATTTCCCGGGTTGAAGACGCTGGCCAATCCCGTGCTGATCAATCGCAGCTCGACATCATCTGTCAGTCCATAGCGCAGCAGAAACGGGAAGCTATACGCGGCCGAATTTTCGGCATTCGCCGTCTGTAAAGACAGCGGCGCAAATTCGACATAGGCGCGCCCTTGCGGCAGCGTGAAGGCGCTGTTGGGATAGTCGCCCATATCTGGACCTGGATCCTTGATGTCGGGTTCCGACGGTGGCTCGATGGAATCGTCCGCATCGTCCGCCACCAGTCTCAGATGACCTTGCAGCCACGACTGACGGCGAGCAGTCTTGCCCCAGCGGAGCGGGCGATCAATTGCCGCTGTGAAATCTGTGGTGTGATCGGCCGGAATGATGAGCCCGGACGAAAATCCGGTGTGTTCCATCTCGGCCGTCATGGCCGCTGTCTCGAACCCGGCGCGTTTTACCCGCTGCTGTTCCGGTTCAGAAAGTCCGGCCGGCGGTTCGGCAGACAGTGCGGCATGACGCGTGCTGTGCCACTGCCCGCTGACCAGCAGGCACACCACGAAGACAGACAGCACCTCACGCGCGACCCGTCGGCGCAGCACAAACCAGGGCCGCAGCCGGTGCAGCCAAACGCAATAGGCGTCAGTGAAGGCCGGTAACATGGGTTGTCTTGGGGGAGTATGCGAAAACGAAATGTGGCGAGCGGAAGGACCGGGTTCATACGTCAACCGAGCCTTTTCTGCAAGGTCAATCTCGCGCTAGTGTCTTGTCGATCAGGCGGCACTTGAGGAAGCCAGAGGCCCGCAGGCGTGACGGGGGGCCAAGTGGATTGGCGGGGATCTGTTCCCCAGTTCGGGGGCGCCGATGAGTCCCGACTTTTTCTCAATGGCTGGTCCCTGATGGGGTTGGAAGGTTTCGGACAGCGGGGAACGGAGAGATTGCGGGAGTGCAGGCGATAGGGAAATTGGGCAGGTCGGTTGAGGTGTGGTAGAAGGAACGTGGAGAAATGACGAATGACGAAATCCGAATGTCGAATGAATGACCAATGACCAAGGACCAATGACAAAACTATGAAGAGTGGGGGTGCAAATGTTTAAAGAAATCAAAGAGGTCAAAGAAGTCGCGTGACCGTAGGATGGTCGCCCTCGGCCGTCCGGTTTGTGG
>CAZQUW010000505.1:0-2606 GCA_964596215.1 uncultured Planctomicrobium sp. | reverse complement strand
CAGGCGGCAATCGCGGCCCTGGAAGCTGTAGGTCAGGCGTTCGTGATCAATCCCCAGGCAGTGCAGGATCGTCGCGTGCAGGTCGTGGACATGGACCGGCTTGTCGGTGATGTTGTAGCTGAAGTCGTCGGTTTCGCCATGCACCATCCCGGGCTTGATGCCGCCGCCCGCGAACCACATGGTGAAGTTACGCGGATGATGATCGCGACCGTAGTTTTCCTTGGTCAGGGTCCCCTGGCTGTAGACCGTGCGGCCGAATTCGCCACCCCAGACGACCAGTGTATCGTCCAGCATGCCACGTTGCTTCAGGTCCTTGATCAACGCGGCGCTCGGTTGATCGGCGGTCTTCACCAGTTGCTTGATGTTGCCGGGCAGGTTGCCGTGATGATCCCAGCCGCGCAGGAAGACTTGCGTAAATCGCACGCCTCGCTCGGCCATGCGGCGCGCCAGCAGGCAGTTATAGGCGAAGGTCCCCGGTTGCGAGACC
The DNA here is from genome assembly GCA_964596215.1 of uncultured Planctomicrobium sp. Lineage (GTDB taxonomy): Bacteria > Planctomycetota > Planctomycetia > Planctomycetales > Planctomycetaceae > JAKFVC01. The sequence goes on along the minus strand of CAZQUW010000505.1, from coordinate 2,119 downwards.
TCGGGGCCGTACATGTCGAGGATATGCTTGGGTTCTTTCGACGTATCCACGAGGTCGGGTACCGACGTCTGCATCCGGAAGGCCATCTCGTACTGCGCGATGCGGGCGGCAATTTCCGGATCACCCTGTTCGGCGAGATGCTTCTGGTTCAGCGCGGCCAGGCCATCCAGCATCTTGCGCCGGACGTTCCCCGACACTCCCGGCGGGTTCGAGAGGTAGAGGACCGGATCTCCGACCGAACGCAGGGCCACGCCGGCATGTTTGGTGGGCAGGAAACCCGAGCCCCACAGGCGCGAGAAGAGGGCTTGAGATTGTGAGCCGGCGGCCAGCCGCGAGTGCAGGACCACGAACGCGGGCAGATCTTGATTGGGGCTGCCGATGCCGTAGGACAGCCACGCGCCGGCACTGGGGCGGCCGGGGATTTCGCTCCCGGTCTGGATGAAAGTGATGGCCGGATCATGATTGATCGCATCGGTATTCATCGTCTTGACGATGCAGATATCATCAGCGATCGATGCGATCTCGGGCAGCAGTTCGCTGATCCAGGCGCCGTGCTTGCCGTGCTGATTGAACTTGAACACTGAGGGGGCACAGGGAAAACGTTGCTGTCCCGAAGTCATTGTCGTAATCCGCTGACCATTGCGGATGGACTCGGGGAGATCCTTATCAAAGTACTCCTGCAGTTTCGGCTTGTAATCGTACAGATCGAGCTGCGAAGGGGCATCGGCCATGAACAGCCAGATGACCCGCTTGGCCTTGGGGGCATGGTGCAGGATCTGCATGTTGCCGAAGGTCTTCATCGGATCGCTGGCAGCGGTCGTGGCCGGTTCGCCCGCAAACAACTTCGGATTCAGCACCGAAGCCAGCGCGGCGCCCCCTAACCCAGCCGCCGAACGACTGAAGAAATACCGGCGAGCCTGCAATAAAGCGTGTTCACGAATCGGATCCATTTGAGCGACCTTGTGGATATTGCTGTTTGAGTGTTCGAGTTTATTTAGGAGTTTTTTGCCACGGATTAACACAGATGAAACACGGATCAGACGAACCAGGTCGAGCTGTTCAAGTCTTCTAGCTCGGTGGTTTTCCAACATTCATCGGCCATCGGTGCAGGATGATTCAATCCGTGTTTTTATCTGTTCCCATCCGCGGCGAAATGTTTCCCGAGTTTTACTCAGTTCTTAGTTCAACGTATTGATAAAGCTCCGCCAGGTTCAGATTCCAATGCAGTGATTCAAACGGGACGGCGGCGTCTAATCCGACAAATCGTTCTGCCAGCCATTGGCCGTCAGGTTGCCGCGTCGAGCATTCCACCGCAATCTCATCTTGCGAGATCAGCACATAATACTGAAGCGAGTCTATGCTTCGATAAAGTTCAGACTTAAGAGCTCGGTTATAACGCTCCGTTGAGGGGGAGAGGATTTCAAATACGGCGAGCGGGTTCAGCAGCGTATCGCGACGACGGTCCTCCAATAGTCCGAGACCCGCAACGAGCGTCGCATCTGGAAACAAGTAGCTGACCGGATCGCCAACTTTAACTCGGGTGCTCTCTCCGCAAACTCGAAATGCCGGTTCAGCAAAATTCCTGATCAGAATTCCATACAACCTCATCAGAAGCCGGTTATGCGAATAACTCCCCCCAACCATCTGGATAATTTCCCCATTGATATATTCGTGGCGGTCTTCGGAAGTGAATTCCACTTCGAAGTATTCATCCACGGTGCGGTGATTGGTGGCTATCGACATGGTTGGAACCCTTGAGGGCGGTCTAAACTCTATTCCACTTTTCCCTTCAAATACTGCTCGATCACGATGTTGGCTCGCGTCTAATCTTAGGTCTTGGTCTAGCCACCGTGTCGAGGATTCCTGCGGCAGTCACTTCGATACAAAGTGCGATGAGCACGGTGGCCAGCCATTTAATGTCGGAATGCCAAGGCTGGCCTGTCATAGGTTTGACGGGCCAGCCGACGAGCCACCGGCTGGCGCTGAGTTTCGATCGTCCTCCGCTCCCTTTTCGTTCTCATTGATGGCTCCCGCGACTACTCCTTCGTGACCGCCTCGTCCAAATTCATGACAAGATTGGCCATCATCGTCCAGGCAGCCAGCTCGCTGACATCCAGCG
>CAZQUW010000504.1:0-2632 GCA_964596215.1 uncultured Planctomicrobium sp. | reverse complement strand
TCGGCTGGAAGCTGAACAACGGCAACACGGCCCTGCTCTGGCGTGGTGGTTGCATTATCCGCGCGGCCTTCCTGGAAGACATCAAGAAGGCCTTTGACAAGAACGCCAAGCTGGAAAACCTGCTGCTGGACGACTTCTTCCGCGCGGCGATTGAGAAAGCTCAGCCCAGCTGGCGACGGGTCATCTGCACGGCTGTCGAACTGGGTCTGCCGGTGCCGGTCTTCTCCGCCGCCCTGAGCTACTACGACGGTTACCGCCAGGCCCGCCTGCCGGCCAACCTGCTGCAGGCTCAACGCGATTACTTCGGTGCCCACACTTATCAGCGCACTGACAAGGCCGGTACGTTCCACACCGACTGGATCAAGTCTCGCAAGCTGAGCTAGATGCGCTGCACTATTCAGTGATCCTTCACGTTTCGATCGCCCGGAAGCTCGTGAGCTTCCGGGCGATCTCATTTTGGTACCGAGAAAAAGAGCTATTTCTTCCCGATGCAGTAAATCCAATCGTGTCGCTGGCCGCTGGAGTTGTCTCCCACGCGCAGGAACAGCTGTCCCTTGCTGATGCCGGGGCTGGCAAAACCTTCTGTGCCGAGTTGATTCTCGGCCACAATTTCCAGCTGTGTCGGCTGAGCTTTGAACACGGTTGTTTTGCCGCTCATATCAGTCGTGAAGATATGGCCGTCGTTCAGGACGGGCGAGACTCGAAAATTGCCGCCGATACGCTTTTTCCAGCGTTCCTGGCCCGTCTTCGCTTCGTAGCAGTACGCGACGCCGTCATCATTCACCATATAGAGGTGGTCCTGATAGGCGATCAGCGACGGGACATACGACTTCTCCGTATTGCGCCAGGCCACTTCCCCGCTGGCGGTGAGCGCCACCGTATCGCGACCGGGATAACCACCACTGGCGAACATCAAATCGCCCGAGATTACCATGGTGCCGACCGAGGCCTCGGTGGTGCCCTTGGTCGCCCAGTTCTGCTCTCCGGTCAGCGGGTCGTAACTGGCTACTAAGTCACAACCGCAGATCACCAGTTCGTCTTTACCCGAAATGGTAATCACGCGAGGTGACGCATACGACGAGGCTGCGGGGCGTTTCTTACGCCAGACGATCTTCCCCGACTGCCGATCCAGGGCCGCGAGAAAGCCGCCGGTCTGATGGTCCGCGGCCACGATCACCAGCGACTTGTACAATGTCGGAGACGCCGAGTACCCGAACTTCGAAGTGAAGCCCCCCACTTCCTGCCGCCACAACTCCTTGCCCGTCAGATCCAGCGCAACAACCCAGATCTTGCGATCGTTCAAGAACGAGGCAAACAGTCGCTCGCCGTCATACGCAAGGGTACTCGACGCCTGGGTGTTTTCACCGTGCATGGCCGTTTCGAAATTGCCCTTGAACAGATCGGTCTTCCAAACCTGCTGACCGTCAGTTCGCGACAGACTGAGTACCGACTGGACTTTCGCTTCCTCGTCGGCCGTTTCCACATAAACATGGTCGCCGACAATGACCGGGCTGGAATGTCCACGCCCCGGAATCTGCTGCTTCCAGAGAATGTTTTCCGGAGTAGCGCCGTCCTTCCAGCTCACCGGGACGCCCGGGCCTGTGGAGATCCCGTCAGCATGGGGCCCGCGCCATTGCGGCCAGTCATCAGCCCCGATCTGCGGTGCCGGCAGATCGGCGACCGCGCCTCCTGCCGGGGCGGCGATTTCGGAGGTCGGAGGCGCTGGCGGACCTTTGGGCCGTCCACATCCCCCGCCACACAAAACCAGGCCCAACGCCAATAAGCAGCTCATTCGAATCATGAAAAGTGTCTTTCTACAATGACATCGCAGCGGCATAAGTCGACCGAGACCGCAGCGAAATTGTAGAAGGCCAACGCGGAAACGTCACGTACCGAGTTGGCTGAGATCGCCGGGAAAGATAGTAAGATCAACGCGATTCGAACATCGCCTTAACGGAAGCCGCCCGGCCCGGATAGCAGGGCCGGGACCTTTCGCACGTCGGTGGACGTGCAGAGTCTGATTGGCGAGGAATCAGAATCCACAGGTTCCGATCCGCGTCAAATCACTATAATCGCGAGATGGCCCTGCACGCAGATTCTCCGGGCTGAGGTTCATTGCATGCCACACCCCGCTACCATACTCGCTGAAATTTTGTTGAAGGAATGTTCCGTTGAGCGGACCCGACGCTCGGGCCCCGGTGGCCAGCATCGCAACAAGGTGGAAACCGCAATCGTCTTGACGCACCGCCCCACCGGCGTTCAAGCCGAGGCGAGTGAACGTCGCAGTCAGCCCGAGAATCTGGCCGTGGCAACGACTCGATTGCGGGTCCGACTGGCGGTCGAAGTCCGATGTCCGATCGAATCTGACGCGGCACCGTCGGAACTCTGGCAGTCGCGGTGCGTGCAGCAGCGAATTCGCATCAACCCGGAACACGACGACTTCCCCGCCGTGCTGGCTGAGGCTCTGGATCGGCTGGCTGCCTGCGGTTGGGACGTCCCCACCGCGGCGCAAAAACTGGGCTGTTCGACATCGCAACTGGCCAAGTTTCTGCAGCTCGAAACGCCCGCGTTCTCGACTTTGAACCGACAGCGGCAGGCCCGCGGGTTACATCCCTTGAAACCCAGTTGAATC
>CAZQUW010000503.1:0-2654 GCA_964596215.1 uncultured Planctomicrobium sp. | reverse complement strand
CATCAGACCATTTGCAAGGAAGTTGTGATCTCACGAAGGCCGGACGGACGGGCCTGGAGACCCGTCCCACGCGGTCTTTGGTGACACTCTGGGATGCAAGTTCGCAACATTTCCGTTTTCTGGCATCAAACATTGCCACGTGATCGGTACGGCATGTCTTGTTCCCGAGACATGGTGATTTTTCTGGACATCCGGCAGCCATGACCTAGTGTTGCTGAACCAGCATGCTTGGATTGCCCCGCAAGGGATTGGTCTGGCACGAATTTGGCATTTTTGTTAATTGCCGTTCGTGGGATTCGTATTGGCAGGTCGTCAGCGACCGCAGAAATTGATCCGTGTGCTCGAGAAATTCCTGTTACGCGTCCCATTTGTCACGTTGCACCCCGTGAGGTCGAGTCACCGATGGCTACTGTTTGTGTAGAACCGGCATCTGTCACCATGTCCGAACCCCCCGTTTCGTTGTCCCCGCTGGCTCGGCAATTGTCCGAGAAAATTCGGAATCGCACTGCGAAAATCGGAGTCGTCGGCCTGGGCTATGTCGGCCTGCCGCTGATCAGCGCTTTCGTGAAGTCGGGATTCCAGGCCATTGGCTACGACATTGACGACCGTAAAGTCAATGCGTTGAAGGCCGGCCAGAGCTATATCAAACACATCAAAGCCGAAACCATTCAAGAATGGAACGCGCTCCAGCAGTTCGAAGCGACCGCCGATATGCGTCGCCTGGCGGACGCGGATACGATCCTGATCTGTGTCCCGACCCCGTTGTCGGAAAGTCGCGATCCGGATCTGACGTATGTCGAAAACACTGCAAAATACATCGCCGCGACGCTCCGCAAGGGACAATTGATCGTCCTCGAGAGCACCACCTATCCGACCACGACCCGCGATGTCGTCCTGCCGATCCTCGAGGCGACAGGCCTGAAGGCCGGCGAGGACTACTTCCTGGCCTTCAGCCCGGAACGCGAAGATCCGGGTAACCCCAAATTTTCCGCGGCCGGCATCCCCAAGGTGGTCGGCGGTTATGATCCGCAGAGTTCGGTACTGGCCCAGGAATTGTATGCCTCGGCCATCGTACAGGTGGTGCCCGTATCGAGCATGGAAGTGGCAGAAGCCTGCAAGATTCTCGAAAACACCTATCGGTGCGTGAACATTGCCCTGGTCAACGAATTGAAGATGCTCTTCGATAAGATGGGCATCGACGTGTGGGAAGTGATCGACGCTGCGAAGACCAAGCCGTTTGGTTTCCAGGCGTTCTATCCGGGCCCCGGCCTGGGTGGTCACTGTATTCCCATCGACCCGTATTATTTGACCTGGGTGGCTCGCAAATATGGCATGGCGACGCGGTTCATCGAACTGGCGGGCGAAGTCAATACGCATATGCCGGAATACGTCATTCACAAGCTGGCTGAACGCCTGAACGATGTGGGCAAGCCGATCAAGAACAGCAAGGTGCTGATGCTGGGCGTGGCCTATAAGAAAGACGTCGACGATCCGCGTGAAAGTCCGTCCTTCGAACTGATGGACCTGCTGCGTGAACGCGGTGCCCTGTTGACCTACAACGATCCCTGGGTGCCGAAGCTGCCGCAGGTACGTCACCACAACGTGCCCGACATGGATAGCACGCCGCTGACCCCGGAATTCCTGGCCAGCCAGGATGTCGTGTTGATTGCCACGGATCACTCGGCCTACGATTACGATTTCATCGTGCAGCATTCCAGCCTGGTGCTGGATACGCGCAACGCCACGAAAAATGTCACCGTCGGCCGCGAAAAGATTTTTAAGGCCTGATGCACTGTCAAAGCCAAAAGGTGGAATGCCAACGCGTCTGGTAAGTCAAATGACACCGGGCACTGGCAGAGCCAGTGGCACCTAAATCTGATAACAAACGCTGACCAGGCACGCAGAGACGATTCAACGCAGAACGTCAGTTGGTCGCTGACAAACAGCCGCTCCTGTTAGGGGAGCGGCTGTTTGCGTTAACAGGCCCCGCGCGCAGCGACGCCGGAATGGTCTGCTGCCTGTGAACCGCTTTAATTTGAGCGCAATTCGATTAAGCTGCGGGTCGGGTCTCCTCGTACCAGACATCCTTGTGCCTTGTTGAATCAGGGCTTAGCAATCGGCGGTGCTATGGCTGAAGAAATCTTTGACATCTGCGATGCGGACGACCGGGTCATTGGCCAGGCGCCACGGTCGCAAGTACATGCACAAAAACTGCTGCATCGCGCGGCACATGTGTTCGTCTTCAATAGTCGTCAGGAATTGCTGGTGCAGGTTCGCTCGGCGAACAAGGACGAGTTTCCGCACTGTTACACGTCGTCGGCGTCCGGGCATCTCTCGACCGGTGAGGATTATCTCGAATCGGCGCAGCGCGAACTGCAGGAAGAAATCGGTATCGTGGCCCCCCTGGAGTTTCTGGGGAAATTCCCCGCCTGCCGTGATCTGGCCTGGGAACACACCGTGCTCTACCGTACGCATTCGGATGCCCCGCCCTGCCCCGATCCGTATGAAGTCGCGGAGATCCGGCAATTCACGCTCCCCGATCTGCTGCGGCAATTGGAAGAGCAGCCCGAAATCTTTTCACCGCCGTTTCGGGTCCTTGTTGAGTGGTACGCTGGCCGCGACGGGGGAACTAACCTGCCGGACCGTCCGAGCCT
>CAZQUW010000502.1:0-2697 GCA_964596215.1 uncultured Planctomicrobium sp. | reverse complement strand
AGCGGCGTCGCGGATGGTTCGATCGTTGTCTATGGCGGCGTCACTCAATGTCCATCGCACCAGCCCTACGTCGCGCGGTGCCGGCCTGTTCTGAGCATCTGGCTGTGAGCGAAAGCCTGTTCCGAATGCCGTCAACAATTTCCCGTCCGGGAGACGGACGGTCGATGTGCTTTGGCAGCTCGCCCACCACGCCTGAGGCCCGGGGAGATTCTGGTTCGAGCCATTGCGATTGCCGACCCAGTGGTGCAGAAGGTACTTATGATCGAGGTCCCAAGTCTGACCATGATCGTCGCTGACGACGGCCTCAATTCCAAACTGGGGAAACCCGCTTGCGAGGTCAGGATATCCTTTGCGGACGACATAGCTCATCACAATCTGGCCATCAGGCAGCACGACTAACGAGGGATGCATGCGCCCCCAAGCGTACAGAATGCTCACCGGTGACCATGTCTGGCCGTCATCCTTCGAGATTGAGATTCCGAGTCCGGAGAAATGATCCAGGGTCTCATTCTTCTTGCTCGCCGGAGTGTCGGTGCGGCAGGCCGCGATGAGGTGCCCATTCCTGGCTCGCACCAGGGCCACTTCGTTTATTCGCTCCCATTGAGGAATCTTGACCGCGCGATTCCAGGTCGCCCCGGCATCGGTGCTGGTTCGCAGCCAGGCCTGCGAGCGTCCCGCGTGCTCCTCGTAGCCCGTCTCCATCAGGCGTGTCACTTTGCCGGTGGTGGAGTCTCGATCGACGAGATACGGGTCCCACTGATTCCAAAGCCCTCCACTGGCATTTAGGGGGATTTCTGCAGAGGTCCAGGTCTCGCCGAAGTCCCGGCTGATGCAGCGGAGCTTACCTTCGACACCACACATGAGAGACCCGCCTCCCAGATAAGTCAACGACACGCCCACCATGTTCCGTGGATGATCCGGCTCATTGGGCAGGATGGCCCGCGGCAGGGTCCAGGTTGTGCCGTGATCGTCGCTCGTGAGCACCATCACACGGTGCGGATAACCGCCACTCACCAGCATCAGCAGACGATCTTTTTCGGGCATGTAGACCAGATAAGGCACCGCCAGCACGCGTTTCAAATTCTCGTGGACGATCTGGATTTGAGCGGGCTCCTGCACGGAGGTTCCAGCACCGCCGAACCGCCGGACAACGGTCGGTTTCCACGTGCGATCAAGCCGTGCTTGAGTTTTGGCCGGCGGTCCTTCGGCCGCAACTCGCGAAGAAACGGTCATCAGGCACAGGGCGGACACCAGCGCTGAGAGGCCGACTTGTGTACGAAAGGAAGCGAAAATCATGGTGGACTCATTCCCGGGTTTTGGTTTGTGGTCAACAAAGAGTCCGGCCCCCTTTGTTGCCAATTGGCGGGCTGTTTACTGGTAAGCATAGTCGGCAAAAGCGTGCCCATGGCAACTGCCGCGATCTCCGCGATGGCAATCAAAACGAACCCCGCCCCGTAATGCCACCAGTTCCAGCTGACTCCGAACTGGAAGTTGAGAAGTAACCAGCCTGACGCCAACCAAAACACTGCAGCAGGTCCCATCACCACCAAGAGCGGGTACGAGGGGCCTTCACCGTAGATGCCCCTTGACAAGGTACACCAGAATGCCTTGCTGACAAAGTAAATAGTCGGGAGTAGCCACAACGCAGGGTTGCCGAACACCGCGGGGTGGCCCGGGTTGCTTCCGCAACCTGGGTCTACAGGAGGCTCAACTGCCACTGGCGTCGATCTATGGTTCAAGCCAGTTCGACGGAATTCCCAAACTCTCTCTGACCTTGATGCATCTGGAACGATGAGAAGACATGCCTGGTCGCCATTTAAAACAAAGAGCTGCGTCCCCTTTTCTTCGCTTCTGGATTTATGCTGGCATTCCGATGGGTGGTATGCCCGAAGCATGGGACGTCGGGGCGTATCCATTCGATGATGGAAAGCCTGTAACCTGGTTACCGCCGTTGATTGAGGAATTGCGAAAGCTTACCGCGTATATCGATTCCGCTCACTCTGTTCGTGCTGCCGTTTACGGTTGGCTTGACGTGTCGGCAATCGACATCATCGCGGATGCTCTCGCAGGCAAGATTCCAAAGGATCGTTGGCATCCGATCGAAATCTGGAACAGCCACGGTGCGGACTATTTTCCTATGACAAAGTTTGAAGCACTAATAACAAAAGCTGCGTAACAAGGCGGTCAGCCCGAGCGGCGGATCGGGCGGATTCCGAAATCGAAGGTCCTTGGCCGCCGTCGGGTTACCTTGGTCGTTAGGCAGTTAAAGTGATCGGCAGCACAATTCAATTTGCTTGCCCGATTTGTCACGCTGTGGTGACGTTGCCGGTAGCGCAGATACCGACGGACAAAATCGTCCACGAAGACGGCGCTCCCGCCGTACCCAGAGGCTTTTTCGCAATCAGCGATACTGACTATTGGACAGATTCGCAGGGCGGCCCAGTCGTCAACCTGGAGGACTTGATCGAGAAGAAGTATCATCCTGATCCTCGTCGCCACAATGGTTGCTGTGGTCGCGACGGTTGCGATGGACCGAACTTGGTATGTCCGAGCGGTCACGAGATTGGTACTGAACGCTCTGATTGCTGGATGTCACACGGAGCAGTCTTGCTTCCATCAATTTCTCAAATCTAAATTGCCTAGAGCCCCGGAAAAGGTGTCAGGAACCTAATTCTTAACAGAGGTTGCCGGATTGGG
>CAZQUW010000501.1:0-2726 GCA_964596215.1 uncultured Planctomicrobium sp. | reverse complement strand
CCAATAATTCGCCGTCGTTCTTGCGTTCGACAACGAGTCGAAACTCATAGTCCGCTGGCAATTTAGCGGGAAATCGAATGGCATTCGGCAGTTCGGGAGTCGATGTCAACAGGCGCCCGGACTTCGTCCAATATCCCGAAACCGTATCTCGTTCTGGATCGACAATCCTCAGCAGGTCGCCATTGATGGGTTGGCTGGGCGATTTAAACGGTGATTTGGATTCGGAGAGACGAGTCAGCTTCACTGAATGAAATTTGTATTCGGCGTTGTGTGAAGCCAGCGCCAGGCCATTACCCGTCGACGGAAACTCCGGGACCGGAACAAACCGGCGGGTGTCACCTCGCCAATCAAACAGCAACTCATCTCGATTGAAGACCTGCAGATGATTCCGACGAACGAAGTACCGCAATAGTGTTCTCTGGGCAGCAACGTTAGGCCGATCAAGAAACCGGTCACGAGGATACTGCGGTAGTCGATAGTTGATGGATATCACACCGTCCACGACGAGGATGTTCGTGTCACCTTTATTATTCCCCCACACAGTTGTGCCCTGGCCACTTTGAAATGGGAAGATGACGCATGCAGGCTGCGTTTTCTGATTGGATTCCAAGTCGACTTCCAATGAGTACTCTGGTGGTAGCGCGAAGGGAATTTGGAACTGACAATAACCATTGGTTCCGGTGTGCAGCGCGGTTCCCTCACGGGTGACTGTTCCACTCCCGACATCGGTTGGCAGATTGACCAGCGGTAGAAGATCCAGTGACTGACCGGGCTTGAGACCGCTCGATTCCAATTTATCGGGTCCAATTTTCCTATTCCCGACTGACTGCTTCGATTCTTTCATCAGCGGCAGAACGTTGACAACTTCTTTCGAAACACGCCGTGGGCTGGACTTGTCGGTCGAATTACGTCGACGCTTTTCCTGACCAAAGAACTTCGCTTTCACCTCGTCTGACCCGTCGGACTTAGCCACCGCGGGCGGTTCGGGACTGATCACGGTCTTCAATTTTTCGGGAGGCTGGGCGGCAATCTCGGCCGGGCTATTGCCCGGATTGTTGGCCGGGCTCTGCGCGGGGGAGATCGGTGCGGCTGGCGGTTTTCCGCGAGCACCGCTGACGATCGCGATCACAGCCATCAACACCACCAGCGCTCCGCCACCGATGGCTGCCGGTAGCGGGATGCGGATTCCGCCGACGGTCAATGTTCCCGCTGGGGGGCGCGATTTCTTGACCTTACTCTGTGGTGTCCCCGCTTCCGGCGGCAACTCATCGACGAATTCGATATCGGGAAAGTCGTTGCTACCGGTGAGCTTCTGCCGCAACTCGGCATCGTATTCGGCCTTGGAGGCGGACTTCAGCAGACACAGGCGGGCGCGCGACACCTGATTCAGGAGTTTCTGACAATCCGCGGCATGTTCGCCTGACTGATACCGGCGCAAAAAACCCAACTGCCGGTCGGCGGCCGCTTCGATGACCTGCAGGTCCGCTTCGAAGGGCTCCAGTCCCAGCAATCGATAATGGTGCGGCGGCTGGTCCTTCGGACCGATGCCCAGCCATTTGTGATACGGATCGAATGATGCGGACATTGACTACCTGCAGTAAGCATGACTGTGGTCGCAGCACGAGTGCCTGCCGTGCCTGAACGTTCATAGATCATCATAACGGTTCGAGGATTCGTTCTTCCACCTTGATCTCATTCAGCGTCACGAAGCGACGAGATACCAGCCCGAAGCGCCAGCGAGTGGATCTTCCCCGAAGATCAAACAGAATCCACTCGCTGGCGCTTCGGACTGGTATGGGCGAGCCGTAGGATGGGCACTCCTGCCCGTCTCTGCATTCAACTTACAAAAAAACAGACGGGCAAGAGTGCCCATCTTACAAACCTCAATGTACGAAATGGCGAGACCATCGGTGAAATCCCCGATCGTGTCCGCTTCTCAGCCCCGCAAATTACCACCCACCATGAGAATGGTCGTGGTTTGTAACGCGTGTGAGGAATCAGGCGGCATTAACCATTACGGGCAATTGAGATTCCAAGTTGTTTCAGTCCCAACTTCACTCGCTTTCCAGGAAAATGCCTGCCAATTTCGCAGGAAACTGCCTGAACAAGGGGAAGCGGTCTAGAATTCGGTCTGAGAATTGCTACAACAAAGTCAATCGACAGGGATGGTCCGAGCCGCACTCCTCTGACCCTCGACGTGGCGCCGTTCCGATTTACAATAGGTCAAACGCTCGTCCCGCGAAGTGCGATAACGGGCACGGAAATGGAATACGACCCGTGAATTCGGCTGGGGAAGCTTGTCTCCAGTCAGTTTTTCACGCGATTCCGCCCCACGGAAAACTCATAGATGCCAGAGATACTCGACACTCCGACAGGGGCAGTCACGCGATCGAACGTTGCACCGGGTGGCCGCTGGCGGATGACTTGGGCACTGGTCGTCGCCTGGGGACTTTTCCTGCCGGTCATCGCTGCCGCTCAGACCCTGCCGGCCGAACCGGACCTGGGTGAGGCCGCTCCGATCGCTGCTGAGGATTTCGAAAAACCGCCGGCGGCGGCCCCCGCGGAAGTGAATCCGGCGGCCGATCCCTTTCCTGCCGCCACCCCGCCGGAGGCTGCCGAAGAAAAAAGTTACCTGATTCCAACCGATCCAATCCAGCTGTTTCTGGCGGGTGGATTCCTGATGTGGCCAATCTTGCTGGCCTCGATCATTTCGCTCTGGTTCGTGT
>CAZQUW010000500.1:0-2730 GCA_964596215.1 uncultured Planctomicrobium sp. | reverse complement strand
GTCTCTCGGAACGACATCAACGATTCGGCTCAACGAGCAAACCGCTACTCCCGCCCCCGGGGAGCACACGAGCTTCCCTGCGCCAGGACGACGACCTCCAAGGAAACACAGCGGAAGGCAATTAGCGAACCACATGCCGTCCGGTAGCCCGCCTGTTTCACGTGAAACGACTTCGCACTCTCCGGCGTGCCAATGCCCACGAGCGTGTGAACCGCTGGAGGCAGGGGGCCATCGCCGCTGCCATCGAAGTCCTTTGGGGGAGCCTCACCGGGGATCAGCCCCAAGGGCGTCTGGGATTGGGGAGGTGATTGAATGTGTGACCTGCAAGCCCCAACGGGGCGCGCCAGGCCAGTCCAGGGCAACGCCCTGGGTAAACAGTCGCGAGCGAATGAATCAACAGCCCTGCTGGGGCGCGCTGACCCGGTGCCCGTAGCTGGTATGTCTAGCGCGCCCCTTCAGGGCTGATCTCATCATTGAATGCTTGAACCCAGGGCGATGCCCTGGACTGGCCTGGCGCGCCCCGTTGGGGCTGAGAGCAGACCACGCAGCGGGCCAAACATTGAATGGCTCGCATGCCTGTGAAATTGCCGTTTCATCACCCCTGCCTTGAACTGCCGCCTGAGGCTTCGGTATTGCAAACACGCCGAAGGGACCGTGGCGTTGTTTCACGTGAAACGACATTGGGGTGCACTTCGCTTAGCGGACAGGGCGGCACGGGGTACGGCTCCAGAACCGGTATTGATGCCCGAAGCGAGATTGGTACAATCCCGCTCCCATCAACACCCCCCATCGCGCTCGGCGATCCATCAGGTATAACCTTTCAACAGGTGGCAGAATCATGGACGAACAAACCACTCCCGCAGTTACCGAGACCCCGGCTCCCGAAGGTGCCGCCGCCAATGATGGCCAGATTGGGAATCGTCGCCGCCTCGGTCGCGGACTGAACTCGCTCCTTGGACAAGTGGGAGATCAGGCCGGTCAGGACTCGGCGCCGGTCCCCAGCCAGGCCGAAATGCTCTACCTCGACATCAACGCCCTGCATCGCAATCCGTTCCAGCCGCGAAAGGATTTCGACCTGCAGGCGCTCAATGAACTTACCGAGAGCGTTGCCCATCACGGCGTGCTGCAGCCGTTGCTGGTACGCGAGACTCCGAATGGTTACCAGATCATTGCGGGTGAACGACGCTGGCTGGCGTCGCGCGATGCCGGTTTGAAAACCGTTCCCTGTCGCGTGATGAAGCTGGAAGACAAGATTGTCTCCGAAGTCGCCATCATCGAGAACCTGCAGCGCGAGGATCTCAACGAGCTCGAGAAGGCCCAGGCCTTCCAGACGTACCTCGATCAGTTTGGTTGCTCCGTCGAGGAACTCGCCCAGAAAATGGGAAAAGATCGCTCGACCATCGCCAACTCACTGCGACTGCTGGAGCTGCCGTCCTTCGTCAAGGAAGCCCTGCGAGCCGGCAAGATCAGCGCGGGACACGGCCGATCGCTCCTGCCTCTCGAAGAGGAAGCGGACCAGATTGCCATGTGTCAGCGGATCCAATCCGAGAACATGTCGGTGCGGACCACCGAGGCCGCCGTCCGAGCCCAGATCGAAGAGAAGCAAAGTGTCCCCTTCAAGAAGCCCTCCGAGAAGGGCACCGGTAAGCCTGAGGTCCCCGCCAACCATCATCTGCAGCAGTTGCAGGACATGGTCAGGGAACTCGTCGGGACCAAGGTGGAGATCAAATTGACGACCAAGAATGCCGGCAAGATGATCATCCACTTCAACTCCAACGACGAGTTCGACAAGATCGTCTCGCACCTGCGGAAGGCCTCCTAGGTCGCGAAGCAGGGTGCTGGGGCTCCGCGAATGCCAGTTCGTTTGTGAGCCGAACGGCGACAGTGCCTGGTCGCAGACAGAATCTGCAATTCAAAGAATCTGCGGCTCTGAGAATCTGATGTTGAGAGATTCTGGAGTTGGGTGCCACTGGCACTGCCAGTGCCGCTATTCGTGTCGCGGTCGGCCAGCACACTGGCTGAGCCAGTGGCACCCGCCGCTGACGAGTCGCACCACACCGTGGGCACTTGATCGTGGGTACTTGTTGAGCTCTGCAGGTGGCTCGCGGAGAGATCGTCATGAAGTTCAAGACGCTAACTTCGAAATTCAGATTTGTCAGCGCGGCTTCAGTCGCGAGTGCGGCAACGCTCGTGACCGCTGGGGCGACTTCGGAAGAGGTGGTCCTGTTTTGGGGATCGCGGATCATCCTGATGATCCTCTGCCTGCCGGTCGTCGTGATGGCATTGGGGATCGCATGCATCATGCCGCCGGAGATCCTGTTGGTCATGGCATTAATTGCAGCCTTGATGTGGGGCGTACCTTTGCACTGGGTGCTGATGGCGGCCATGGCGTTGGCCGTCGGATACCTCGGACTGCTGTTTTTTGGCGGCACCAAATTTCGTCGCCAGCCACTCCCGCTGATCATTTACGAGTTCGGAGCAGATCGAATTGTTCCCTACTACGCATGGCTCGCTTCACCGCAGGGAGCGTTGGTCAGGGGACTGTTATCCGGAATGGGCGTCGGAATTGCGATTCTCTGGGCCAGGACTATGTCGCATGCTGTTGACTCCCTCAGCGCGCGAACCTAGACTGTCCGAGGTTGGTCATACCACTAGCGGGATGTAGCTCAGCTTGGCTAGAGCGCTGCGTTTGGGACGCAGAAGTCGCAGGTTCAAATCCTGTCATCCCGA
>CAZQUW010000499.1:1616-2731 GCA_964596215.1 uncultured Planctomicrobium sp. | reverse complement strand
CGCTTCTTTGGAAAATCCCGTACATTCCGAACAGCATGAATATCACGCAAACTTTGACATTCTCCGTAATCGCATTGCTGGCAAGCACTTTCGCCTTCAGCGACGATTTTGATTCCCTCTTGACACCCTCCCGCCAGCCGCGTGCCGGCAGGGGGGCGCGAGGGGGGCGAACCGGGGAACTTCTGCGAAATTCCGCGGTCCGCGGGCGGGAATTTGCTCAAGCCGACCCGGCCGAGAAATCTGCCGCGGCCGCCACCAGCCCCAAGGACATTCTGCTGTCGGCCTCCGACAAGCTGAAAAGCCACGCTTCAGTGCGGGCCAATATGACCGAAAAGGTCTCAATGCAGACCAACAGCTTCACCGCCAAAGGCAGCTATCTGCAGGGGCAGAACCTGCAGTTGCGGATGGAGTTCACCGTCGAATTGCGGGCCCAGAAGGCCTCGTTGCTGGAAGTCTGCGATGGCCAGGTCCTGTGGTCACGCCATGACCTGGGGGAGAAAGACCAGACCCAGATCACCCGCCGTGACGTGCGTCAGATCCTGAAAGCGACCGAACAGGCCGAGCAAACACTGAAGACTGCGGACGAAAAGTCCCGCCTGAATGCCTCGATCGTGGCCGACCTGGGGATTGGCGGCCTGCCGGCCCTCCTGGCGGCGTTCGCGAAGGACTATGACTTCACCAAAGCGACAGATGGCAAGATTGACGACCGCGATGTCGTGATCCTGGAAGGAACCTGGAACGCCGACTATCGGGCAATGTGGCAGGGAGCCAAATCCAAGGACAAGACACCCCCCGCCTTACCCATCTACATCCCCGACTCGGTCCGCCTGTCACTCGATAAGGAAACCGAATTCCCCCGTCGGATCGAGTACCTGAAGCAGATCCCCGGCCAGTCGGTGCCGTTCGTGATGATGTCCGTGGATTTCACGAAGGTGGTCTTCAACGGTAAGGTGAGCAAAGACGACTTCGTCTTCATCCCGCCCGAACGTCCTGCCCCGATTGATATTACGCAAATGTACCTGCAGCGCTTAACACCCCCCAAAGCACCCCCGGCCAAGGCCCCGCCGGTGCCCACCAGCGCCAAGCCCGCTGCCAAGTAAACCGCCTGCAAGCGC
>CAZQUW010000499.1:0-1516 GCA_964596215.1 uncultured Planctomicrobium sp. | reverse complement strand
CCTGCGGCTCAAATTGAGACTTCGGCTGCCAGTTCTGTCCGGCGAGCGGCCACGACTGCCATCTTGCCCGTTGCGCTGCGCCGCGGGGAATCTCAATGCCTACCTGTCGTGGTCGGCATCCGGCACAACCGCCGAAAATCGCCGCCAGGCCCGATAATGGGCGTCATTCGCGATTTGTCGGCCCGCGGAAGACGGCGGTATCGACACCCCGACGTGCTCATTTTCGCCCCCGGCATAGAATTTGTACGGTTAGTCGTGATCCACGCGAGATCCGCTGACGTTGACTTTACCGGCAGTGCATCCGCCGTCAGCGTGACGGCGAGCCGCTGCTGGCAGCTTATCAATCAACTTAAGGAAGATCACATGACGACGACACATCCCTGGAGGACTGCAGCGGTCATCGCTGCGGGCTGGCTTCTGGGCTGCGGTGCCGTCACCGCACCGGCCAGTGAGATCCTGGATCAGGCGAAGTTCTTCAGCCCGGCCGCCGTTACCAAAGCGACCGACGATTTGAACCGGCTCGAAAAACGTGCCCATCTGGGAACACATATCGAAACACACGACAGCCTGCCGGCTGACAAGCAGGCCGCGTTTGCCAAATTGGGCACGAAGCAGGAACGCGACAAGTTCTTTTATGAATGGCTGGTCGAACGCTCGAAGGCGACTGGTGCCAAGGGCGTGTTTGTGTTGATTACGCGCAATCCGAGTCATCTGCAGGTCGCGGCCGATGCCGCCCTGCGTAACCGCGGCTTCAGCAACGTGCAGCGGGAAGAGATCAGCAAAGGATTGATCGCGCGTTTCAGCAAGAAAGAGTTTGACTCGGGATTGCAGGATACCGTTGCGAATCTGGAACGTATTGCCCTGCGTCTGGGTGAACCCCGGCGGATCACACCGGCGGCGGCACATCAGGTCCCCGCTGGTCAGCGTGCTCCCGTGGGTGCCCCCGCAGCAGGAGGAGGACAAGGAATGGGAATCTTAGGCTGGGTGATTTTAGGTGGCGTCGTACTACTGGTCTTCTCAGTGATTTCGGCGATTATCCGCAGCGTGTTCGGAGGGGGAAAGGCGGGTCCCGGCCCCGGCGGTTATCCTCAGGGTGGCGGTTACGCCCCCGGGTATGGCGGCGGCGGATACGGTGGGGGCTATGGCGGCGGTGGCGGCTTCTTCAGCAATATGATGGGGGGCCTCGCGGGTGCCATGGCCGGTAACTGGCTCTACAACAGCATGGGTGGCGGCCATCACTCCGGACAAGCCAGTGCCGGTGACTGGACCGGCGGTGGCGGCGGCAACTACATCGGTGGTGACGAACCGGGTGCCGGGGACTTCAGCGGTGGTGACTCCTCGTTTGGCGGGGGGGACTTCGGTGGAGGGGACTTCGGCGGCGGTGGTGATTTTGGAGGCGGCGGTGACTTCGGCGGAGGCGGCGATTTCTAGTCGCTCTGCCAGCTAGTCGCTCGGCCAAAGTTAAGAAGTGGGGTGCCACTGGCTCTGCCAGTGCTGTTGGCGAGTCGAATGACAC
>CAZQUW010000498.1:0-2758 GCA_964596215.1 uncultured Planctomicrobium sp. | reverse complement strand
TTGCGCCGGGGTTATCCAATTCGCAGTCAGGCCGCCGAGGATCGCGCCAATGGCTGTCGCGATCTCGAGAGTCATCCCCAGCCGCATATTTGCCGTGCCCCGCTCGACATTGGTGCTGGCGACCGCACTGGACGTGGCGACGACCGAGATAATGCTGGTGGCAATGGCGTAATGCATCGGAACACCAAAGCCCAGAACGAGTACTGGAATCAGGAATACACCTCCCCCGGTCCCGAGCAGTGCACCGATAACCCCCGTCCCTGCTCCCACTAAGATGAAGAACACCAGGTTGAAGGGGGTGGTGTACATGGCTGGTGATTGTTACTTGGGGGAAAACGGGCGTCGACCGATACGCGTTGTAATTCACCTGATGCATGGTGGTCGTCGCGAGTACTGCTCTTTCGCTCGCTGTTCAACCCGATACTGCAGCATAATCGTTGCACACGGACCTGTCATGTGGCTTGAACCTCGGTGGCGACATCCGGTCATGGGGTTAATCGCTAAATCGCATATCTTCTGCGTGATCCTGATGCCGACTCGGGCTGTGGTTTGGGTTGTAGCGATGATTGGGATTCTGCGCCCACCTGAGGCGAAAAAATAGGCCGTCAGGACCGGTTTTACGCTCCAAACCGGTTATGGTCCTGTGGGAGAATTCAACAATTGGGCAACGTCTGATGCCCTGTTGCGTAAACGTGTCGTATGTTTTCAACACGGAAGATTGTTTCCGATGCTGCCAGGGATGACGGTGGCACTGTCGCGCAGAGTCGTCTTGTAATGAGTGCGCACGGCAAATGATCACTTAAGTGTCTCACTTCGTAGGTGGAACTGTCCTGTGATGTACCCTGATATTGCTGGTTGGGTTCTGATTGTCTGTGCGAGCGCTTTTACGCTGGTCGCCGCCGTAATTGACTATCGGGTCCAAAGAATTCCGAATTACTTGACACTGCCCGCTTTCTTTTTGGGGTGGGTGTATCAAATTACATTTTATGGATTCTCCGGGGTGCTGAATGGCCTGGCGGGATTCGCGATTGGGTTTGGGATGTATTTCATCCTGTGGCTCATCGGAAGTGGTGGAGGTGGCGATGCCAAGCTGGCCGGTGCGGTTTCCGTCTGGCTGGGATTCAACCGAACAATCGGCATGATCATCGCCAGCACTGTGTTCGTTGTATTAGGAACTGGGTTTGTCATGCTCTGGGGCATGCTGACCAAGGGGGTCTATCGCACGAAGAATCAGATGCTGCCGGGCAGCGACACTTCGGGAAAGAATAAGAAACGCCTGGAGATGTTGAAGATCAATCGAGGGCGGATGGGAATGAGTTTCGGGTTGTCTGTCGCGCTGGCGACCGTGACCGTGACTGCATACGACGTGCCTCGCCAGACTTACAAACAGCATGTCGCAAATCAGCGTAAGGCTGAACTGGAACAATCGCCGAAGAAGCCGGCGCCGCGCACTGCGGTGCCTAAAGATGCAGTTAACTCGAACGCCGAGCCGCAGACTCAGGAAAAGAATTCGTAACTCTGCGGTCGCTCGGGAGACTGCGGGACTAGCTGGCAGGAGGCCAATCGCGGGACAAGTGAGCATCCATGTTGAAGATTCAGAAACAGCTGATTTCGAACTCCCCGGCCGGCCGCCGGCGACCGGTGCGTCGCGGCGGTCTGCTGACCATGGAAATGATCTTGGTTTTGCCGATTCTGTTCACAGTTCTGATGGCGGTATTTGAATTCAGCATCCTGTTCTTCGCACGCTCGTCCGTGGTTCAGGCCTGTCGTGCGGCAGCCCGTCGGGCATCTCTGGGGGTTGCGGATCAGTCCGAAATTGAAGAGGTCGTTCGCCGCGTCCTGAGCCCAAATCTGCAATACAACCACACTGTTTATTACATCCCGGCCGAACGGGCGGGCGAAATCACGACCGTGGGGCTGACCGTTCCGATGTCGACCGCTGCCCCCGACCTGTTATGGCCGGTGGGATTCAGTCTCAAGGGACGGTATCTGATTGAGGAAACCAGCGTTGTGCGAGAGTAAGTCGCCAGGGAATCAGGGATGGAGGCAGCGTCAATCGATTCGAGTTGTGCCGCAGAATCATCGTACTTTTAAGGAAAAATTGTTTGAGTGCAGAAGAGACTGCGGGGCGAGTGGAGCGCACAGGCCTTTCAACACCCGCTACGTCATTCCGTTTTGCACGGCAAGCATCCCGTTAACAAGAACCAGTTGCCTGATTGTCGTAGGCCGGACAACTCCGCCCTACTTGCTGGCGAGTTGCTAGAGGAATTGAATCGTGAAACGTCTCACACCTGCCGCGCTCACGTTTGGAGTGATGGCGATCATGGGCCTGCTGGTGGCCGCGTACGTGGTTCGCACTTTGATGGCCCGCGAACAGAAGGCTCCGGAAGTCGCGACACGCAACATGCCGACGCCGGTCGCCGACATTCCAGTCGGCACCGAGATTACCGAGAAACATCTCGGTATTGCACCCACGCTCGTCAGTACGCTGACCCCTGACATGCTGGCCAACAACAAGATTATCGTTGGCCGTGTGGCTCGCGAACCCCTGAAGAAGGCCGTTCCGATCAAGGCCAATCAGTTGTATGCCCCGGGTGAGCGTCCGCCGCTCAAATTGGCGAAAGGCATGAAGGCCCTGACGATTTCGCTGAACTCGGCGACTGCGATTGTAGACGGATTGATTCGGCCTGGTGATTACTGCGATATCCAGTTCACCGTGGATACCGGTTGGGCGCGAAGGGACGATCGCATCCCCTAT
>CAZQUW010000497.1:0-2772 GCA_964596215.1 uncultured Planctomicrobium sp. | reverse complement strand
CACAAAATGACCTTCCACCCCTTTATCTACCAGGTACGCTGCCGTACCCCAAACTTCCAACCATCACTTGCCCTGCGATTTCAGGGTCTCGACAGCCGCCGGAATCCTCATAACCCCTTCCGTCACGATCGGTTCCATCCTTTTTCAGGCCTCATAGGCGCCCCCGAACTGGTGCGCAGCTCGCACGGTGAGTGGTGCACGTCAGGCACAACCAGCGTTACCACACTGCATCCGGACGCGTCCAGTTACTGCTGAACGCAAAACTCGCGACGCGTTAATGTACATTTGACATGAAAGCCGAAAGATACTAACATGTCCACATGAACTCCAACAGGGAAGATTACTGGACAGGTTACAAAATGGGCCCCATGCGACGTCTGCTTCAAGACTGCATCGAGAATTTTGGAGCCGCTCCACGCCGGTTCTCCTGGTGGGATCGGCTGACCTATCTCCCGATTCCCAAACCTCGCTGGCTTCGCGAGCGTCCGACGGACGGGCTGAGAATTCTATTCCAGAATGCGGGCCGATCTTTTTCCGAGGGTGTCGTCGTCTGGGGGCACATTGTCCAGGCTAACAGATTGATGTTCTCAGCGGGCAACGACGATTGCCCGGGAGAACTCGTTTACTCGATCGACGACTGCCATCGCATTCAAGGGGAGGACCTGCAGGAGGTCGCCGGGGCTCTCGGCCGCCTCAAAGGCCAGACACCCGCTGATGGCGACCTGCTCCCCATCTCCAGATACCTGGCTGACGGGCAGATCCGGGTGTTCGGACTTCCCGTTCCGCGAACGATCAGCCCAACGTTTCGCTGTCAGATTTCCACCACGTTCCTCGTACGCAAACACCTTCCGGGCCGCCGCCTGTGCAAACCGCTCCTGCCGGTGGTCGTCAATCCCGGCAAACCTCACGTGGCCATGCCTCTTCCGGCAAAGTACTGGCCGGACGAGTTGTCCCACTGGTGGAAGCAGTGAGACGACAATGCGGATGACCGAGGCGCAGCACATTACCAATGGCCACAGCCGTGCCACTCACATGGCAGCGCAGTCGTTTGTGCGCAGCCACCGCATCAATTGAGAAACCCTCGCAAGCAAATCCGCGTCTCTGCGGTTTCGAAATGCGTACTTTCAATCCGGCGCCGCGTGGCCATCGATCCCGCCAGATCAACGTTTCTGCAGGATTTCCAGCCGCTGACGGGGCTGTACCGCATCGGGCGCGAGTTGCAGGCAGTCCTCATAGTGCTTGATCGCCTCGGAGGGTCTTCCCAGCTTTTCCAGAGTCATCCCGAGATTGAAGTAGTTCTGATACAGGTCAGGATTCAATCGAATGGCCAGCTCCAGGGCCTCGACTGCCGCGGCATAGTCACCTTTCAGAAACAGCGTTGCCCCCAGCATCGACTGGACCCCCTCGGCCCCTGGATCGAGTTCCATCGCGCGCCTTAGACTCTGCACGGCCTCCGGATACTTTTTCTGCCGCATCAGACAGCGCCCCAGTTCGCCGTGGGCGGCGAAATAATCCGGATCCGCAGCCAGCACCTCGCGCAGAACCGGCTCGGCAATGTCGTAACGTCCGGCATCGATCATCGCGGCGCCATCGTTCAGCTTGTAGTAGTAGGGGAGCATGTCTTTCACATCGCGCAGCGGCCGTTCTTGCTCACCGTTCTTCCCGCGATACGACGCATATCCCAGACCGCTGAGCGCACGGCGCTCCTGCTCGGTCAGTGCCACGTTATCCGCCAGCCGCTGATTCATACGTCCTTCCCACGCCGTCAGTTCCCCCTCCAGCTTATCGAGCTGACCGGGGTTGGCAGTCGCCAGATTCTGCAACTCGTGCGGATCAGCCAGCAGATCATACAGCTCGGCCCGGGGACTGCGGATATACTTCCATTGCGAGGTGATCAGCGCGCGCAACGGCGACCAGTGGCCCGCATGGTAGGGCTCGTCCGTCTCCGCATAGCAGGGCAGGGGGGGCAGCGGTTTCCCCTGCAATACCGGCCGCAAAGACCGCCCGCTGACAGTGGGCAGCGGCCGCCGTCCCAGCAGGTCCAGCACGGTCGGGGTGAGATCGACCAACGACACCGGCTCAGCCACCCGCTGACCGGGTCGGTTCGCCCGGGGAGCCACGACCAGCAGCGGGACCCGCAGCGTCGCATCATAAACCGTCATGCTGTGGGTCAGCTCGCCATGCTCGCCCAGGCTTTCGCCATGATCGCCGACGACGACAATGAGCGTGTGCTCCAGCGCACCAGACTCACGGAGCGCGGAAATCAGCCGTTCGAGCTGTTCATCCACATAGGCCAGTTCGGCATCATAGGGCCGTTCCTGGAACTGCGTCCCAAACTGGTCCTCATGCGTCAGATAGGGATAGTGCGGATCAAACAGATGGACCCAGCACAAGAACGGCTTGCGGCTGCGGGGGCGCAACCACCGCAGCGCCGCGTCGATGACCAGGCTTCCCTCACGATACTGATGATGTCCATCCAGACCGGGATCGGCGAGCGACAGATCGTCGTTATACGTCTTAAAACCGCGCTGTAAACCGAACTTATGATCCAGGACAAATGCGGCGACAAACGCCCCGGTCTCGTAGCCGGCCGCATGCAGTTCGGTGGCGAGTGTGGGCAAACCCGGGGGCAATGCCGCCTGGCCATTGTTACGCAGGCCATGCTCGGGCGGATATAGCCCCGTCAGCATCGACGCATGCGACGGCAACGTCAACGGCACAGGAGCATACGCACGCTCAAACAGGACCCCCTGCCGGGCCAATCGATCGAGC
>CAZQUW010000496.1:0-2801 GCA_964596215.1 uncultured Planctomicrobium sp. | reverse complement strand
GGGGCCGGCATTGGATGGATGTCTGGCGCTACAGCGACTGGTATGGCAGCCGCGGCATCAATCAGATCCGCTACAGCCAGCGGCACATCTGGCGCTGGCGTGACTGGATTGTCGAGTCCCTCAATCGAGATCTCGGCTATGACCAGATGATCGTCGAAATGCTGGCGGGCGACGAAGTGGCACCCGCCGACCCTGACGTTGTGCGCGCCACCGGGTTCCTCGGTCGCAACTGGTACAAGTTCGATCGCAACGTCTGGATGTTCGATACCGTTGAGCACACCTCGCAGGCCTTCCTGGGCCTCACCTTAAAATGCTGCCGCTGCCACGATCACAAGTTTGATCCGATCTCCCAGGAAGACTACTACCGCTTCCGCGCCTTCTTCGAACCCCACGACGTCCGCACCGACCGGATTACGGCCTCGGTGGAGTCCGAACAGGACACCGGCGTGGCAGTTCCCAAGGAGGGACTCGCCCGGATCTACGATAAGGATCTCGACGTCAAGACCTTCGTCTTCCAGCGCGGCGACAACCGCTATCCCGATGAGAAGCGCCAGATGCAGCCGGGAGTCCCCGCCGCGCTCGGCAACCCTGCGGTCGCCATTCAAACCGTGGCACTCCCTCCCGAAGCCTATTACCCCGCCTTGCGCCCGGTGCAGACTGCTGCACTCCTGGCCCAGGCCCAGGCCGATGTCAAAACCAGTGAGACCGACTTGATCAAAGCCCAGGCCAGCCTGGCCGCGGCACAACAAAAGGTCGTGGCCGCTCAACAACGAGCCAGCTCCACCCCGTCCGATCCCGCCGTTGATCCGACTCAGCCGGTCCTCTTCCACGACGATTTCACACAGGCCCGCCCCGATGTCTGGAAGCCGCTCAGTGGGAACTGGAAGTACGAGAACGGGCATCTCGTGGAAGACACCGTCACGAGCTTTGCTACGCTGGTCTCGACCGTCAAACTGCCCGCGGATGTGAAAGTCCGGTTGAAGTACAAGGCCCTGCAACCCGGTGGGCTGCGCTCAATCGGCTTCAGTTTTGACTATGTCGATGGAGGCAATTCGCAGGATGTGTACACGCACGTCAACGATGCCAGCCAGGGGATCCAGGCCTTTCATCGACAGGGGGGCCAGCAGCATTATCCCGCAGCAGGGATCGTGAAAACCAGCGATGTGATTCGCGTGGGCGAAGTCATTACCGTCGAGCTGACCATTCGCGGCACCAGCCTCATCGCCGCGCTGAATGGTGAACCGCGCCTGACTTATCCCCTCCCCGTGCCGCGCCGGGCCGGGACGTTTGCCATCTGGGTCCATGAAGGTTCCGCCGAGTTCCACGAACTCGACATCCGGGCCCTCGTGCAATCACTCCCCGAAGCGCAACGCGAACAGCAGGCGGCCACCCATGCCGTGGCGCTAGCCGGAAAGAAACAATCAACCGCTCTCGCCCAGGTCGCCGCCGTCACGGCCCGCATTGCCGCCGACCGCGCCAAATACGCCCAGCCCCCCGCCCCCGACGCCGCCACCCTGGCGCTGGCAGCCAGCCGCGCCGAACGCCTGGTCGCCGCAGCGAAAGCCGAAGAAGCGGTGCTGCAGGCCGAACAGTCGGTCGCGGCACTCCAACCCGCAGCCAGCGCCGACATGCCCTCCAAAGAACTGGTGGAAGCCGAGAAAAAACTGGCCGCGGCACAACAGGCCCGGGCCGCCGCCACGCAGGCCGCCGAACAGCCCGACGGCAAGTACACACCCCTCGGCGAACTGTTCCCGACATCCAGCACCGGCCGCCGCCTGGCATTGGCCCGCTGGATCGGCAGCCCCCAGAATCCACGCACCGCACGCATCGCCGTGAATCATCTCTGGCTGCGCCATTTCGGCCAGGCGCTTGTCCCGTCGGTCTCCAACTTCGGATTGAACGGAGATCGCCCGTCACACCCCGAACTGCTCGACTGGCTGGCCGTCGAACTGACCGAGCAGGGCTGGCACATGAAGCCGCTGCATCGGCTGATGGTCCTGTCCAACACCTATCGCATGTCGTCCAGCGCCAATGGCCCAGCCGATCCCAATCTGCAGGTCGACAAACCCAACCGCTACCTGTGGCGGATGAACGTGCATCGCATGGAAGCCGAGGTCGTCCGTGACAGTGTCCTCAGCGTCGCCGGCAGCCTCAACCTGCAACGCGGCGGCCCCGAGATCCCCGACGATCAAGGCCAGACCAGCCTGCGCCGCAGCCTCTACTTCCGCACGACCCCGAACGAAAAGATGAAGTTCCTGGAGGTCTTCGATCTCGCCGATCCCAACGCCTGCTATCGCCGCCGCGAGAGTGTCGTTCCGAACCAGGCCCTGGCCCTGATGAACAGCGCCCTCGCCCTGGACCAGTCCCGCATCCTGGCCGATCAGTTGAGCAAGCAAGTCGGCCAGCAGAACGACCCGGCCACCAGCCAGGCCTTCATCCAGGCCGCCTTCGAACAGATCCTGACACAGGCCCCCACCCCCGCCGAACAAGCCGCCTGCGAGCGTTTCCTGCAGTCCAACACCGACCTCGTCCAGGCGACTCAACCGGCAGTCTTCCCCGCCGGCGGCCAGTCACAACGCCCCCCGTCCGCAGTCCCGCATCAACGCGCCCGCGAGAACCTGGTCCACGTCCTGCTAAGCCACAATCTGTTCGTAACCATCCGCTGAGCCCCCCGCATCCGGAGTCGGCAGGGTAGGTCACAGCGCGTAGGTCAGGCTGTGCCTGACGATGCCTGCAGTCGAAGATTGGGAAGAACGGGGTCGGGTGTTCAAATTTCAAAATTGGCCCGACGATTGGCCATC
>CAZQUW010000495.1:0-2818 GCA_964596215.1 uncultured Planctomicrobium sp. | reverse complement strand
CCCGTCTTTTTGCCCTCCAACTCCTATAATTCGTGCGGTCTACGAACCGCATCGCCGGCGCGGGCCTGCCTTTAGGGAATCACTGGGGATGTAATGTCGTTTCTTACAGGAGTTGGACGCGCCCTGGCACACCGCAATTACCGGTTGTTCATCGCCGGTCAGAGTATCTCGCTGATCGGGACCTGGATGCAGCAGATCGGATTGTCGTGGCTCGTCTACGATCTCACCAAGTCCGCCTTCTGGCTGGGTGTGGTCAGCTTCTCCACTCAGTTACCCACGCTGTTCGTCGCACCACTCGCAGGCGTACTGTCGGATCGCTGGAACCGGCATCGCACGCTGCTGGTGACTCAAAGCGTCGCCATGCTGCAAGCAGTAGCGCTCGTGGTTCTGGCCTGGAACTCGCAGATCCAGGTGTGGCAGATCATCCTGCTGGGGATCGTCCTGGGAATCGTCAACGCGTTCGACATGCCCACCCGGCAGGCTTTCGTCACCGACATGGTCCCCAATCGCGAAGACCTGCCGAATGCGATTGCCGTGAATTCGTCGATTGTGAATGCGGCCCGCCTGGTCGGTCCGTTTGTCGCCGGATTGCTGATTGCCGCCGGCGGCGCCCTGTCCTGCTTCGTGGTGAATGCCGTCAGCTATGTGCCGGTACTGGGTGCGCTGCTGGCCATGCGCAATTTGCCGGTTCGCCCCACGACACATACCAATTCAATCCTCGAAGGTCTCGTGGAAGGCTTCCGGTACGGCCTCGGCTTTCGCCCGATCCGCGTTCTTCTGCTGATGATGTCGCTCGTCAGCCTGGCGGGTATCTCACTGTCGGTGCTGTTGCCCTTGTTTGCCCACGAGATCCTCCAGGGAGGCCCCCAGCTGTTCGGGATGCTGACCGGTGCGTCCGGTTGTGGGGCCCTGACCAGTGCACTCTACCTGGCATCACGCAAAAGTGTGCTCGGCCTGGGAAACAAAATGGGCTGGGCCACGGCGACATTTGGTGTGGCCATTATCGGCTTTGGCTTCTCCCGCAGCATTCCGCTGTCGCTGATCCTGTTATACGTCAGCGGATTTTCGATGATGCTGCAGATGGCGGCCTGCAACACATTACTGCAAACGATCACGACAGAGAACATGCGCGGCCGCGTGATGAGCCTCTACATGATGGCCTTCATGGGTACCGCTCCCCTGGGCAGCCTGCTGGCCGGCATTGTTGCCGACCGTTACGGGGCTCCCATCGCGTTACTGGCCGGGGGTCTGAGCTGTATTGCGGGAGCCATTGTCTTCGCCCGACAGCTGCCACGGATGCGGGCCGAAGTCCGTCCGATCTACGAACAAGCCGGAATCGTGTCCCCCATAGCTTCCGCCATCCACACGGTCTCGCAGCTGGAAACGCCTCCGGAAGAACCAGCCTGAATTCAACTTTCCTGCCTCTCCGCTCGATCCCGGGAAAAGTCCCCGGAATTCCGAGTCGCCCCTCGCCCGGCCCGGGCCGGCCCGCCACAGACAAAACGACAAATCACATCCAGGCAAGTGGATTCCCTCCAAAAATCAGAAGAAATCCGGGTCCGGGAACTTTTTTTCCTCAAGGTGACGTCTTAAAGGGAATTGCCGACTGCAACGGTGCACGTTGCAGAATCGCCTCATGATGCGTGAGGCGTCGCGCTGACGCAACACCCCCGCGGACGGGCCACCCCCCGCAAGATTTTCCATCTACATCACTTTGGCGTGATGTTTTCCAGGCATTTACGTTCACTCTCCACTTATGTTTCGCAATCATCCGGGCTGCGGTCCGTGATTTGCCTTGTCAGGGTGAGACTCGCAGGGGCCATGTTTCCCCAGGCCCACGCAACATCGTTGTTCCCGATTCCTGTGACACGACACCCTGCTGGATTCAGTTCGCACCATGGCCACCATCAAGATCGACACGAGCATTATCGAGACGCTGGCGGACGGAAGCCACGTTATTCATCTCGGAACCATGGAGATCTGGGACGGTGCTGATCTGGCACTCCTCCGGGAAACCCTGGTCCACCTCTATCATAAGATGCGGTCGCGAAACTTCGGCGTCGACATGTCCTACGTGAAGTACGTGCCCAGCGGCTTTTTTGGAATGCTGTTCGACTGGCACGAGAAGGGGGTGCAGATTCAATTGTATTCCCCGCAGCCGCAAGTCGCGGGCATGCTGTGGTTCCGGCGATTCTTCCAGCCAGCCTCAGGCACAGCCTACTTGTTGAACTCATCCTTCCACTCCGCCCCGGTTCCGGTGACTCCACAGGAAGCCGCCTCGTCGAACACCTCGCCCCAGTACCAGACGTCGCACTAGAGTTCCGGAGTCTGACTCTCCGGAGTCGGGCGAACTCCTTGTAGAGTTTCAAAAATCGACCTCGAGCACACCAACGAGTGCATCTTCCTGAATGGCAGGAGGATGCACTCGTTGTGCATTCTGGCGAGGTGAATTTCGATTCGCCCGACTCTGGCGAGTCAGGCTATAGGTTCGGCAATTCCTGCCGGTTTTCCGCAACCTCTTATCTGCCAGGCACTTTCGCCCAACCCACCCTTAACCATGGAATTCGTTACAGGCAATTTCTTCGGAACAGCCGGAAAAATTTGTCTCAACGGGCCAATCGGACCGATGAATGAAGGTAGTGGTTCTTTGGCGACATCGTACGCACTCTCTGAGTGGAGTCCGGTGCTGCTGAAAAAACATCTCCCGCATTGCAGGGTACGACTGGGTTGAGCACTTGGTGTGAGATTCCTGTGGGAATTTCTCGACTGGTAACCGATTCATTCGTGAGCAGATACCGGCCGGTTATTGCCGGTAAGT
>CAZQUW010000494.1:0-2925 GCA_964596215.1 uncultured Planctomicrobium sp. | reverse complement strand
GACAAACTCCCACCATTGTCCCTTGTCGTCCGGGCACCACGAAATCTCGAAGGCTACGAAATCCAGCGCGTCGGATCTTCTTGCCACGCTGCAAGCCATTGCAATAAAATGACTTAAGATAGACACGGCACAATTCGTGAGATCATAGAGCGCCCCGAACTGGGGCTGCACATTGTGGCCGACGCAACCTCCGGATGGCCGCTCGAAGCGCGAGCGACTGCCCCCGATTGCTGATCCGAAGAACTGCGCTCGCCGGCACTTACAGCGCGCAGGCCCCCTACGACGGATGCAAAATGATTTAACTCTGCGTATGGGCCAGTTCCGCTCGCCATCGATGCAGTGTTTCCAGAGCTTGCGACGGAGTCAGGTCTTCCAGGTTGATGCCCTTGATGGTTTCGATCAAGGGATGCTCGGGAGGGGCAAATAATGTCAGCTGGCGATCACGTTTGCGACCGCGAACCATCTTCGGGCGGTCCGGAAACTTGGGACGGCCCTCGGGATCGAAGTGATCACTCTCCAAGGTCTGCAAGATCGCTCGTGAGCGTTCCACAACGTCCAGCGGAACTCCTGCCAGCCGCGCGACATGGATGCCGTAACTCTTATCCGCGGGGCCTTCCACGATCTTGTGCAGGAAGATGATATTGTCGGCATCTTCGCGCACCGCCACGTTCCAGTTGCGTGCATTCTTCAAACTGTTCGTCAACTGCGTCAGTTCGTGATAGTGGGTCGCGAACATCGTGCGGCAGGCGATGGCGTCGTGAATGAATTCGGTGACAGCCCAGGCCAGCGAAATGCCGTCGTACGTACTGGTACCGCGCCCGATTTCATCCAGAATGACCACGCTACGGTCGGTCGCCGCGTTCAAAATTCTGGCCGTTTCGGTCATTTCGACCATGAACGTACTTTGCCCCTTGGCCAGTTCGTCGCTGGCCCCCACGCGGGCAAAGATGCGATCGGCCACGCCAATTACCGCACGGCGAGCGGGAACGAACGAACCCATCTGGGCCATGATCGTCAGCAGGGCGACCTGCCGGATGTAGGTACTTTTACCTGCCATATTCGGGCCGGTAATCAGCTGGATCAGCCCGTTCGAGCCCCCCAGCCGCACGTCGTTGGGGACGAATTGTCCGGATGGCTGCAGGCGGTCCAGGACCGGGTGCCGGCCTTCCTCGATCTCCAGAACGGTCTCCGCCACGACGTCGGGCCGGCAGTAGTTGCTGCTGACCGCCAGCACTGCCAGGGCAATCAGCACGTCAATTTGCGACATGACCTCACCGGTCTGCCGCAGGCGGCCCCCCTGCAGGCCGATCTGTTCCCGCAGCTTGAGGAACAGATCTTCTTCCAGCGAATGTGATTGTTGTTCCGCCCGCAACACCCGGTCTTCGTGAGTTTTCAGCTCCGGGGTAATGAAGCGTTCCTGATTCTTCAACGTCTGCTTGCGAATGTATTCCGGCGGGACCTTATCCGCATTGGCCGAGGTGACCTCGAGGTAATACCCGAACACGCGATTGAAGCCAACCTTCAGATTCGGCAGCCCCAGACGGGCCGCCTCCTGGGCCTGATAGCGGGCAATCCACTCTTTGCCACCGCGCGCCAGATCCCGCAATTCATCGAGTTCCGCGCTATAACCGTCGCGGACAACTCCCCCTTCCTGAAACGACAGGGGCGGTTCGTCTACCAGCATGGCCGCGATCTGTGAGCGAATCTCGGGGCACAGCTCGATACCCGCTTCCAATTCCTGCAGCAACGGCGACTGGCGCCCGCACAGCTTCGCCTTCAGCTTCGGCAGGATTTGCAACGATGCGGCCAGGCACCCTAAATCGCGCGGTGTCGCCCGGCCCGTGGAGATCCGTGCCGTCAACCGCTGCAGATCGTAGGTCTGCTTCAGCAACACACGAATTTCCTGGCAGAGCAGGGGGTCGCGCAGCAGTTCGCCCACGGCATCCAGGCGACGATTGATGGCCGCGACATCGGTCAAGGGATTGGACAGCCAGTCATTTAACAACCGGGCCCCCATCGGGGTGACCGTTTCGTCGATGACCGCCAGCAGTGATCCTTCCCGCTTCCCTTCCCGCAGCGTGCGCGTCAGCTCGAGGCTCCGGCGCGTCGCTTCATCGAGAATCAGATTCGTACCGCGACGGTAGGGCTCCAGTTGCACGATGTGATGCAGCGATGACTTCTGCGTTTCACACACATACTCCAGCAGAGCCCCGGCGGCCGTGATGCCGGGTGACTGCTGATCGAGATCGAAGCCTTCCAGCGTCGCGGTCTCGAAATGTTGCATCAGGATACTGCGGGCATGGTCGGGGACGAAACACCACGCCGGCCGCTGCGCCAGCATCATCCCGTTCATTCCCAGCAGTGTCTGGTGCGTCACCGATCCACGCACCGTCTCGGGAAACAGGCATTCGGCCGGACGCAGTCGAGCCAGTTCGTCACCGAGATATTTCAGTTCGATATCGGTCGTGACAAACCGCCCCGTCGACAGTTCCAGCCAGGCCAGACCAACGCGCTCTTTTTCCGGATAGACGGTCGCCAGAAAATTGCTTTCGCGCGGATCCAGCAAGGCGTCGTCGGTCAGCGTGCCGGGGGTCACAATCCGCGAAACTTCGCGTTTGACCAGCCCTTTCGCCAGCTTGGGGTCTTCCACCTGTTCACAGACTGACGCCCGGTATCCCGCCTGGATCAGCTTGCGCAGGTAGTTATCGAGTTGATGGTAGGGAAACCCCGCCATCGGAATCGGATTGGGCGAACCCTTGTCCCGACTGGTCAGCGTTAATCCGACCACCCGGGCCGCGATCTGCGCGTCCTCGTAGAACAGCTCGTAGAAGTCCCCCATCCGGAACAGCAGAATGGCGTCAGGATGCTGCTTCTTGACTTCCTGGTAACGCTGCATCGCCGGGGTCAATTTGGGTTCAGCATCAG
>CAZQUW010000493.1:0-2940 GCA_964596215.1 uncultured Planctomicrobium sp. | reverse complement strand
TGCCAGTCTCTCTAATAAAATCCGTTTTCTGGTCTAGACAATGGGGTCCACCGTACTCTTACCAGGGACCCTATCAACGAAAACTTCCTGTCGTTCGGGTTTGGTTCTTCGCTCATGACTCTGCCTTCCGAGATTTGGCACGGACTCTTGGGGATGGATGCGGTTTGCCTTCACTTGTTCTTCAACACGTTCTCCTCAACGATCCCAGACGGCCCCTGCACATCAACGACCTTTGCTTTGTTATCAGCAGAAGACGCCGTGTTGCCGTAAACGTGGGTGGGCTTCTGGCTGTCCTTGACGATGATCGCCGTCCCTTGGAATTGCTGGATCGTGTTCCCGGTGACGACCACGGTGGCCTTTGTGGCATTCACCGCCGCTCGGTAGCTGTCAAAGGAATTTTTGGAGATCGTCGCCGTTGAATTCTCCCAGACCCAGACAGCGTTGCCTTGCTTCGCTCCGATCCCCACAAACGTGTTGCTGCTGACCGTGGCCTTGCCCTGCACCAAGACCGCAGCCACGCCGCCGCCCGTGATGCGATTGTCACGGATCGTCGCCGTAGACCCATCCTTCACGGCAATGATCGGCGGCATACCTCCGGTGCGGGAGAGTTCGTTCCCGATGATCGTGGCCGATGATCCCTCGGTCACGCCGATGGCAACCAGCTTGTTCTCATGGCACTTGTTGCCTTGGATCGTGGCCGTCCCTGCGCCCCGCATTCCGATTCCGGCCATCTCATTTTCCCGACACTCATTACCCAAGATCAGTGGATTGGCCCCGTCGCAGCCGATGCCCGCCATCCTGTTCTTGCGACAGATGTTGTTGCGCAAGATCGGGCTGGCGCCGTCCCGGCATCCAATCCCGGCCATGTCGTTTTCGTAGCATTCGTTCGCTTCAACCACCGGAGCCGTGCCTTCCATGCGAACGCCGATGCCCGCACGTCGATTCTGGTGGCATTTGTTGCCCCGCATGACTGGCTTCGATCCTTCTCGACAACCGATGCCTGCCCGAATGTTCTGGAAGCACACGTTGTCCGTGATGATCGGGTTCGCCTTGCGGCAACCGATCCCGGCTCGCAGGTTTTCTTTGCAAGTGTTGCCCCGGATGATCGGCTCGGCCCCTTCCGCCACGCCGATTCCACCACCCATGTTGCGATACACGAAGTTGTCAGTAATGAGCGGAGCCGTTTTGGTCTTCTCTTTGCCAAGAATACCGATCCCGACATCGCCGTTGTGGTGGATCACGCAACGGGTGACGGTGCAACTCACGCCTTGAATGCTGATCGCTGGGGTGGTCCCTTCCGCTTGAACCGAGCCTTCTTCATCGCCCAACTCTTCTCCATGCGAGTCGAAGTGCTTTTTCCAGAGAGCTTCGTCGTAGGCACCGACATTGGTGATCGTGAAACCATCGAGCGTGCTACCCTCGGCCATCACGACCCCCGAAGTATTCCCATCCTTGCCGCCGCCGTCGATGATGGTCGCCTCGGCACGCTTCAGGCAGTCCGTTCCTTTGGCATCATCTCCATCGCTCCGCAGGATGGTTCCCAATTTGAGGCGAATGCGTTCCCCGTACTTGCCAGGGGCAACCAGAATCGTGTCGCCAGCATTCGATCCGTCGATGGCGGCTTGAATCGACTTGTGATCCTGCGGAACACGAAGAGTCGCAGCAAGGGCGGGTTGAGCCGTGGCGATGATGAACAGGATCGACAGGTACGTCCGCATCATGGTGTTTCCCTTTTCCATCACATTCTCTCAACAATGTTCACGATTTGAACTCACCAACCGCAATCGCAGCAGTTCGAATCCGGTTTGCTCATGAACCTTCTCGGCGACAACCTCGAAGCCGTATTTGGAATAAAATGCACGCCCACTCGAATTCGCCTTGAACACTTCCACGACGAGTTCGCCTCGGAGTTCTTTGGCCTTGTCCATCAGTTGCCGCCCGACGCCTCGTCTCTGTTGATCTGGATGAACGAAGATCGCCCCCACTTCATTTCCAAGCAGGGCCACGAAGCCAACAACCCGTCCTTCGTCCTCAAAAACCCATGTCTCGGCATTCGGCAAGTACAGATTGGGAATGTTCTCTCGTTCCAAATCAAGAAAGTCTTGCGCCAGAAACGGGTGCGCAATCGCTGATGCCGACGCCCACGCAGCCAGCAGATCGTCCAAATCTTGATCTCGGTATTTCCGAATCATGCCGTCTCCCCGCACTCCCTCAACATCCTCTTCAGTGGCTCCAGTTCGGCAAGTCGGTGATCGTTCCCGACCTCGATTAATGTCGCCCCAGAATTCCTGACCAACTCATCCGAATCATTGTGCAAGATTACCGTGTCGGGCTTCACCGTCTTGGCCGCTCCCCAATTCTTCCATGCCGGACAAAGCAGGACGAGCTTGGCGTCGCCACTGTTGATGTTCATGGCCACGGCCCCACCCCTAGATGATCCGACGACGAGCTGGGGCTCGTGTTTGTCGAACCCAAACTGAGCGATCTGGACGGTTTCGGCAAAGTCCTCGTCAGAAAGCTTCGGATTGATGACCGTGTGGCCGTGGTCCTTGAGGAAGGTCGGTTTGACGTCTCCTGGTAACGATTGCCAGCCGTGCGGGAAAAGGATGGTCATGCGTTGGACTCAACCTCCAGCCAAATCATCATAGCACCGAAGCAATCTCTGCCCGGCTTCGACAGGCACATTCAGCTTTGACACGTCTTCGAGGCCAGTGGAAATCGCAATCAGAGCGGCCAGCAGTTTTCGCTCTTCATTGTCTGCCAGCGCATCCTCGCCCACGTACTTTTCGTGGTAGTCCATCCATGCCGCCATAATACTGATCCAGACCGCCACTTCCTTGTCAGGATCAGAATCCCGCATGAAGTTGATTTCAAACTGCTCCAATGAGGTGCCGAGATATGGACCGAGCAGATCGAATACCACCTTGATCTGTTCGAGCA
>CAZQUW010000492.1:1445-2947 GCA_964596215.1 uncultured Planctomicrobium sp. | reverse complement strand
CTCGCGGGCGCTTTCGGGCCGGTATTGGCTTCAGCGGACGCGGGCTAATGCCAGACGACCATTTTTTCTTCGGTCATTTCGCGAATGGCATAACGCGGGCCTTCCTTGCCGATGCCGCTGTCCTTCAGACCGCCGTAGGGCATCAAGTCCGCACGCCATTGCGAAGTCCAGTTGATGTGCAAGTTGCCACAATCAACTTCGCGGGCGAACTTCAGCGCCAGGTCGATATTCTGCGTGAAAATCCCCGCTGCCAGACCATAGCGCGTTTGATTCGCCAGGAAGAGGGCCTCTTCAAATGACGAGCATTCCGTGACGGCCACAGCGGGTCCGAAGAGTTCCTCGCAGCTGACCCGCATCTCGGGCTTCACCTGGGCGAGCACGGTGGGCTGATAAACCGAACCATCACGCATGCCCCCCGTCACCAAGGTCGCGCCTTGCTCGACGGCTTCGTTAATCCAGCTCTCCACCCGCTTCGCATCGCGTTCGCGGACCAGCGGCCCCACTTGAGTTTGCGGGTCCAATTGATCCCCTGTCCGCAAAGCAGCCACGCGGGGCTTCAGTGCGTCCAGAAAGGCGCCTGTGATGGGTTTCAGCGTCAAAATTCTTTGAGCGGAAATACAAGTCTGCCCGGCATTAGCATATCCGGTCGCCGTGACCGCAATCGCCGCCTTCTCCAGATCTGCGTCGTCGAGTACCAGGATCGGGCTGTTGCTGCCGAGTTCCAGTGTCACGCGTTTAACACCGGCCGTGCGAACAATCTGATCACCGATCTCATAGCTGCCGGTAAAGCTGATTTTACGAACGCGCGGATCGCGACTGATGGCGTCACCCAGTTCCGCACCGGGCCCCGTGACACAAGCCACCGCTTCGGGAGGCAACCCCGCGGCCAGCAGAATCTCCACCAATTTTAAAGCCGATAACGGCGTATCACTGGCTGGTTTAATCAACACGGCATTCCCGGCCGCAATGGCGGGGCCCACCTTGTGACAGACCAGATTCAAAGGAAAGTTGAACGGACAAATCGCCGCCACAATCCCGCACGGCACTCTCAGCGTGAAGCCGAGCTTCCCTTTGGCGCCAGGGGCCGCATCCAGCGGGATCATCTCAC
Organism: uncultured Planctomicrobium sp.; assembly: GCA_964596215.1. Classification (GTDB taxonomy): domain Bacteria; phylum Planctomycetota; class Planctomycetia; order Planctomycetales; family Planctomycetaceae; genus JAKFVC01. The sequence continues at coordinate 1,839 of CAZQUW010000492.1, read as the reverse complement.
CCACGACGCGCCGAGCTTCCTCGCCCGAAATTTCCATCACTTCGCGCGCCCGGCTGGCTTCCAGAACTCCCTCCGAGAGAACCTTGCCCTCTTCCTGACTGATCAACCGGGCCAGTTCCGGCTCGCGCTCGACCATCAGTGCCGCCACGCGTTTCAGAATCTGGGCCCGTTCGTACCCCGATAACTGGCGCATGATTTTCGCGCCGTTCACCAGCCCCGCCAGTGCCCGATCAATATCGGCCGCGGTGCCCTGGGGGACCTCGTCGATGGGCTGGCCATTGAACGGATTGCAAACTGCCAGGGAGCTCGCTCCCGACTGCCAACGGCCTTCCAGGTACATCTTCATGCGTGAGCTCCAGAGACATGGCAAGCCCGATGTTTGTGGTCGATCGCG
>CAZQUW010000492.1:0-1345 GCA_964596215.1 uncultured Planctomicrobium sp. | reverse complement strand
GATCGCGGAGCGATCAACGACTATCTTCGGCTGGCGACCTAATAGGCCGTGAAGCGAAATTCCGCAGCGCCTGTGTGACTTTGCCCCTTCGGGACGACGATCAGATTGGCTTCTTTGGTCAGGCCGCGTGCCGCCAGATTGTGCGCATCGGTCGAACAGGTCTGATTTTCCACGCAAAACCACGGCTGTTCGGGCGTGTAAACGACCATGTTGGCAAAATCCGCCGTCGCCGGCAGCGACAGTTTCAGCTTGATTTCGCGGAAGTCGATGACGGCCGGTTTGTCCGGCTGCATCCCGAAGTAAACATCGTCCACAACGAACTTGTCGAGCGTCCGGGCGGTCCGCAAGTCGAGCGGGCTGCCTTGTAAATCGAGCAGTTTGCCGGTGGGAATCAACCCGGTGGGGGACGAATCTGCGACCTCAAACACGTGGGTCGCCGGCACTTCCAGGAACGTGTTGGCTCGCGAGCCCTGGTACAGAAACCACGGGTGGAAAGCCAGGCCAAACGGCACCGGGCCAGTTCCGGCGGTATTATCTACCGTATAGGTAAACTTTACCGCGCCGTCCTTCACATTGATGGCCAGCTTCAGCGTGTGGGGAAAGGGAAACAGCTTAAACCACTCGGTCCCCTCTTTAAATTCCAGGCGACAATGCAGGGTCGTCTCGTTGGCGGTGCCTTCGGCCCCGACATATTCCCACGGAGCACTATGCACGAGCCCGTGCAGAAAGTTCTTGCCGTTGTTGGCCGGAAACTGGTACGTCTTCCCCTCGAACGTAAACGCGGCGTTCGCCACCCGGTTCGGCATCGGATAGCAGATTGGATTCCCGAACATGAAGCCGGGTAATTCCTTAAGCGACTTCGGCTTCTTCAGCAATTCGCGGCCGTCCTGCACGATCGAGAAGACGTTGCAACCTGCCTGGGGCACCACCGAGGCGCAGGTTTTCCCCGCACACATCGTGTAGACAATCCAGCCCGTTTCGGGATCCTTCACTTGTTGCACTTCACCCGCCTTCAACGACGGCAACAGGCCGCACAGCAAACACGACGTTATGAGAATCCAGCGCATGGGGCAGCTCCACGGAAAATGTGGGAATCAACCCACGAATCAAGCATTACTCGTACCATTCCTGAAGCAAAAAGTCCAATCAGTGAGGACGCTTACGGGGTACTGCCGTCAAAATTGGTTGAATTGCGAGCCACCCGTCACTTCGCCAGGCCCGCGGGAAACCTGTTTGCCAGTTCGGGGGCGCCGATGAATTCCGAAAGTTCCCCGAACCGCCAGTCGCTGATGGAGTTGGAAGGATTCGAAAGTCGGAGAACGCTGGAGTCCAGGGAAGATTCAAA
>CAZQUW010000491.1:0-2965 GCA_964596215.1 uncultured Planctomicrobium sp. | reverse complement strand
CGGCATCGTTGAGCTGATACAGCGGCAGGAAGCGATAATAGACTTCCAGGCACAGGGTGCTCAGAGCGGTCGAATAGAGCCGGCCGCCATGCAGGGACCAGTTATCACGCGGATCCCAGCTGCCCGCGGCGTGCCCCTGTTTACGTTGTGTTGCTACCAGGGTATCCCGCAGCTGATCGTTCCACCGCCGCCACGGCTCACCGCCGTACTGGTACATGGCCAGCGTGCCGTAGTACCAATAGTACAAATCCTGCTCGGTTTGTCGCGGGGGATGTTTCATCAAATAGTCGACCGCTTCCAGGCTGGAGGGATTCTCGCGCTTCATTCCCAGCATCTGCCGGCTGAAGAGCGCCTCGGCGGTCATGGAAGCTTTCGGCGCTTCGCCAAACCGGTAAGATGCCAGGCCGCGGCGTTCTCCGGCGCTGATCCGTCGCAGGAACTTTACCATACCCGCCTGCGTCTCGGCAGGCACGTCCATCCCCGCAATCTCCGAGCTCTTCAGGGCCATCAATTGCCAGCCGAACATGCTCATGTCCCCTTCCTGCCGGGGGAGATGACCGTCCATATAACGCCAGCCGCCATCGTTCGGATTCTGCATTGCGACAATAAACGCCACCGCTTTGGTGAGGCATTGCCGCAACTGCGGATCGCTCTCGGGATCGGCCATCATGCCGCAGGCTTCGCCCAGTGCGTAGGTCGCCATCCCATGGCAATACATCCGCTCGTAGTGGCTGGCTTTACCGCCGAGAAAGCCGTTGGACTGCTGCTGGCGAACCAGCCATCGGATCGCCCGGTCAATCTGGTCGGCATACTGACCTTCTTCGTGGGTATACCCGGCTCCCAGAAAGGTCAGCACCACGAGGGCCGTCAGCCCTGTATCCGCCTGCTGTCCGGCCGAGGCCAGCGCGATGCGGTCGACCGGATTATTGACTTTCTCGACTTCGGTCTGACTCCCCTGCCCCGCTTTACCCCGGCAGCGATCGCGTTCAGGACAGTGCGCATCAAATCCGTCGGCGTCCCAGTACCCTTCCGCATTCTGATGCAACGCCAGCCAGCGGAGACTCAATTCGACGGCACGCTCGGAGTCCTGCGTCGCGCCGAGTTGCACGGCCACTTTCTGACGCTGCGGCAGATTGCGCAAGCGATAAGTGTCCGGGACCTTCGCCGATTCGCGCTGGGGGATCGCATTGAAGCTGGGGCGGCTGATGCCGGGCCGGTCAGTCTGCGTGCCGATATCTCGCGTGGACCCCGTGCTCAGTGAGGCCATCGCGGGAGCACGGGGATTGTTTCCTTCCGGTCGCGCCGTGGTACGGCTGCGTTCGACGGTTCCCGCCACATCGTTGCGGGCGGCAGGCAGCCCCGCACGCGTGAATTTCGACGGATTGGGAGCCCCGGCTGCGACTGCGCCGTTTGGCACGCCGTCCGCAACTCCCGGGTCGTCGATTTCAATGGCATTCGCGACTGGACTGGCGCGGCGTTGAGTGACCTGAACTTCGACTTGCTTGCGTTGCGTGGAGTTCTCGTCCAGCAAGTCGGTGCTCGAGGCTGGCTGCGACGACATCTGCACGGTGATATTGGCGTTCGTCGCTTTGCCCTGGCGCGGCTGGCGTTCGACCGTTTCGCTGGGCTTACCCACCCGGTCCGCTAATTCACGCATCGGAGCCGCATTGGCCAGGACGACATCCGGGCGAGACTCCGCCGTTTCTTCCGCGAGGTCCACGATCTGGTCGGCGGCGTTGCGTTTGCTGGGCTCGGTGATCTGTGCCGGTTGCGGTGTTGCCATGGCGACCTCTTCGGTCTGCGGCAACTCGGGCAACTGACCCTTCAGCGGCTCGATGGCTTCAGGAGTACGCTCTGGGGTTTCCAGCTGCATGGTTTCGCTAGGCAACGAGTCGATCCGCGTGAAGTCTTCTTTCTGCGGTGAGGGAAGTCGGTCCCAGACCGGCTGGGTGCTGGCCCCGGGCAGGTCGGGGGCGTTCTTATCTTCGACGATAACCTGCCGGATCTGCACCAGTTCCGGAGTCGTGCGCTTCGCCACCTTGCCGCCGGGGATCACCAGCGTGCCCCAGAACAAGGCCATAATGGCATGAATCAAACCCGACAGCACGAACGATTGAATACCCGGCTTGATATCACCCAGGCGCGTCACGAGCATCAACAGCACGTAACTGGACGACACAATCAGGCCGACGGTGGCTGCGAACAGCCCGGGCTGAGTGTGCATCTGGTGCTGCAGAAAACTAAGGATCTGTGACGTATCTGGCATTCCACACCTGACGATTCAGGCCTCCGGGCGTTGCGGTTGCGGGTCGCTCCCACTCGCGGGATTTCGTCCTGCGACCTGCGGCTTAGAACAATGACCTCTGAGCTCTGACTTTAAAGATGCCGTCTGCCTGTCGACCCGCCTCGGGAAACGACCGCCGGACTCTACGATTGCGGCTGGGACTTTCTCGGCTACTCCGATTTTAACATGGTGGCTACGGAAAAGTTCCGAATTTGAGCTTTATGGCAGGCTGACAGCACATCGGCGACAAGCTGGTATTTGCCTTCACCATCGCCGCGAATCACGACTGCCTGGTCCGCATAACGCTCTCGGGCCTGCGTCAGGTCGGTAATCAGCTGATCCAGTGTGACGGTTTTCTTGCCCAATGCCATCCGGCCATCCCGGCTGATGCTGATTACCAGTTGGTCGGGGGGAGCCGTCAAGGGCTTCGCCGCGGCAACCGACGGCACCTGTACATCAAACTGGCGTTCCGCTTCGCTGAATGTCGATCCCACCAGGAAGAAAATGATCAGCAGGAACACGACGTCGATCATCGGCGTCAGGTTCAATTCAGAGGCTTCAAGTTGTTCAGTTTTGAGCGGCATTGCGATCTGATTGTTCTTGCGTCTGGATCAGCCGAAACGCGCCAGCGTCCGGTTCATGTCGTAGGCCTGGCAGTGATTGACGAATCGTCCCGAACCC
>CAZQUW010000490.1:1637-2981 GCA_964596215.1 uncultured Planctomicrobium sp. | reverse complement strand
ACTAGTTGCCGACCTTGGCCGGCTCACGCTTCGGAGCCACTCGCGGCTGGCTGGCACGCTGCTCGCGTTCCATCAACCACAACACGGCCGGGCTGGCGACATAGATCGTACTGTAACAGCCGACGATCGTACCAATCAGCATCGCATAGGCGAACCCATGGATTCCTTCACCACCCAGGATGTACAGAATGGCCACAGTGATAAATACAGTGCCGGCAGTCAGGATCGTACGTGACAAGCATTCATTCACGGCCTTATTGACCATCTCCCTGGTAAACAGCGGATTCTTGCCGCGAATTTCACGGAGGCGGTCAAAGATCACGATCGTGTCATTCAGCGAGTAACCGACGATCGTCAGGAAAGCGGCGATCATGGTCAGGTTGATCTTAAAGTCCGTAATCAGCAGGTAGGGAGCAATCGGTGAGTTGCTGATTGCCGCTGCCATGCAGACCATTCCCAACGTGGCCGCCACGTCGTGCACCAGGGCCAGCACCGCAGCCAGGCCGAAGTAGAGGTTTTCAAACCGGAACCAGATGTAAGCCACGATCATGACCAGACTGGCCAACATCGCCAGAATTGCCGAGGTCTTGGTATCACCGGCCACCTGGCTTTCGAAGTTATTCAGTTCGTCAAACACCGGCGTGCTGTCCAGGGTCTTGGCAATCGAGGCGACGACCGCCTTGGCGTCGTCACCCGACACATCCTTGGTGAACTTCAACTGGATCTGCTTGACTTCGCCAGCCGGCTTGTCACCTTCGATCTTCTCCAGACTGGCCACGGCGACCAGGTTCTTGGTTTGATCTTCGGTCCCGTACTTCAATTCCGTTTGGGAATCGGGCCGCTTGATCTTCGCCAATTCTTCCTGGGCATACCGCGAAGCCGTATCGAGACGAGTCGGCGCGGTGAATACCAATTCGACCTGATGCCCCCCCGCGAACGGATCGATCTCTTCTTCGACCACCGGCTTCGCATCCAGCGCGTCCGGTTTGTCGGCAGCCTTCACCGCCGGCTTGGCTTCGGGGATCGCCTGGACCTCGCCGGGCTTCACATGAATCTTGACCAGTTTGTCACCGAACGTCTCGCTGATGACTTTCACGACCTGGTCCTGGTCCTGGTTCGTCGTTCGCATCCGGAACGTAGTTCCGTCACGTGATGTATCGGCACTCGTCAGTTGCTCCAGCGAAATGTCCGACTGGAAAGCCTTGGTCAGCTGATCCCGGACGTCATCCGAGCCCTGCTTCTCATTAAACCGCATGGTGATCATGGTACCACCATTGAAGTCGATGTCGTAATTCGTGGCTCCACGAACCCCGAAGATCAACAGGCCGGCACCGATCAGCACGA
>CAZQUW010000490.1:0-1537 GCA_964596215.1 uncultured Planctomicrobium sp. | reverse complement strand
ATGTTGGCGTCAAAAATCGAGGAGAACGCCTTCCCGAAGCCGTTCTGAATGGCCATCCGCATGCTGGAACCACGTTCCAGTTCTTCACGCATACGTTCGTAAATCAGCACGTTGGCATCGACGGCCATGCCCATCGTCAGCACGATACCGGCCAGACCTGGCAGGGTAAACGTGGCATCAATGAACGCCATACAGCCCATCAGCAGCAACAGGTTCATCATCAAGCAGATATTGGCCACCAACCCCAGCCACTTGTAATAAATCAGCATGAACACCAGCACGCCGGCCGTCGACAGAAACAACGCCAGAAAACCCTTGCGCTGCACGTCCACACCCAGCAGTGGGCTGATTGAGTTTTCGCTGATCGGATCCTTCTTCAGCGGAACTTCCAGTGCACCGGCATTCAGAATATTGACGATGCGCTCGACTTCGGCACTGGTGTAGCGTCCCGTAATCTGGCCTTCGCCACCGATCGCTTCGCGAATGTTCGGTGCCGTCTGGACCTTGTCATCCAGCAACACGGCCAGCTTGTATTCCTTGCCATTGGCCATCGGCGTGTGAGCCGACGTCAGCGCGCGGAAGCGGGTTCCACCGACGGCATTCAAGGAGAAATGGACGCAGGGATTGCCACGATCGTCCATGGAGGGCGTGGCCCGCTGCAGGTACTCACCCGTCACGCGCCGCTTGGGATCACGTTCGAAGACACACAGTACTTCTTGAAAACCTTCCGGCTGCCCCTTGATCTGCCGCAGCACGATTTCGGCATTGCCCGGCAGCGCTTCGGCGTCCAGTTCACGATTCGGAACTTCCGATGTCGTCCCGTCCGCCTTGGTCACAGTCAGCGGAGCCACAGCGCGCCATCCGGCGATTACGCGGCCGTTATCACGCAGATCATCTTTTACCGACATGGCCCGCGTGATCAGGCTCTTGTGGGAATCGTTCAGCCGGGTCGCCAGAATGGCAAATTCCAGCTTACCCACCGAGGTAATCGCCGACTTGATCGCCTTCACCTCTTCGGGTGTGGCCTTCGGAATAATGATTTCGATCTGATTCTTGCCGACCTGGCGAATCGCCAGTTCCTGCGTCCCGGTGGGGTCGACGCGGCGGCGGATCGCGCCGACCATGCGACCGACTGTCCCCGAATCCTTCGGCTGGCCATTCAGCTCGTAGACCAGGTTGGTACCACCCGCCAGGTCGATGCCGAACGACAGGGTGTCGATCCACGGCTTTTTATCAACGATGACAGTATTCAAGAACGGGCTGAGAGCCAGTCCGATCGTGAACAGCACCACCCCCAGTTTGACGCTCAGATCGCGCAGGCGCAGCAGGTGGGCAATCAAGTAGCCTCCGCCAAACGACACCGCAATCACGAGGACAAACAACAGCAACTTCAACGCAATCGGATCCATGTAATTCTGTTCCTTACCAGGAAACGGCCTAGGCGACGATCAAGTTGTATGAAAAGTCAATTGCACCGGGGGCACGCGCTCGACATTCGGCGCATCCCCGCTCGAATGCTGGTCGACACATGGTTCTG
>CAZQUW010000489.1:0-2994 GCA_964596215.1 uncultured Planctomicrobium sp. | reverse complement strand
GGGCTTACGCCGCCCGGCTCGCCTGAGCAGTTTATTTTGCACCGTTACTTAGGAATAGACCAGTCCCCTGGGCCGCGCCTGCAGCGGAAAGTTGTCGACAATGAGCTTCTTCATTGTGGCCGGAATGCTGGGATCGTGCAGTCGCTGGGCGGCCGTTTCGTTGCTGGTCGGGAAGCCAAATGGCAGATCGTAATAGGTTCCCGGGTGGCCCTGCAGCTCGCCGCGATACGCAGTGCCCAACCTGTCTCCGGGTGCGAGCACCGTTCTGAGCGGGTAGGCGTCGTGGCGACCGTCGTCGTGCACGATCAAAAATGCATTGGTGATGCTGGGAGCATCACTGACCCAAAGCTTGACACGCGCCACAACTGTACCTTCCCCATTACGAATCGAGCCGGCGATTATTCACTTGGGTGGACATTCCAAAATGACGATATGTCATGCTTGTTAAGATTCGTAGCGGATTGGTGTTCAGAAATCGCATATTTTCAAGCCGTTGAACGCAAGCTAATCGAACAGATTCTCTGGTCCGGCCGTCTCAGCTGGCCGCAATAAGCCAAGGGCGGACTTTCGATCTGCGATCTTGCCAGCCACCGGCCGCGGCGGGTCGCTCGCGCGGGAGCAAAGTGCGGGGACTTCCAGTGGGGCTCTCTGGTGAAGAGTCGAACTCTCGCCCCGTATGAACCGTCGCGGTTCGCAATGGCAGCTGCATTTTCGTGACTTCGTGCGCGACTCTTGGTCATCGACTTTGATATCACGGATGACTCGGCGCCATCAGACTTGACCAGGTTGGCCCGCCGCGTGTTAGATGATCTGGTGATCGGCAGCGACACCCAGGTAGCGGATTTCAATTTTGATGCGTTCAATCCGCTGGTTGATGGGGGCCAGTTCGGCCTCCAGGGCCTCTTTTTTCTCCGTCAATTCCCTCAGTTCCGTTTCCAGTTTCTCCAGTTGTTCCGCGTGCATGATCACCCTTTCCAAGTCTGGCGAGTTTCCGGGCGGAGTCGCGGCGCGATACCGGGATACACTGGCGATCGTGGGCCTCGCTGTGACGGTCGTCAGTGGTCGATGGATTCGACCGTTACGCACATCATTCCGCCCCATTATGGATGCTAGCGCGGATTTTTGTGAACTCAAGTCCCCCCACGATGAGGGATAGAAATGGCGACCCGCTACGGCCCTCAAGCGGTCCAGCGATGGAGTTCCGGGCCGCGCTGCGACAGGCCGGTCAATGCAAACAGCCAGGCAGGAAACCCTGTCTGGCTGATGGTCGAATCGTCTGGTGTCGTCGCGGCTGTGATTTCACGCCGACAGCGGTATCGCTTACTTCTTCGTCTTGTCGAGCGAAGTGGCGGGCTTGGCTTTCACAGCCTTATCCTTCGGCTGTTTCTTGGTTTCCTTCTTCTGAGCATTGTTGCCCTTACCCATGGCGGGACTCCTTATTGACTAGAGTGACTGGCAGGTATCTTCAACGGCGCGTCCACTTCGCCGCATTTCACGGACTTCGCTGATAAATCGTCGCAACTTGTGAGTTAATCCGAGTTCGTACTCCGGATGAATACAAGGTGTGATGCCGGACCTTCGCCAGTTCCACGACGATTGCCCCGTTTCACTGAGATTCCTCTATGTTATCGGCAACCTCGCGAGTTGCAACTATCACGTTTTTCTGCCCGGCCGCTGTCTGTCACCAATTGGCCGGCGAGCGCCAGGAATTGCTGCGACACGATACGTCCTGCGTGCGCTCAGAAATGGAACTGTGCAAACCTTCCTAATGCGAACAGCCCGGCCGAGCGCATGCGCTCTACCGGGCTGTATTCCAGGGACCCTGCTGGCCGGCGGCGGGAGGAGCTGGCCTCGATTCGCAGGGAACCGTGATTGCATTGCGATCGAGTTCGGAGTCTATTTGCCGGATAGCAGATCGAGCATAATGATATTCTCTTCTCCCTCTTTAACTTCAGCCGTCAAGCCGCTGGTGTGCTCACTGCCGTACTTCTCGGGAATCAACCACTTAACCGTGGTTGGTACCGGGTTCTTGGGATCGAACGGGGGAGCATCGACGCAGGTCACGGAGACCTTGTGGAACCCGACCTGGGCACCGTCGCCGGTCGTGGTGGTCGTCAGCGTGAAGTCACCGTCTGGACCGATTTCTCCCAACGCCATGCGGCCGGAGGTCCCTTTACTGGAATCGGGCAGAAACTGGACCGATCCCCTGGTCAGCGGTTTTCCGTCCAGCATCACGGTACCGGTCACCTTGGCCAGCACAGGAGCATCGCTGGCTGCGCCGCATCCCGTCAGACTGGCCACGATCAACAGGCTGCCGGTCAGCAGCCAACGTAAACGAGCAGGCATTCTCAACGCGCTTTCTGCCCGATGTGGGTTGGCATCGAGCCTGACATTCTTATGAGGCTGGAAAACGTCGCGCATGAACAACGGCTCATTCGCGACGCACTCAATGGTCACAATGTTTATGAAGTGTGCTCTGTCAAACCATGAATCGCGATTCGCATAACGCACTGGCAGGGCACAGGACGGAGCGGAGGCCGGACCCGTTTCATTATAAAACGCGTTGGACTATTCCCCGGTCACTTCGCCACCGGCACGGCTCGAGCGATAGCGCCAGACATTGATATCGATGTTGTCGCTGACGAAGACCGAGCTGCCGTCGGCGTGCAACATCTGGACGCCGCCAGTGTGCTGCGAGCTGAACGGGAGCGACGTCCAGTCCTGGGCATAGGCGACTTTCGGGGGGACCTGGTTCGGTCCAAAGCGCATTCCCTTGACCCCGCCGCTGCCTTCGAGAGTGACGCCGAGTACCCAGGGGCTCCACCGGCTGTCGGGATCCATCGAGCCGTGTCCGACCAGCTTCATCATGTCGGCGCGGAACTCGCCATAGAGGAATGTGGCCGAAGTGCCATCTGTGATGTCGCGGATGCGGGTGTCGCTGTTCGCCCAGAAAATCCCCAGCTGATTCGACGGCAGGTTACCTTTGGCCGAGGC
>CAZQUW010000488.1:0-3004 GCA_964596215.1 uncultured Planctomicrobium sp. | reverse complement strand
ATGAGCGGGTCGTTCATGCCAGATCCTTCAATACGGCTTCCGCAGCTCGACGCCCCGAGACCATCGCGCCTTGGATGGAAGCGTTGTCTCGATGATCTCCACAGACGTAGATTCCGGACTGCCAGCGAACGGGGCGTTCTGGCACGTTCAACGCCGGCGGGCTCTGAGCGGGGAGGGCGTAAGGAATGGAATACGTTCGCAAATGACGCCAGTCCTGGACCACCGTGCCGAACCACTCGCCCAACTGCGCACGCACCTCGGCCAAAAGCCGATCGGGATCGTTCCCCGTACCCAAGACTGTCACCGAGACGAGGCTCTTATCGCCCGGGCCATAGGAAGGTGCGGCAACGGTGGGGACACAGAGATTGTTGATCGGGCCGCGACCATCTCCGTTTAATACGAGCAAAGATTTGGCAATGGGGGAACGTGGTGCCGAAAAGTAGAAGCACATCGTGCCTTGTCCCGCCGGGGAAATAGTGTCACCCAGCAGTTCCCGGGCGGCGCGGCCCTCGACCGCCACCACCACAGATTTGGCACGGAGCTCTTCACCGGTGGAGAGTGTCACCGCACCCGGTCCCACTCGCACCACCCGGACTCCCAGCCGGATGCTGTCGGCCGACAACGCGGTCGCCAACTGCCGGGGGATGGCTTCCATCCCCTCAGCAGGCAGGCAAGCATTTCCCAGGGAGAACATGCGAAACACGAAATTCAGCATGCGGCTGGAAGTCCGCAGCTCAGAGTCGAGAAAGATGCCGCCTAAGAACGGTCGAAAGAACCGCTCGATCATCGACGGTGAGAAACCCGCATCCTGAAGTGCCTGGATGGATGTGGTTTCGGGCTCGCGAAAACCGTCTTCAATCGTGCCCCGCAGTGATCTTGAGCGAAAGCTCGCGATGCGTAGCTTGTCGGCGAAGGAGCCGATGGGTGAGAACAGCGCACGGATGGCGGACAGCGGTCGTCGCCAGGGGTCGGTCAGTTCGTGAAATCGGCCATCGTAACGAACCAGAGCACCGGGCAGGAACGGCTTCAGGTCCAACGCTTCATAATCCAGGATCGCCTTTGCTTCCGGGTAACTGGTCAAGAAGACTTGAAAGCCTCGGTCCAGGCGAAACCCGTCTACAATGTCAGTACGGACTCGGCCCCCGACACCGTCAGAAGCCTCCAGCACAAGGCAGCGGATTCCCTGCTGTTGCAACTTGCGAGCGCAGCACAAACCGGAAAGCCCCGCCCCGATAATCAGAACATCATGATTCATGCGGCGTGGTCACCTTTCGCATCCCGATAACGCACTCGTCCATTCCCCGGATTCGATCAAGCTCTTCGTCTTCTCATGGCGGTAGGCGAACATGGCTTCCAATTTGCGGCGAACCAGCCAGCCGCCAAGCCATCGCCCAATCGCTCCCAGGGGAACCGCATACTCGACCTCGTCCCTTAACAGGGTTCCGCCCTGACCATCGTCCAGAAAGCGATGGCGGTGATACCAATAAGCGAACGGTCCTGATTCCTGGCGATCCGCGAACAGGTGCGGCGGATCATACTCAGTATGAACAGCGATCCATTGAATCGGAAAGACTCCGAGACTCCCACGCAGGACGACCCGGCTACCAGGCTGGAGAGACCCGGCAGACTCGACCATTTTCATGTTCTCCCACGGTGGGATGAGATGCGGCAACGCATCCGGGCTTTCGTGGAAGCGAAAGACGACATCCGGGGGAGCATTGATTGGGGTTTGTTTGACGTAGTGCTGTCGCGACATCCCATTCGATCGCTGGTCCGCTCTCTGGTACTTCGCTGCATCCCGTAGAATCATCGCGAACGGAATCCACCACAGCAGATCGTTGGTCAGGATCGTCAATCCGAAGAGGGGTGGAAATGTCCCGCGCAGCAGTGCCACCAGAAACCCGATCGGGCCGAAGACTTTTCCCAGCAGCCCGACCAACACGATCGGCCAGTGCGTACGCGAATCGCTGGCCGCGATGATGTACCCGATCCCGTAAACACCGACAATCATCCCCACGCATTGCCAGATTTCGGGATAATTGATCCGCTCGGCACCAGTGAGGTCGAACAGGAGGTGGGGCCACGCGATTGCCAGTGTTCCCCAAGTCAGGTTGTAGATTCCCGCGGCCCAGAGCCATCGACTCGCCCAGGGCGGCGATAGTGTTCTGTCTGACGAGAGACTCATGTCACTCTCCTTGCTTTCGATCACAACTGGGCTCCTAATCGATGTGCTTCCGGTGCGGTTGCCTCGGTTGCGACGTCGTGTGGCGGTGCAGAATCACGATCGGAACTTTCGGCTGCGCGAGCCAGGTTCCACAGCATGCCGGCGAACACGAATTGACGGAGCGGATAGATTCCGTACCAAGACAGCAGCCCGGCCAGTCCCAAGGGTTCAAATTTCGGATCGAAGACGTCTCCTTGGACGACTTCGGTGGTCGCGTTGCCCCGATCCCGTGATGCGGCACGTGGCCGGGTCACGCAGCGAACGGGAATGCCTTGTTGTTGCAGAAGTGACAGCAGTCGCCCCCGCACATGGCCAATGGCTCCAGTCAATAAGATCAACGCCGACATCCTGGAACCCCATCTGCTGTGGCACGCGTGCGCTGATTGAAGCATATGCAGTATCCGGAACGAGGGAGCCGGGCATGACGACTCGTTCGATCACAGATCTCAGTAAAGTGAAATACCAGTCCAAGCTCCACTATGCTGGACTAACGCGTCCAGACTAACTGTAACGTTATCGCCACACCGGAATCGATTGACAGTTCGTCTCGACGCCTGCCCGAGAATTTTTCGGCCTGGAAGAATTGGCGATCAAAGAGGCGGGCTGCAGACACATCCAGGGACCATCCGCGCCCAAGATCGCGTTGCCCCCCCAGTGTCAATCTCTGGTCGAATAGATAGGTACGTTCGCGATTGTTTTCACGGTCGGCCAACAGAAAAGTCTCGTTCACAGTTCGGTAGCCACCGTAGATGCTCCAGGATTCCCCCAACGATTGACGCA
>CAZQUW010000487.1:0-3018 GCA_964596215.1 uncultured Planctomicrobium sp. | reverse complement strand
GCGGAGAGGACGAGATTCGAACTCGTGGTAACGGTAAACCGCTACGCCGATTTAGCAAACCGGTGCTTTCGGCCACTCAGCCACCTCTCCGGGCTGCGCGTTACGCCCACAATCATACTGGCTGTCGCCGTTGACGCAACCCCTAATGGGGGGAGGCCTCAACGTTGTTTCCGGTGCTGGCCGCGGGGGACTGCGGATGGAGAGACAATCGATCTCCTGAGGGGGTTCAGGGTGACTCGGGAATTCTCGTAAATCCCACCCAGATCAGGAGATTCGTAATCTTTTGCCGCGGCATTGACGCCGCACGGCACAGCAGCTGCCGATCGGCAAGTTCAGCAGACTTCCGCTTTTCGGCGTAACCAGAATTCTCGTTATGACCGGCAATCTCGCGTGCCGATAACTTGGAAGGACGAACCGTGCGGCCGGATTCCGCTTATTTTGCATCGCCACATCGACTTATTCAACAATAGGTTGCGGCGTATCGAACCGTTTGCGAAACGGTGTAAGGCGGTCGAGAGAGTCGGTCGGCAGCCTGTTCGCAGGCGGTGACGGTTCGTTCTGATCCACAACGGATCTTCGTGCAGCGTATTCCTGGGGGGGAACATGATGTTGATTGATTTTACGGGCAATTGGTCGAGCCGGACAAGGTCCTGCTTATGGGGTCTCGCCACATTCGTCAGCCTGTCTGGTGGTCTGGCGTTTGGCCTGGATCACGCTGAGGGGCCTCCCGGGGACCGGCAGGTCGAGAAATGTGGCAAGCTGTGGCCGCCGTTTCCTCGTCCGGTGGGCAAGAAGGCGCGCTGCGTGGACCAGTTTCACTACACGCACTACTGGCCCTACCCCCACACTTGCGAAGACCAGAGCAGTGTTCGCGCCGCGCTGAACATGCAGGCGACGAATGGCTGGGTCGAGGGGACCACGCTGTTCAACTATCACTTCACCAAAGAGACCAATCAATTGAATTCGGCGGGGATGGCTCATTTGGAGTACATCCTGTTCCGTGTTCCCAGCCAGCATCGTGCGGCGTTCGTGCAGATGTCGAATTCGGCCCAGGCTGACCAGGCGCGGGTCGCCAGCGTGCAAGCTGCGGCGAGCGGAATGCTGCAGGATGCCAGCCTGCCCCCGATTGCGTTGCGACGGGCCCGGGCTTACGGAGCGAATGCGGAAGAGATCGACATGATCTCGCGCAAGTTCCTGGCCGGAACACCGACACCGCGATTGACTGGCAATGCGGGTTCGGCGACGGGTGCCGGGGCGACGGGCCAAGGTGGCGCCGGCGCGAACGACTGAAATTGCGATGTCGCGAGGACGGGCTGGAAGGCCGCCGGGGGACGGTCAGGCGATGGGTGCCGCGGCCGATGGTTGAAGTGCCGCGGCTGGCGGCGTGGCACGAGTCAGGTTCACCAGGAGTCGCGGTAATGGTCGAGAGCCGTGTTCCTGATCCCGGTCGGCCGGGCCCACCGCGCACCACGGCGTCTCAGGCCGAGCTGTTTGCTCAGTTGTTTGGGAAGACGCAGGTCGTATCGAACGCGCAATTGCCGGAATCCGAGGCGCTGGGGGTGTCTCGGATTCCGGCCTTGCCGCCGGTTTTCAAGCCGCGCCCGTCGGGAACTGCGGGGGTAGTTCCCACGGCGCCGGTGGCTCCTGTGGGCCTGGCCGATTGCGGGCTGAGCCTGATGCAAGTGTGCGATCTGGTCCTCAAGCAGCTCTACCTGGGGGGCGCACTGCTGGGTGTCGAGATGGCACGGCAGGCACGGCTCCCGTTCAATGTGGTGGACGAGGCCCTGCTCTTTCTGAAAGACGACAAGTGCGTCGAAGTGACGGCCGGCGAGATCATCGGCCGGGTTTCATACCGCTTCGCTCTGACCGATTTGGGTCGTATTCGAGCCCGCGAGTGCTTTGAACAATGTCGCTATGTGGGTCCGGCGCCGGTGCCGCTGGAAACGTATGTGAGGCAATGTCTCCAGCAGACGGTCACGGGCACCGCCTGCACCATGGCCGCGCTGCAGGAAGCCTTTTCCGAGCTGATCATGCAGCCGGAACTGCTCGAGGAACTGGGCCCCGCGGTCTGCAGTGGCCGGTCGATCTTCATTTATGGACCACCGGGCAATGGCAAGACCATGATTGCCAAGGGGCTGGGAAGATTCCTCAATCTGTTCGGAGGCGAGATCTATGTCCCGTATGCGATCCTCGCCGAGAACAGCATCATCACCATCTTCGATCCGACGGTGCATACCGCGACGGATAACGGGGATCTGCATGGGGCGGAGATGGGGGGCGGGGACCTCGCCCATAATCAGCTGGAACGGATGATGCACGCGAATCCGCCCGATTTGCGCTGGCGCAGAATTCGGCGGCCGGTCGTTATTACCGGGGGTGAGCTGACGCTGGACATGCTGGATTTGCGGTATAACGCGGCGTCAAACTTCTACCAGGCCCCGATGCACATCAAGGCCAACGGCGGGGTCTTTTTGATTGACGATTTCGGCCGGCAGATTGTCAGTCCGCGGGATCTGCTGAATCGCTGGATCATTCCGCTGGAGGAGCGGGTCGATTACCTGACACTGGCCACGGGCCGCAATTTTCAGGTACCGTTTGAGCAGCTCATCATCTTCTCCACGAACCTGGATCCGAAGCAATTGGTGGACGATGCCTTCCTGCGACGGATTCGCCATAAGATTTTGATCAATTCACCGAGCCGGGAGGTTTACACCCGGATTTTCGAGAAGAGCTGTAAGTTGCGGGGGCTGGAGCATTGCCAGAGTTCCCTGGATTGTCTATTTCGGACCTATGCCGAGTCGTCGCGGGTCCCGCGAGCAAGCGATCCGCGGGATTTGCTGGAGATCGTGGTTTCAATCTGCCGATTCCGGGGGATAGAGCCTCAATTAAATGAGGCACTCATCTCTGAAGCCGCCCTTCGATTCTTCGCCAGTCTCTAGTCCATTCCTCGCAGTTAACTCACCTTAAGTATCCTGCCAACCGACCCACCGGTCGGGCATGGTCTGCACCACACACCAC
>CAZQUW010000486.1:0-3018 GCA_964596215.1 uncultured Planctomicrobium sp. | reverse complement strand
TTAAGAAGTGGGGTGCCACTGGCTCTGCCAGTGCTGTTGGCGAGTCGAATGACACTCGGCACTGGCAGAGCCAGTGGCACCCAATCCCAACATCAAACGTTGCCCGACATCAAACGTTGCCCGACATCAAACGTTGACAGTGCACCAGTCACTCTGCCGGTTACCCGGCCTGATCAATAACAGACAACTTCCGAAGTTCACGGTGAGCTTCGGAAGTTGTTTTCATTTTTGCCCTGCCGTTTCCGATACGGCAGGGAACGTCTTGCCGGTGTCGTCCGGCAGTGCTACAGTTCAAGACTGGCCTGGGGAATGCTGATGTTGAACCAGACCGGCACCTGCCTGAATTTCGGGGCGCGCTTTTCATTGAAGGTCGAACAGGTTGCCCATGACTGGTTCCCGACTGGCGAGCTTCCGAGGACCACTCGTAGCGTGTGCTGCCTGGGTGGTGGCATGCGGTTGCCCGACGACCGGGGCCATCGGCGGCGAACCGCTGGGCCGCTTCTTCGATCAGCTCCGGGCCCGGCAGTTGTACGGACTGGCCGAACGCTATTGCTTCGAAAAACTGGCGCGAACCGATCTGCCGCCGACTCAGCGGATTGATTACGCCTATGAGCTCTCCCGGACCTTCGTGCAACATGCTCTCGTCGCGGCCGAGGATCAGCAGGCAGAGCTGTGGGACCGGTCGCTGAAGGTCCTGGAACAGACGGCGCAGCAAGTCGGGACTCACGAACGGAAATTGCTGCTAGAGCTGCAACAGGGCTTCGTACCGTGTGCGCGCGGGCATGCCCTGCGCTGGCAGGTGGAACTGGTACCGGACGATGCCGCCACGCGGCAACAGGCCCTTCAAGCCCTGGCAACCGGGATCGACCGGTTGACCCGCCTGGATGCCGAATTGAAAGTGCGACTGAAGAAGCCGCCCCCCAGGGATGTCGGACCGCAGGACAAGTTTGTCCCGGCCGAGATCCGCGGCCTGATGCTGATGACCGAGTATGAACTGGGACAAGCCTATTTCGATACGGCCAACCTGCTGACCTCCGAAAATTCGGACCGCCTGGGGACCATTCAGGAAGCCGAACGCTGGCTGGGGGTTGCCCTGAACGCCGATCGTACGGGCGAAGTTGGACTGACCAGCCAGGTCTTGCTGGCCGGGTGTGCTCGCTTGCGCATCGAAGCCAGCCGTGCCTTGCGCCTGCTGGACGATGTGGACGACGCCTCACCCTCCACGGCCATCCGCGATCAGGTGCTCGCGGAACGGGCGCGCGTCTTGCTGATGCAGCGAAAACCGGTCGATGCCGCCGATCTGCTGACGAAGGCGCTCAAGTCACGCGCCACGCCGCCGGGGGAACTGGTGAGCCTGCGGATTCAGGTCTTGATCGAACTGTGGCTGGCAGCCGAGGCCAACCAGGCCGGCGAACTGGCCGCGGAACTGCGTACCACCATCGACCAACAGCTGGATCGCGCACGCGTGACGAACCCCGGCTACTGGGCCGCCTATTGTGAATCGCTGGTGACGCAGGCCCGCGAATCGCGCACGCTGGGCACCGATCTCGCCGAACGGCTGCGCCGCGCGCGGGGCCTGTACAGCGCGAAGCAGATCCCGGCCGCCATCGCAGCCTATGCCGAAGCCAGCCAGGCCGCCCGGCAAGCGGGACGCGACGACGTGGCCCTGGATCTGGCCTATACCAAGGGGTCCATTGAAATCGAAGCGGCGAACTACGTGGAGGCGGGAAAAACGTTCGATCAGATTGTCGCGGACTTTCCACGCCACACGCGCACTCCCGACGCCCATTTTCTCGCGGCTTATGCCCTGGGCCAGGTTTACGCCGCCAGCCCCACCAGGCCTCATCGTGAAGCCTACACCGCCCGGCTGGAGGCCCAGCGTCGCGACTATCCCAGCCATTCGACCAGCGGCGAAGCCACCTGGTTGCTCGGTCAACTGGAAGAGAAACGCCTGCAGAATTCCGCGGCGATCCGCCTCTACCAGCAGATTCCCGCGACTCACCCCCGGGCCGCTGTCGCCGCGGCGGCCAGTGCCCGGTGTTATGACCGCCTGCTGCAACGTTTGCGTGAGCTGAAGCAGCCCACGCAGGAATGGGAGCAGGAAGCGAAAACCCGGCTGGTGCCGTTGCTGCCGGAGAATCCAGCGACTCACTTATCCGAAGACCAGGCAGTGCTGGCCCTGCATCTGGCCAACATCGTCCTGCAATCCTCGCAGCCCGACTTCGCTGCGGCCGACAAATGGCTGGAATGGGTCACGCGCAGCTCGGTCACCGTCAGCACGACCAAACCCCGCACCGACGGAACGCCAGCCCCATCCACCACGCACTGGCCGGAATACAGCCGGGCCGCAGCCAAGTTGCGCGTGGTCTCACTGGCGGGCCAGGGAAAATTCCCGGAGGCCGAGAGCACCCTGGCCGGAGTCGCCGCCTCCAGCCCCTCCGAATTGCTCTCCATCATTGACGGACTCTCGAAGCTGGTTGCCCAGGCGCAGGACAAGCCGCAGCACAACCTGGGCGAACTGCAGCTGCGTGCCGCCCTTAATTTAAAGACCCAGCGGGCCCAGCTGGAACCCGCCGACCAGCAGCGTCTCGATCGCTGCATCGCCGAAGCCTATGTCGCCGCCGGGCGCTATGAACAGGCCCTGGAACCCTTCCGTGAATTGCTAAAAACGCGACCGCAAGATCCCGACTTATTAAACAGCTTTGCCCTCTTGTTAATGAAGTTCGGCCAGCGCGGCCGGACCGAAGAGGCACAACAGATCTGGAAGCGGCTGGAAGGCCAGCACAAGTCGGGCTCGCGCGGCTGGTTTGAGGCCCGCTATCAGTTCATCCGTTGCGAACTGGACCTCGGCAATCCCGACAAGGCTCTCAAGCTGATCGGCGTGACGAAAGTGCTCTTCCCCCAGTTGGGAGGCCCCGAGACTCAACAGCGGTTTCAAGCATTGCAGCAAGCCTGTGAGCAACGCCACGCGAAGACGGGCAAGTAGGACTCCCGCTGTCGCAGTCATGGATGACACAG
>CAZQUW010000485.1:0-3027 GCA_964596215.1 uncultured Planctomicrobium sp. | reverse complement strand
CGTCCCGCCGTCGTCCTGGTCAGCGGTGGCCTCGATTCGGCGACCGTGCTGGCGATCGCCAAGTCACAGGGCTTCACTCCCTATGCGCTGACTTTTGATTACGGTCAGCGGCACCGGTTTGAACTGGAGGCGGCTCGTCGAGTCTGCGAAGCCTCCGGCGTCGCGCGGCAAGTGGTCTTGAATATCGACCTGCGACCATTCGGCGGTTCGGCCCTGACTTCGGATCTCGAAGTGCCCAAAGATCGGAACGCGGCCGAGCTGACGACGGGGATTCCAATCACTTACGTCCCGGCCCGGAACACGGTTTTTCTGTCGCTGGCTTTAGGCTGGGCCGAGGTCCTCGGCGCGGCCGATATTTTCATCGGGGTGAACGCCGTCGACTACAGCGGCTATCCCGATTGCCGGCCGGAGTTCATTGCCAGCTTCGAGCAGACGGCGACGCTGGCGACGAAGGCGGGGGTGGAAGGGACGACGCACTGGAAGATCCACGCCCCGTTGATTCAGCTCACGAAGGCGGAAATCATTCAGACCGGACATCGCCTGGGGGTCGATTACAGTTTGACTCATAGCTGTTATGACCCGGCCCCGGATGGCCGTTCCTGCGGTCGCTGCGATACGTGTCAGCTGCGATTGAAAGGCTTTGCCGACGCCGGGCTGATCGACCCCGTCCCCTACGTGTTTCGCCCCTGAAATGCTCGTGAAGGTCTCGTGGGACGGGTCACCCGGCCCGTTCGTGCTCGCGAAATGGCTGTGGTGATGGTGAGAAAATCACAGGCTCAGGTTGCGTGGGAAAAAACCTCTCCGGCGACAGAACGGTTAGAATCATCAATGCGAACGCGGGATTGAACTTCGTTTCCGGTCGGGGTCGACATGTCGGATGAATCCGAAGAGCCTGATTTTCTGGCGGTACGCTGCGAGCACTGTGATGCTCGGCTGCGGGTACGTGCGAAGCTGGCGGGGCAGGCGGCGAGTTGCCCGAATTGCGGTTCGACAATCTCGATTCCGATCCGGCCAACTGTCGAGTTCGAATTGCCTGCGGCTGACGATGATCGCGAATGGCTCGATGAAACTGGCGGATATCGGCTGGCTGTGCCCCTGCAGCATGAACCGGATCTGGGGGTTCCTGAACCACTCCCCCTCGGAATTCAAATCCCGCCCCCCGAACGGGGCTATCTCGAGCAGGTCGAGCGGGTCCGGCCGGATGTCGTCGTGGCTGTGCCGAGATACTTGTTCTTCACGGGTGTCTTCGATTTTCCCTGGTATCCCGAAGTCTGGCCCCGCTGGGTGTATCTGGTGCTGGGGGGGAGTGTGGCGTCGCTGATTCCGTTGCTGGCCTTCGCCTTCTTCGGGGGGACTTCGGGCTATGCGACGGTGGGAGTCGCCTTTTTCGCCATGCCGCAGTTGTGGATTACGATCTGGTCCGGGTCGTTCATGGCCGCGTGTGGCATGCAGGTTTTCGAAGATACCGCGGCGGGCAGCGATCACATTACGGCCTGGCCCGATCCCAATTGGCGAGAATGGATGTGGCCTCTGATGTATATGGGGTATGTGGCGTTGATGGTCCTGGCCGTGGCGTATGGACTGGCGCTGGCCATCGGGGGGAGCGCGAACGTGACGTTGGCGGTCCTGGGACTGGCGGAGTTCCTGTTGTTCCCCATTTGCCTGCTCTCGGTCCTGGAAGCCAACAATATCGCGATCTTATTCTCGCCGCGGCTGGTCTTGAGCCTGGTACAAAAGCCGCTGGGATGGTTGCTGTTCTATGCACTCACGGCGGCGATGTTTGTCGCCTGGGGGGGAATGATCTGGTACGTGTATCGCATCAGTCCGCTGTCGGTGGTCGTCGTTAATGGGTTGCTGTATGCGTCGATCGGACTGATCTATTTTCGCTTACTGGGCCGACTGGCCTGGTTGATCACTCACCGCCGCGGCCAGAAACGCCGCCGAGCCAGTTCGACTCCGCAAGTCCCCCGCGTGTCGGGCGAATCGTCTGCCTGAAACCTCGACCTGTCGGGCTACCGCGAACCGACAGTACTCAGTCGTTAAACATCGCGATGCCGGCCATCGACGTCGTAGGCAGGTGCGCTCAAGGTGAAAACGCGCTGTTCATAACTCGTGAATCGGGGGAAATCGCCCGACTCGTAAGAGTCAGACGCCAGCGATCTGCAAATCCCGACCGCAATTGCCCCCCGGACGCTTGCTCCAGAAGTCGTTTCGGAATACCCTGTGAAGAGCACTGGCTGAGTTCTCCAGCGGCATCCGCCGACGAGACTGCAACTGCTGGCACCAATAGCTCAATGGATAGAGCAACGGTCTTCGGAACCGTAGGTTGGGGGTTCGACTCCCTCTTGGTGCATTTTCTTAAGTCTCTGTTGGATTTGGCTTTCGGGCCAAGATTCAAACCTCGCGAGATTGCTGTTTGCCCTGTTGATCGCTCCCGTTTTTCGATTTACGCCGGCGCGAATGGTGCTCTTCTGGCCATGTCCGACAACTCACACGAGTTCGCTGCGGATCGAGAGCCTCCGACCCTTTGGCATCGCGTGACCGCGATTGGTCCCTGGATGCTGGTGGCTGTGATCTTCGCCCTGATTGGGTTCGAGGCGGGGTTGCTCTGGCCTCGTCATCAAACTGACTCGCGACTGTGGGGAACCTGGCAATCCGATGCGGATCGCACGATCGCGAACATGCTGGGAGATCCGCCGCACGACGAACAACGCGTGGCCAAGCTCCGCAATCTGTTCGGCAAGCTGCGCGTCACCTGGACCGCCACGCATTGCACTTCCGACCTGGAAGGTACGATAGACTCCGACACGTACGAAGTCGTGGGACGTGATCAATATTCGGTGGCGATCCGGTCCACCGATTCCAAGCCCAGTCCCCTGGATGCCCTGCAGCTGGAACTCTCGTCGTTACAGGTCATCCACTTCGAAGGCCGTGATACCTATTGGCTGGATTCGCAACTGGGTGGCATGCGCGAGTATTTCAAACGGGTCAGGTAGGAAAACCGATCGAATCGCAGGCGCGTGACAT
>CAZQUW010000484.1:0-3053 GCA_964596215.1 uncultured Planctomicrobium sp. | reverse complement strand
CCCCGCGCTGTGGGCTCCAACTCGGCGATAATTTCCATCGCCCGCACCTTGGGGGCGCCGGTGATTGAGCCGCCCGGAAAAGCTGCCTGCAGCAGATCCCACCCCGTGGCTCCGGCCTGCAATTGTCCGCGCACTTCTGATACGAGATGTTGCACGGTCTCGTAGGTTTCCACGACGCATAGTTCGGGGACGCGAATGGAACCGGGCCGGCAGACTCGGGAGAGATCGTTCCGCAACAGGTCGACGATCATGACATTCTCGGCCAGATCTTTTTCGCTCTCCCGCAGTTCATCCCCCGTAAATAGATCGGCTTCGGGAATGGATTGGCGGCGGCGGGTGCCCTTGATGGGGCGAGTTTCCACGACGCCCTCTGCGACCCGGACAAATCGTTCGGGGGAGGCGCTGGCTACGACCCAATCCGGGTGTTCGAAGTAGCCGGCGAACGGTGCTGCATTGCGAACACGCAGACGCGAATACAGCTCGAGCGGATCGTCCTGGAGCGGTGCCAGCAACCGCTGTGACAGGTTGACCTGAAACACGTCGCCCGCATAGATGTAATCGATGGCCCGCTGTACCGTCTGGAGATAATTCTCACGCGTGAAGTTGCTGGTCACTCCGGGGTGCCCGGGAACTGGGAACTGCGGTGCCAGTTCTGCGGAGCTCAATGGGGGGAGTTGCGACCTCCAGACTGTCGGCACATTCCCGCGCAGCAGGTCCTTGATCTGGGCTATCCGGGACCGAGCGCGGGCCTCTCGTAAATGTGGATCGGTCTCCGGGAAACCATGAGAAATCAACCAGGCCTGGTTTGTCTGGTGGTCCCAGGCGAGGACCCAGTCATACAGGCCGAGGGCCAGTTCCGCGACGGGGAATTCCTGAAAGCGGGGCCGGGGAATTCGTTCCCACAGGTGCCCTGCCTCGTAGCCGATCAACCCCGCCACACCCCCTTGAAAGGGGGGCAGTCCAGGTACCGATTCGGCGGCAAAGCGTTTCAGCTCCGTGGCCAGTGCGGCCCACGGGGCACTGCCACAAGTCACTTGCGGCACTTCCAGAAATTGGAATGGATCCGCCGTTAAGAAGGAAAAGCGCCCGACGTGCTCGCGACGCAGGGCGCTTTCCAGCAAGATCATCCGTGGCAACTGTCGGATTGCCCGCACCGCTTCCAGCACATCGGGCGCCGGGGACAGTTCCTCGAAAATTGGCTGGTGCGAGGGCATTAGCCGCAGGTATCCCGGAAGGGTGAAACCGGTCGTGGGACGAGATCGGAGAGCCGCCCCACGACGCACCACCAAGTCTTACTTGCCTTCGTCGCTGGCACAAACCCACGCCGCCAATGACGACGTGTACTCGAGCAATTCTTCTGGCTTGAAGTAGACGGCGATTTCCTTGGCGGCTGCTTCGGGGCTGTCGCTGCCATGCATCAGGTTCATCTGGCGGCTGACACCGAAGTCGCCGCGGATCGTCCCTGGAGGGGCATCGGCACCGTTGGTCGGGCCCATCATCGTACGGACAACAGACACGGCTTTAGGCCCTTCGGCCACGACCGCCACCACGGGACCTGCCGTGATGAACTCTTCCAGCAACGGATAGAAGGGCTTCGAAACGTGTTCGGCATAGTGCTGACGTGACAGCTCGGGGGTCACGCGCAGCATCTTCAGGCCAACGATCTTCAAGCCCTTGGTTTCCAGGCGGGACAGCAGTTGTCCCATCAGGCGGCGTTGGACAGCATCGGGCTTAAACAGAATGAGCGTACGTTGCATTGCAGTTCCTAAAATTCAGTCAAAATTCAATCTGGTGCCGACGGCAACCCTGCCGGCGGCGTGTGGGTTCTTCAATAAAGCGGGGCGACGTTATCTGACTGTTACGAATTCCAAATCGGGTGGTGCCTGGTCGAGGCTTGATTTGGGGATTCAGTGCCACTGGCCTGGCCAGTGCCGGGTGTCATTTCCGCGTGTTATTTGACTTGCAAAAAGCACTGGCAGAGCCAGTGGCACCCCACTGGTTGGCTTTGACAGCGCACTTGCGGGCGTTCTACTTCGCGAACTTACCCGGTGCATGATCTCTGACAACTGCAGGCCACAACCGAGTTTTTAGACACCCATCATGGTGAGGAAATTTCCAAACAGGTAACGGCTATCGTGAGGTCCCGCGGCGGCTTCCGGATGGTATTGCACGCTGAATGCCGGAACATCCGTGAGACGAATGCCTTCGACAGTCTGGTCATTCAGGTTTACGTGAGTCACCTCCACGTTCTTCGGCAGAGTCTCGGACCGCAGGGCGAATCCGTGATTCTGGCTGGTGATTTCGACGCGACCCGTTTGATTGTTGAGGACCGGCTGGTTGGCACCGCGGTGACCGAACTTCAGTTTGTAGATTTCCGCTCCGGCGGCGAGACCCAGCAGCTGATGCCCCAGGCAGATGCCGAAGACCGGGGTTTTCCCGAGCAGTTCGCGGACGGTGTTGATGGCGTAGTCGAGGGGGCGTGGGTCGCCAGGGCCGTTCGACAGGAAGACGCCGTCGGGCTTCAGGGCCAGGATTTCCTGCGACGTGGCCGTGCCGGGAACGATGGTGACCTCGCAGCCACTCTCCTGCAGGTGCCGGGCGATGTTCAATTTCATTCCGTAGTCGATGGCGACGACATGGGGAGTGCGCGACAGTTTGCGGGCGGGGGCGTCACCGGCCCTGGCCAGCTTCGACAGGCCCTCTGTCCACTCGTAGCTTTGTTCCGGAAGTACTTCACGGATCAAGTCGCGACCGACCAGCCCGGGGCATTCGCGGACTTTGCGGAGCAGCGATTCATTGTCGATATCAATGCTGGAGATCAGGCCGGTCATCGCCCCCCGCGTTCGCAGCCGACGTACCAGGGCGCGAGTATCGACTCCTTCGATCCCGACGACACCGTTATCTCGCAGGTAGTCGTCCAGGGTCTGGGTCGAGCGATAGTTGCTGGGGGTGCGGCAGAGTTCGCGCACCACGAAGCCGGACAGGGCCAGGCGCCGGCTTTCGACATCTTCCAGGTTGATGCCGTAGTTCCCGATCATGGGATAGGTCATCGT
>CAZQUW010000483.1:0-3061 GCA_964596215.1 uncultured Planctomicrobium sp. | reverse complement strand
AGTACGAGTCCTTAATCGTCAAGTGGAATGAACTCAATGCGTCTCACATCCTGGTTGACCTTATTCTCGAAGTCATCTCTGCCCCGAACCGTAAAAGTCGGAATCGGGAAGCGAAACTTTCGCTCGGGTTTCGAGCGATTCGAGTGTCTGGAAGACCGCGTTCTGCTTTCGTCATTCTATGTCGCAACTACGGGGAATGATCTCACGGGCAATGGATCGATCGCGGCACCATATCGAAGTATTCAAAAAGCGATCGACGTTGCCGGATTAGATCCCTCGTTTCCGCACACGATTGACGTGGCATCCGGCACGTATAACCAGGCGGGTGTCGATAATGGATTCGGTATTGGAAATACGGCGTCGCCAAAACCGTTCTTGAATGGCCTCACGCTCGACGGAGGGTGGGACGCGTCGTTTACAAATCAAACAATCGGATCAACAATTTACATACCGCAAACAAACATCGACAACAGCACCCCGAGCCCTCTTACACAAGACATTGCGATCTATAACACAGACGTGACTGTTCGCGGCTTCACGTTTGTTTTTGACGGTCAACTGGGAGACGGCGGTACACGTAAAAGTGGCGGTCTGTTGACAGAATCAACCAACACAACCATCACTCAAAACTTCGTTGAAGTCGGCTATTCACAAGTTGGCGATTTCCGGTCGGTCGGCATCGTGGTACACACTCCGCCACTCAATGCTGGTGGAGGAACTTCAACTGGCGTGCAGATCACCAATAACACAATCCTGGCAAACGGAGGTGCAACGTTTCTGTTCGGCAATGATTCCACAGGAATCCTGGTGAACCCCGAAACGACGCTTGGTCGCGTCACGCCAATTGTCATTAGCGGAAACAATATTAGTGGTCCGAATCTCGGGGTGGGCATCACCATCGACAAGGTGAGCAATGTGACCATTGATGGCAACACAATCCAAAGAACAGGTGCCATTGCCGTCAACCAGGCCTTGATCGCTCTTAAGCATTCAACCTCGCCTGACACGTATTCGTCGACCCCTCAAACGGGAATCATCATCTCGAACAACATACTCGACGGACTCGATGGAAGTGCGGCGGGCAGTGTCGGTATTGATCTGGCCGCTCGGGGCGCCAGCGAAATACAGCAAGTTAGCGGCGTCACGATGACGGGCAATTTCATTCGGGACATCGCCTATGGTGTGGTAGGCGCGCGGGCAAATGTAGTCGGTTCAGGAATTAACGTCTCGGAGAATTCATTTACCGGTATCACGGGCAACGCGATCTACTTTGCAGGTGCCGGAACGCTGAACGCCAGCAGTAACTGGTTCGGTTCGAATGTGCCGGCCACCGTAGTCGGATTGATCACAGGCCTGGTTGACTATAGTCCGTATCTGAATCTCGGCACAGACACTTTGGGGGCAACTGGATTTCAGCCCAGCTATACCGATCTGACAGTAGTTGCCAGCGGCAGTCAGACCGGCGTTACCAGCCGAATTCAAGAAGGCGTCGGGTTGGTAACTGCCAGCGGGACAGTCAGAGTTGCCGCCGGCACCTATGCCGAGAATGTGACGATCAACAAGAACTTGTCCCTGATCGGCAATAGTCCTGCGGACACGTTCATCAACGGCGGCGCGGGCGTCGGAGTTACTATCGTTAATCCAGCCACCGCCGTCACACTGCAGAATCTCAAGATTGCCGGCAATCCCACCGCGATTTCGAATTCGACCACGCCGACCCTGGCGGCTGTCACCGTGACGAACGTGCTGCTCTTTGACGCCGGTGCAGTGACGACCACGGTCACCGGGACAGGTGGCAGCGATGCATTGAAGATCGTGCTCAATGGGGCAAACCTGGAAACGTACCTGGGGGCTGCGCTGATCGACAGCCGACCGCTCAGTTCGGTTCCGTCGCTGGTCGTGAATGGCGGAGCAGGCGATGATGTCTTCACCATCGACCTGTCGGCAGGGAATCCCATTCCGGCGGGAGGAATCACCTTCAACGGTGGCGCGAATCTGGGCGGCGGGGACTCGCTGGTCGTCACGGGTGGATCGACCACGACGATCACACACTCCTTCATCAATAACAACGATGGTGGAATCATTCTGGCCGGAGCGATCGGCGGAACCATCAATTACACTGGTCTCGAGCCGATTACCGACAATGTAGACGCTGCCAACCGTGTATTTACCTTTACCGGGGGTGCTGAAACAATCACCGTCGTTGATGGGCCGGGGGCGTTGACACGCATTGATTCGACCTTAGGTGAATTCGTCGATTTCGCGACCCCGACCGCATCGTTGACCATCTTTACAAATGGCGGCGACACGGCCACGTTTACCAGCTTTGATCCGGCATTCAATACGCCCAGCATCATTTTGCAGGACACGGGTGCCGGCAGCGTCTTCAGCCTGACGGCCAATAACGTCATCCCCGATGTCACGTCACTGACCGTGAATTCAACGGCGACGTTTAATATGGCCGGGTTCTCGGACACGATTGATGGACTGGCCGGAAACGGAATCCTCGAAGACACGTCCGGAACCAGCACGTTGACTGTGGGTTCCAGCGGAGCGAGCAGTACGTTCAGCGGCCAGATCAAGAACACGGGAGGCACATTGAGCCTCACGAAGATCGGGGCCGGCACGCTGACCCTCTCCAACGGCAGCAATTCCTACTCGGGTGCGACCACCGTGAGTGTCGGCACACTGGCGGTCACCGCCAATAGTGCATTGGGAACAACTGCGGCAGGCACCACAGTCGCAGCCGGCGCAGTGCTCGATCTGCAAGGCATCGCCTATAGCGCCACGGAAACGCTGACGTTGGATGGTGGAACGCTGCGGACGTCGTCCGGAACGAGTTCGTACGCCGGAACCGTCACGCTGAGCACCGCGGCCGCGACGATTGATGTTTCGGGAACCCAACTGACAATCGGCGGGCAGGTCACGGGCACCCAGGGAGTTACCAAGACGAGTGCCGGCACATTGCTGCTGACGAATGCCTCCAACAATTATGTGGGTGCGACCACCATCACTGCCGGTACCCTGGCAGTCACCGCGAATAGTGCGCTGGGGGCTGTTG
>CAZQUW010000482.1:0-3070 GCA_964596215.1 uncultured Planctomicrobium sp. | reverse complement strand
GCAGCAGCAGCAGCAGCAGCCGGGTTGTTGTGCGATACCGTCAGTACCTGGCTACATGCTAAAGTTACGTCTCGTCCGTATCCGATCGATTTGCTGATCATCGATGTCTTCATGCCCGTGAGTGGGGAGCGGAACGTGCACCTGCCCGGCTGCGAGTATCCCGGGACCTCAGGCCTTACGCAACCGCTTCACAAGTTCGAACCACAGAATGCTCAGGACGCCGCTGCCCAGGCAAATCAACAGATCGTTGATGTGCAGCGTGGAAAAATGGAACAGGCGGCGGGCGACTGGTACATAGAGTACAAACGTCAAGAAGACAATGCAGCCGGTGACTACGCCCCAGAGTGCATTGTTCGGCGTGCGCAAGGTATCCAGCACCGTACGCGACCAGGAACGATTCACCAGGATCAGACCGAGATTCGCCAGAATCAACGTCGTGAACGCGAGCGTGCGGGCGTCTTCTTCCCCCTGTTGGCGATAGAGCGCGACCAGGAACACCGTCAGCACAATCACCAGGACGCTGGTCCCCTGCAGCAGTCCCAATCCAAACAACCACCGATCGAACAGTTTCTCCTCGGGCGGTCGCGGCGGTCGCTGCATGATGTCGGCCTCTTCGGGCTCGGCTTCAAATGCTACGCTGCAGGCGGGGTCGATCAACAGCTCCAGAAACAGAATGTGCACCGGCAGCAACACTGCGGGCCAGCGGAAAATCACCGGCAGCAGCGTCATGCCGGCGATCGGCACATGACTGGCAACGATGTAAGTCATGGCCTTGCGCAGATGGTCATAGATCCGCCGCCCCATCCGGACCGCCTTGACGATGGAGGAAAAATCATCATCC
This sequence comes from uncultured Planctomicrobium sp., assembly GCA_964596215.1. Classification (GTDB taxonomy): domain Bacteria; phylum Planctomycetota; class Planctomycetia; order Planctomycetales; family Planctomycetaceae; genus JAKFVC01. Next base: position 2,229 of record CAZQUW010000482.1, on the reverse strand, counting down.
AGCAACACGATCGACGCGGCCTCGCGCGCAACGTCGGTCCCGCGGCCTCCCATGGCAATTCCAATGTGCGCGGCCTTTAACGCGGGGGCGTCGTTGACCCCATCTCCGGTCATGGCCACGATCTCTCGATTGGCTTTCAGCCCCTGAACGAGCCGCAGTTTTTGCTCGGGAACCATGCGGGCAAAGATATTCACCGTTCGCAGACGTTCGCGTAACGTCTCGTCGTCCATCGCTTCCAGTTCCGGCCCGGTGATGACCTGATCCACAGCATTCAAACCGATCTGCTGCGCGATACTTTGTGCCGTGCGAGCATGATCCCCCGTGATCATGATGACGCGCATCCCGGCAGAATAGCATTCCTGAACGGCCGCCGGCACGGTGGGACGCAGAGGATCGGCCAGTCCTACCAGGCCCAGAAACTCGAAGACAAAGTCGTGCTGATCGCCGGGCAGATCGGTTTGCCGGAATACCCCGCGGGCAACCCCCAGTACGCGTAAGCCGGTGTTGGCCAGGGCGGCCACTTGCTCTGCCAGGCGGGCCTGTTGATCGGCCGGCAGATGACAAAGATCGGCAATCGCCTCGGGAGCCCCCTTGCTCGCCACCACGTATTCTGAGCCGCGGGGGGACTTCCATACATGTGACAGAGCCAGCAACTCGGGCGACAGGGGGTACTCGCGGATCAGTTCCCAGTCGCCGTGCAGGTGCTCCGTATCCGTGAGATAGTCGCGCCCCAGCTGGATAAAAGCCCGTTCCATGGGATCAAAAGGATCACGTTGACTCGCCAGGATCCCGAACTCCACCAGTTCATGGACAGCGTCAGGCAGGTGCCGATCCGTGATCTGCTGAATATCGATCGCCATGTGCGACGTGGCCAATTGACGAATCGCCATCTGGTTCGTCGTCAGGGTGCCGGTCTTATCGACACACAGCACCGTCGCCGCCCCCAGCGTTTCGATCGCCGGTACGCGTCGCGTCAGGACCTGCTGCTGTGACAGGCGGCGGGCTCCCAGAGCCAGAAAGATCGTCAGCACGACCGGGAACTCTTCGGGCAACATGGCCATGGCGAGGGTAATGCCGGCCAGAAATCCGTTCAGCCAGTCGTCGCGAGTGACTCCATAGATCACAATCACCAGAACGCACAGCCCCACACCAAAAATGGCCAGTTGGCGAACCAGTGCCCCGACCTGCTGCTGCAGCAAAGTGGCTTCGGTCTTGATCGTCTGCAGAGCCACGCCGATCTTGCCCATTTCGGTACTCTGCCCGGTACGCAGAACTTTGGCGATCCCTTGCCCCTGCACGATCAGCGATCCCGAAAAGATGAAGGGCAGATCGTCACCCCCGGGCCGGGCGGAGGCCTGCACGCCGTCCCAGATCACCTTCCGTACCGGGACCGATTCGCCCGTCAGGAGGGACTCGTCGGCCGAGCAATGATTGCACCACGACAACACCGCGTCCGCCGGAACCCGATCCCCTTCGGAGACAATGATCAGGTCGTCCCGCACCACCTCGCGGCCCGGAATGCGCCGCTGTTGACCATCCCGAATCACCAGGGCCCGCGGGCTGGAAAGATCTCGCAGGGCCTCCAGGGCATGTTCGGTCTTCCGTTCCTGGTAGAGCGTGATGCTCATGACCACAAACACGAAGCCCAGCAGCATGACCGCTTCACCCGGTTCCCCCAGCAGCAGATAAACGCCGCCGCACGCCAGGAGCAGCAGGAACATCGGCTCCCGAATGACGTCCCAGGCCAGCAGCAACAGGCCCCGTTGCTGATTGGAGGGCAGCTCGTTGAAGCCATCGGCCTGCAGACGCTGGGCGACTTCTGCAGACGTCAGGCCCGTCAGATTACTGATATCAAATGCCATGCTCATTCCGGGGGGGCGATCTTCGCCCCCAGCAGATAGCTCAGCCGTGTCCCGAAGCGATTCGTATTCAGCATGATCAACCACGCGGGAACCAGAATGGGGCGCACCACGAAGGTATCGAGCAATACGCCGAAGGCGAGTGCAAATCCCAACTGCTGCGAACCGCGCAGGTGTCCCGCCAGAACCAGTGAGAAGAACGTCCCCGCCATGATGATGCCGCAGCTGGAGATGATGCTTCCGGTCGACAGCAGGGCCGTCCGGATGCCCTCCACGGGCCCGTGTTTATGTTGATCTTCATCAATGCGTGCCATGAGGAAAATGTTGTAGTCCTCGCCGACGGCAATCAGAATCGTGAACAGGAAAATGG
>CAZQUW010000481.1:0-3089 GCA_964596215.1 uncultured Planctomicrobium sp. | reverse complement strand
AAGTCCACGATGAAGGGGTCGGCGACGAATGCGATGCCGCTCTGGACGGGGCGCAAACCGAGATCAATTCCCAGCTGGCGGCTCTGGAGAGTCGTGAACTGACCCAGATTGAGTCTGCCATTCAGCAGATCCGCGAAGGTCACTACGGGATTTGCGAAGGTTGCGGAGAGCGGATTTCTCTGGTCCGATTGAAAGCCCTGCCCTTCACGACGACTTGCATTAAGTGCCAGCGTCAGGACGAAGGTCGTGAGGCCGGTCATCATTCCGCCGACGATGATGCGCATTGGGCGTCAGCGTTCCAGGGTGAAGGGACAGCCAAGGACCGTGAAATCACCATCAACGATCTTGAGCTAGAGTTGTAAGCTGAGTGTGTGTTCGGTCGCGGACGTCTGAGTCCTTCTCGGATGCCCTGATAAAAAAATAAATCGGCCACAATCGAGGCACTGTGCGAGATTGTGGCCTGATTTTTGCAATCTGGAGCAGCCGCGAAGTGCAGGAAGTCGTTGCGAAACGACGACCCGATAGACAAAATTGGGGTATGGTGGGTAGTCTGTAGGAGAAGGCTGGGAGGCTGGTCCATCGATTCGGCCGCTTCAAGTCGATCTCCAGGCGTTCTGCCTGACAGGCGGTCGGATCTAATGCCGATTCAGCGCAGTCACTTTCAATATTTCAGAACTGCCCGAGCATGAAGCTTCGGCAAACCAGAATTACGAAACCAGGCCGGAGTTTTTTCAGCACAAGCAGGAGGCTTGTCTGCCGGTTGCCGACGGAGAAGCCGACATGTCGACTCGTCGCCCTTTGATTGCATTATGCTGCGGCCTGCTGGGTTTTGGCTTTGTGCTGGGAGTTACAGCTGATGCCTGGCGGTTTGGGATGTCGGCCGAGGCCAATTCGCTGGATGCTGATATCGCGGAACGCCTCTATGGGGAGCTCCGCTCGGCCAATTCGCCGCTGCATGTATTGAGCGATCATCAGGCGAAAGTGGCCCGAGTTTGTACGCAGAGCGTGGTGCATATTCAAAGCGAACGATTTGTCGGTGCCCGCCGTGGCATGGTGGAAGAAACCGGCTCGGGGATCATCGTTAACAACAAGAAGGTCCCGGGCTTCTATGTCGTGACCAATCGGCACGTCGTCGATGGGACCGAATTGAAGAATATTTCGATTCATCTGTTCGATGGGCGGATTTTGTCCCCCACGAAGATCTGGACTGACAAGGCATCCGATCTCGCGGTACTCCGGCTGAACGAAACCGACCTGCATCCCGCACGCTGGGGCGACAGCCGCAAGTTGGAAATTGGGCACGTCGTTTATGCCATGGGCAGTCCGTTCGGATTGAGCCAGTCGATGACCCAGGGCATCATCAGTGCCAAAGGGCGTCGAGCCCTGGAGCTGGGGCCGAACACGGATGTCATCAATCAAGACTTCCTGCAGACTGATGCCGCGATCAACCCCGGCAATAGCGGTGGGCCGCTGATCAATCTGCAGGGGGAAGTCATTGGTATCAATACGGCAATTGCCTCCAACAGCGGTGGCAACGAAGGCATCGGCTTCAGCATTCCCAGCAATCTGGTCTTGCAAGTCATCGATCAACTGCTGGAACACGGCAAGGTCAATCGGGCCTACCTGGGGGTGAAGCTCGATCCCGAGTTTGACCTGGCGACCGCTCATCGGTTGAAGCTCGACCGACTGCGTGGGGCCCGCGTGATGCAGGTCTACGACGACACGCCTGCCTCGCGTGCCCGCCTTTTGTTTGACGACGTCATTCTCTACTTCGATGGAGTCGAAGTGCACGATGAGAATCATCTGATCCACCTCGTCAGTCTGCAGCCACTCAACAAAGATATCACGGCGATTGTGATGCGGAATGGTGCCAAAATCACCGCCATCGTCAAGCTGACAGCACGTCCTGACACGCGTCAGTCGGCGACCGACAAGAGCAAGCCCGGTAACGGAATCGTGATCGAAAAGCTGGGGCTGACCTTGAATTCCATCAACGCCAAAGAAGCCCGCGATCTGGGTTTCCCGAAAGTCAATTCCGGGCTGCTGGTCGTCAGCGTTGATCGCCAGGGGCCGCTCGCCGGGAAGGTGCAATTGTACGACCTGATCGAAGAAGTGGCGCGGACACCGGTCCACACGGTGGACGACTTACAGGACCTGCTGGAAAGCCGTGAGTCAGTGAATTCGCTGGTACTGAAGGTGCAGCGCTCCGTCAGGGGGAAGACTCAGACCCAGCTGGTGACCGTTGGTGGTAAGTAAGTGTCCGCTGCAGGCGCTGCAAGCGCGATGTCGCCCCAATTTGTGCGGTCACGAAGTGATCGGTCAAGGCGAGCGTCCGGGCGTGAGCCGGATGGTTGTCAGACGGCTGCAGACCCGGTGAATCGCTCGCTTTTTTGCGACAAAGTGACGGCAACCGCATTGACCCTCACCCCGCGCTGCTGAACGTTGCGAACTACCATCCGGCTCACGCCGCACGCTCGCCTGCGAAGTCTGCGACGACATCATCAGGGGTGACTCACTCGCACGATGCGATGGAAGTGCAAGGCGACCTCGCGGTCGACGACGCGGCGGACTCCTTCGAACAGGCACGCTGGTTCGTTGTCGGTCTGGCCCAGCCGCTTGATCTCATCGAGCGGCGTTCCCGGGGAAACGGTAAACGTTCCCTGGTGGATGATCTGATTGCCGGCATCGAGTTCCGGCACGATGAAGTGGATTGTCGCGCCGTAGGTCAGCATGTGGTGGCCGAACGCATCTTCATAAGGCCGCGGCCCCGGAAATGCCGGCAACAACCCGTGATGCAGATTGACAATCCGGCCCCCGGCAAATCGCCAGCAAGTTGCTGCGGGCAGAACGCGCATGTAACGGGCGAGGATGATGTAGTCGATTTCGTATTCATCGAACAACTGCACCATGCGTTCGTTGTCGGGGTTGCCGTGTCCGTCATCGACCGAGTGCCAGTCGCAACCGAATTGTTCGGCGAGACCGCGGCAGGCGGGACGATTGCCAATCATCAACGGGACCGTGGCTCGCAGGCGACCGTCGCGGACAGCACGCAGGAGCGCCAGCGGCGGTTCCGAGCGATACGTGGTGCA
>CAZQUW010000480.1:1691-3105 GCA_964596215.1 uncultured Planctomicrobium sp. | reverse complement strand
TCAAGACGGCGATGATCGCGATGACCACCAGCAATTCAATCAGCGTAAATCCTCGCGGACGCCTTCGATCCAAACTCATCGTAAGTCCCCTAGATAAACAGAATAACTCACCACGGATACGCAAATATTTCAATAGGCGGCCAACTTCGCCGGCCTTAATCCACGACTGCTCCGGCCTTTTTTGCAGGCGCTGCGGGAGTGGCATCCGGCTTCAGATCGAAGTCAAACGTGTTTGACCCGCTTTTAACTTCTACCTTCAAGTCCGACTTGTTCTGATACTGTTTGGGAATCGCATGCGACGGTGAACCACCCGTTGGCACTGCAAAGACCACCATATTGGGGCCAAGTTTGCAGCCTTTGACCCCATCGAGATAAATCAGGTCGTACTGGCCTTCCTCGTCGGTGACACCGGACGCAGCACGTCCCAGGTCCGGCATGAAAGTCACAATCACGCCCGTCAACGGCTCGCCACTGATCGTAATTTTGCCGGTCACGCGCCCCACTGGAGGTTGATCCCCCGGAGTACCGCAGCCAACCAGTAGCAATCCTAATACACACACAATCGGAACAGAGCAGCGACCAGATAGACGGAGCATCGGAGTCCAGGATTCCTTAAGAAACGAGAAGTAGCAAATGGGCCCCCAGAGTCGGGGGATCGGAGATCGCTAATCAATGAGCGTGCGCACCACGAACCGTCAGATACTCTCTGCGGAAGCCTGTGCAGCACGGTTTGTCGCCAGGCAGCAGTCGCCTGGACGCTCGGCAACGTATGATCTGCGGGCGAAGAGACATCGCCGCCAACTTCGACCGAAATGTTCGAAACTCTGGAATGGCCAGGGGGCGGCGGCTGTTACACAATCATGAAAATTGTGTGAATATTCTATATATTGTACTATTACCATGTCCGACGTCTAGTGCAGCGTAACGATTTTACGAGCCTGTCAGTCATAACAACGCGCATTTTGTATACAGTCAGATACGCTGGGGTTTGCCGCTTGTTCCAACAACAACTTCGTGGGTCTCTATGGTCATAGACAGTGACTAACACCAAACCGCAGCGGATTCGGTCACGATGACGCCAGCCCTTATGGCATGTGCATTTCGTCCGGCATCTCATCTGACGCGTGCAGATCTGTCTGGTTATGGCCGACAAGGGCGGTGAGACCGGGCCCGCGAGGTGCCGGGCAATCGCGAAAATGCAGATCGCTTCCGAATCACCTTCGCACTCCCCGATTCGATCGCGGAGCATCCCATCGATGGTCTGTCCCGCAAATACGAGAGTTGGCATGACGACGACCGGCCACGTGACGAGGGCTGAAGGTCCCCGGGCTCGTCCCCGCCGTTTCGGTCTCATCCACTTCGGAATCGGTGCTCACGGGATCCAAGCCTGTCTTCCCTGGCAAAGCGGAAAAAG
>CAZQUW010000480.1:0-1591 GCA_964596215.1 uncultured Planctomicrobium sp. | reverse complement strand
TCGGAATCGGTGCTCACGGGATCCAAGCCTGTCTTCCCTGGCAAAGCGGAAAAAGCAGAGCCTCGGCAATCAAGGAATGATTGCCGAGGCTCTACTGCATCGAACGTGTATTGGACTTTGGCGCCAGTCAACACTGGCATCATTCAACGTTACTTTCCACTGGTCGCCTCGAACTTGAACGTGGTGCTGTCCTTGGACACGTTAGCCTTCAGCGGGCTGTTGACCGTGTACTTAGCCAGCTTGGGATTTCCCGCCACAGCCGCATCTTTGGCGGCGGGTGCTGCGGCGGCATCCTGGTTGAGGGTCACTGAGTATTCTGCGGGGTAGACCTGAGAAATGGTAAAATTTCCACTGGCATCGGTGATGGCGGAGACATACCGATACCTGGCAGGCAGTCCCTTACTGATTGCCGTAAAACCCACGGTTGTCTTATCCAGAGGCTGGCCGTCGAGTGTCGCTGTCCCCTTCACTTCGACGGGAGCTCCGAGGTCAACGGACTTACCGCAACCCACGCAGGTCAGGGTGAGCAACAGACAGGTAAGTGCCGGGAGTGCTGCAAACTTCATCAATGAACCTCGCTAAAACGCGTCCCTGGCGTAGGCTCCAAGGCTTACGACAGAACAACTTAACTGGGATAGTCTGGAAACGATTGCACCACAAAACCAATCGGCCCGGGAGGAGTCAGTTCCCCACCCGAGCAGATTAGATTGTTGCGATGGAGACGGCCCCGCAGGACATAATTACGCGGTCGGCATTACTTGGCAGGCGAATGGAATGATCACCGAGAATTAGAACTCGCCGACGACTTCACCAGTTTTGGGTGTCCCCAAAGCCACCCAGGTGCCACCGTTGATGTTTTCGCTGATGAACCGGACTGCTCCGTCTGCGAACACGGCGTGGACGCCCCCTTCATGAGCACTCCGGGCGGTTCCCCAGTTTATGTTCGTAGAATAGGTGGGAGCTGGGTTATTCGGAGTCGCATTGGCCATGATGGAGAATTCTGTGCTGCCGTAATAAGGCAGAAACCAGCTTTCGCCGTAGGCATGAGTCGCCGGCAGCGCTCCGGGTTGATTGTACGCAAACTCAGAGAACGCCATCGTATTACTGGTTCCGTCAGAAATCATGGCCAGTCGCATCTGCGGGTCGAGAGGTGTTGCAGGTTCCTGCGTCAGGCCCCATCGGGATGCAAAAATCCCGTTGGAGGTCCCACTTCCGTGAATGCCGCACAGGGCATAGCCATGACTGGTTCCCGCAGCCGGATAATTGTGGGGCTGGGCTCCGCTCGCGGGCACCGGGGGAGGCACAGCACTGGGGCAAATGAACGCGGGGATCTTAGTCTTCCAAACGACGGTGTTCGCCGCGTTACTCGATACAACGCCGAAATTGACCAGGTTGTACAACGGGGCCTGATCGATGTAGGGCAGGAGCATCGTGTGGATCGTGTATCCTACCTGACCGTTGTCGGTCACGCAGCAGCAGGCCGGGCCCGTGGAATGGTTCACACCACGGGGAATGACACCGCTGGTGGTGTCCATGTAGTTATGCAGAGCCAGTCCGATCTGCTTCAGATTGTTCTTGCATTGCGACCGGC
>CAZQUW010000479.1:0-3142 GCA_964596215.1 uncultured Planctomicrobium sp. | reverse complement strand
GGAATTCAGGCGGGATCTTCCCGAATCTCAGACAACCGTGTGGCCTGAGTTGTTCTAATGAATCGAAGAGGGAATTGCGGAGGCACTGCCGGCGGTCGCCGCGGATGTCTTGGCGGGCACTGCAAGATCTGGATTTTCCGAAGGGCAACTCTGTGTTTGGCTCCACGATTCCGCTGAAAACGCTCTCATTCATGTGCCGTTCCATGGCCACGATGCTGCATTCGGGTGTGCCGATTGTGAAGGTCGTGGCGACGGTCGCGCGGAATGTCAGCGGCCCGGGGTGCCAGCGGCGGTTACTCGCCGTCACCGAACAACTCAAGGCTGGTGAGGACGTCCGGTCGGCATTTGCGTCTCAGGAAGGTTATTTCCCAGACCTGTTTATCGACATGGTCGCGGTGGCTGACGAGACCGGTTCGTTGCCGGAGGTTCTGAAAAGTCTGGCGGATCATTACGAGAATCTGCTCCGGCTGCGGCGCGATTTTATCGGACAGATTGCGTTGCCGGTCCTGCAATTGATTGCCGCCATCTTCATTATCACGTTCGTGATCTTCATCCTGGGGGCGATTGCGGAATCACGGGGGGGGACGCCGATTGATGTCTTCGGCTGGGGATTGACTGGTTCCAAAGGGGCGGCGATTTTCTTCTTCGGTTCGTTTGGTACGTTTTTTCTGATCTACCTGGCGTACCTGTTTGCCGTCCGGGGCTTTCGACAGGAACGTACGCTGCACACGATTTTCCTGAAAGTCCCCGTGCTGGGGCAGTGCATGCGGGCGTTCGCGATTGCCCGGTTTTCCTGGGCCTTCGCGTTGACTCAGCAGGCCGGCATGCGGATCGTTCCGAGCCTGGAATCGAGTCTGAAGGCGACGGCGAATTACGCCTTCATTGGGGCGACGCCGCGCATGTGTGCATTGATTAAACAGGGGGAAGATCTGTCGACCGTGATCAATGATTCGGGGTTGTTTACGACCGAATTCGAGCAGATGGTCAGCGTGGCCGAGGCATCCGGGACGGTTCCCGAGACGCTGGAGCATCTGAGCCCGCAATTCGAGGACAGCGCGCGACGCAGCCTGCGGGCCCTGGCGATCGCGTTCGGCTGGGTGGTATGGGCCCTGGTGGCAGGGTTCATCATTTTCGCAATCTTCAGCCTGGCCAGTTTCTACATCGGGATGCTGAATGACGCGGCGAAGGGGATCTAAACCTCTGTCTGACAAAGCGCTCGTCTTCCACGACTATCTTTGCCGAATGGCACTGCCGCCCGTTACACTGCCGCATTGCGCAACATTCGTATTAGTTTTTCGCTCAGGATTTTCCGTTGTCTCATTTTCGTTTTGAATTGTTGGCCACCGATGGCGCTGCCCGCCTGGGGCGTTGGCAGACGCCGCATGGCGTGGTGGATACCCCGGCGTTCATGCCGGTGGGGACCCTGGCTTCGGTCAAGGGACTGACGCCCGATCAGCTGCGGGCCGCCGGGGCGCAGATGGTGTTGTCGAATACCTATCATTTGGCACTCCGCCCGGGCTCGGAGATCGTGGCCGAGATGGGGGGATTGCACCAGTTCATGGGCTGGAATGGGCCGATTCTCACCGACAGCGGCGGATTTCAGGTCTTCAGTCTCGCCAAGCTGTCCAAGCTGACCGATCAGCAAGTCGTGTTTCGTTCGCACCTGGATGGCAGCTTGCTGGAACTTTCGCCGGAACGGGCGATGTTGATCCAGGAGCAACTGGGGGCCGATTGCATCATGTGCCTGGACGAGTGCCCTCCGGCCGATGCACCGCTGGATCGCATTCGAGCCGCGGTCGATCGAACCACCGCCTGGGCCAGGCGTTGTCGCGATTCGCATGTGCGCGACGATCAGGCGTTATTCGGGATCATGCAGGGGGGCGTCGACCAGGGGATGCGTGAGCGTTCTGCGGCCGGCTTGCTGCCGCTGGAATTTCCGGGGTACGCGATCGGCGGTCTGAGTGTGGGAGAATCGCCCGAGCAGATGTATCGGACGCTGGATTTCAGTACCCCGTTGCTGCCGGTCGAAAAACCGCGGTACCTGATGGGGGTCGGGCGTCCACAGGATCTGGTGGAAGCGGTCTATCGCGGGATTGACCTGTTCGATTGCGTGATGCCCACCCGGAATGGTCGCAATGCGATGGCCTTCACCAGCCAGGGACAGCTGCGGATTCGGAATCACAAATACCAGCGTGATCCCGGGCCGCTTGATCCTGAGTGTGGTTGTGTCGTGTGCCAAACCTGGTCTCGGGCCTACTTACGGCACCTGTTCATGGCGAAGGAGATGCTGGGGCCAATTCTGCTGTCGCTCCACAACATCGCATTCTATCAGAACTTGGTGCGCGACATGCGGTTGGCTGTGCAGGAGGGGCGGATGGCGGAGTTTCGGGCGGTTCGCCTTGCCCAATGGGAAACTGCCAACTAAGATGACCCCTTGCAAAATTGGGGCCAAGATCTCCAGTTGTTGCGGATCCTGCCGGTAATTCCGGTGGGGTAAGTTCGTTGGAAGTTGTTAGCGGGTGGGGAGTAACGAGTTTTGAAGCAACTCCGCCTCGTTGGAGTTCGTCCTGCTGCCACGTCGTCTGCGTCTGGCCCCGTGAAGGGGTGGGGATGGCTGGAGAGCAGTGGCAATTCAGTTTCATTGCAAATCAGGTGTCGTAGTGTGGAAGCGAGCGGTTGTGGTAACCGTCTTCGGTTCCGAAAGGCGTAAGCGATGATGTCGTGGTCGGGCTTAATGGTGATTCTGGCAGCGGACGCAGCTCCTGCGGCCGATCCGGGATTCTCCCAATTGCTGCAGATGGCTCCGTTTATTTTGATCGCGGTCATGTTCTTTGTCGTGGTCTGGCTGCCCAATTCGAAAGATCAGAAGAAGAAGCGGGCGCAGTTGGCTCAGATGAAGAAGAATGATCGCGTCTATACGTCGTCAGGGATCATTGGCACGATTTCCAATATCTCTGCGGATGGGAAAGAAGTGACCTTGAAGGTCGATGATAATGCCAAAATTCGTGTGTTTCGGCGGGCCATTGAAGGCTTCTACGCTGACTCCACGAGTCCGGAAGCATCGCCTCCGGCCTAGTCTGCTCGTCCCGCAGGCTGCCGTGGTTTCAGAACCATGAGACGACCAGCATTCGAGCGCGGATGC
>CAZQUW010000478.1:0-3145 GCA_964596215.1 uncultured Planctomicrobium sp. | reverse complement strand
GCCGCAGCGGATTTCCGCGCTTGGCGGGGGGGCTACCAGCAGCAGGTTCGGTCTCCGGCAGTTCAGTCACGTCGACGGCGACGTCCTCACCGCTCTCAACGTCTGGTGCCGAAGGGAGCTCTGCAGCCGGTTCGACAGACTTGGGTTCAGGCGGCGCGGCCACTGGAGCCTTGGCGACTTCGGCGGGGACTTCCGGGATCGTCGTCGCGACGTGTGCCGCGGGAGGCGCCAGAGTCTCGGCGGCGGTCGTCGCGGTCGTCGTGACGGTCTCCTCCTCGGTCGTCGCGGAATAGGTTTCCGTTTCCGTCACCGGGGGGGCTTCAGGTGGGGCCTCGGCGGTCGCCACTGCAACGGCCGAATCCTGATCTTGATCCGCATCTCCACTGGCGGCACGCTGCTTGGCAGTCAGGCGTGCGCCTTGTGGGCGCGAGGCCATCAAGTTCTGGAGCGGCTTGTCGAAGCTCTTAACCACTTCGCGCACCGGAGGCACAGGCACCGCCTTGGCCACCGGGGTGCTCGTGCTACTCGATTGCTTCAAGAAATCGAGTACTTTGTGTTTCTCTTCAGGCGAAATGCTCGCAAGGGCCGAATTCTTGAGGATCACGCCAACTTTGGCGCACGCCTCAATGAGGTCCTTGCTATCCATATTGAGCTCTTTCGCCAGAGCGAAGATACGAATCTTCTGCAAGCCGAAGTCTCCGTGAGATGTCGGTAACGAAATCGGTCCGAGACTGAACTTCGCACTCGGCAGGCACAAAACCCACCTGTATTTAGCGCGATTCGAAACCCAAACCAGCAGTATAGCCGGACTCTAATGTAGTCCCGCACTGCGCCTCACCGTGAGTCGCAGCCCCGTTACCGTTGCCCTATTGGCGCCGACACAGGTTCTTGTCCCGATGACAATTATAGTCGAAATTGAAGTGGCTCGTCGTCCTAAGACAATTCCGAACCGCTCAACCAGTTTCCACTCACTGTCACACTCTACCAGCCGTCACACGTTGGCCATCTTACGATCGTTCAATGATTTTTGATTCACATCCCTCGGTATTGCGTTTGAAATTCAGTCTGCCGCAGCATCGACGTCCAATTACGTGGGCACAGGTGCACCGGGCTCATCGCGTCCGATTTCCTGCAACCGCTGATGTTTCAACCGCTTGTCAATTTCACTTTGTTTTTCCAGCCGCAGCGCTTCTTCGTCCGCCACGGCGACAATCGCATCACACTGTTCCGGGGTCAATCCCCCGAGTTCACCCAACTGGTCGGGCTCGATAATCGACAGGTCGTCAAAGCTGAAGAAGCCCTGGGCGACCAGATTCTCTGCCAATTCTTCTGTGACGCCGGGGATCGAAGCGAACGCGGCCACGGAATTTTCCAGCTGGTCGTCCAATTCGGCCCGAGTCATGATCTCGATGTCCCAGCCCACGAGCCGCGAACCCACACCCACGTTCTGCCCCCGTTTGCCGATCGCGAGCGACAGTTGGTCCTCGCGGGCCAGCACAATCACACGCCCCAGCATGGGACACAGGATCACGTCTTCCACTTCGGCGGGCTGCAGGGCATTCGGAACCAGGACCTGCAACGAGTCGTTCCAGCGCACAATATCGATGCGCTCGTTCGACAATTCTTCGACAATATTCTTAATTCGCGCCCCACGCACGCCGACGCAGGCTCCCACGCAGTCGACCTTCAGGTCGATGCAGGAGACGGCGACCTTCGAGCGATAGCCCGCTTCGCGGGCCAGCGACCGAATTTCGACGATACGTTCCGCGATTTCTGGAATCTCAAGTTCAAACAATCGACGCACCAGGTCGGCATGCACACGAGACAAGACAATCTTGACCCGGGTTCCCACCTTGCGAACGTCAATAATGATGGCCCGCACCCGATCACCAACACGGTGCGATTCACCAGGAATCTGTTCGCTTTTCGGAAGGATGCCTTCCACTTTGCCCAGATTAATGTTGGCCATGCCGCCGACGTAGCTGGCGACCGTTCCATTCACAATCTGGCCCTGCATGGCCATATATTCGTCGTATAACGCGTCGCGTTCCGCTTCTCGAATTTTCTGGATAATCACTTGCTTGGCGGTTTGAGCCGCCACGCGGCCGAGGATGTCTCCGAGGACTTCGGAGGAAACCCCGACACTATCGTGCAACAACGTCGGATTGCCGGTTGCGCGTTCGATGTGTACTTCTAGTTGTTCTTCTTCACCGTAATGTTTCTTGGCAGCCGAAAGAATCGCTTGTTCGATTCCTTCGAAGACAATTTCCTTGTCAATATGCTTGTCACGGTGAATGGCATCAACGATCCGCAATACTTCGGGGCCGTTCATTCTGCTCCTCTCGAACTATTCAGCTGGCAATCCGCACTCACTGCAGGTTTGGTTAGAAACCGCTCAGGTCTGTCAGTCAGTACGCAAAATCTATCGCCGGCTTAAATGCTGGCCACGAGTCACACGGATGTTCGTAACAAATTCTCACAAAACCTCTGCGTCATTCCAGAACCGCATGAACTATCGCGACTCTGAACTCCGCACAACCGGTTCTGTCAGGATTTCCAAACCAAGCCATCCGTGTCTCCCGGCGGCTGGGTTCCCAAGGTTACCCTCATGCTGGCAGTTTTTGATATTCCTGCTTAACTGGCGTTATCGCGTCGTTAAACCGGGTCAAACACAACCAATATGAAACAAAAAAAGCGGGCCGGAGACCCACTTCGTCCTCAAAAACAAGTGGCGAGGCCGGCTCTGGCAGCGGTTCTTCCACCACCAGACCCCGAGAATCACCTTGTCAACAGACTCCGTGGGTGCTGCGTTGAAGACAGTATTCGTTGATACTGGTCCGTTTGCAGTGAAAAGTTCTGGCCTCACTGGTTCTATCCCAGCTGGCAGCCTAACTTTTCTTCAGCCCCGGTGGTCCAAATGGCGAATCAGGTTACATTCTCGGCGCCCTCAGGATTTGCCGGAAATCATCCCGCCCCACCAACGCCAGCACAACTGAGTGCCAGTCGTTGAGTAAGCACGAAACTGCCGTACGTTCCTGCCTGTGACTTGCTTTGCAACCAGGACGAATTTGGCTGCGGGCGAATCACAGGACATGCCTTCCGAGGTCACCCTCAGAAAACACCCTCTCCACTGCGTTTTCTCAAC
>CAZQUW010000477.1:0-3151 GCA_964596215.1 uncultured Planctomicrobium sp. | reverse complement strand
AGACCAGCCATCGCAGTAATTTCATGTCGATCCAGCGGCCCCCAATTGAGCTGGTTGATTGGGCGCAAATCGAAGCAGAATAGATTTACCGTAGACGTACGAATGAAGAACGCTGGTGAGCCCCGTCCCGTCAGGGCGGGGGTGGCTTGAATATCAGTCGATAGGTGACATCAAAGAACCCCCGCCCTTACGGGACGGGGCTCACCTGGTCTGTTATTAAGAACACGTACTCGTTTCGGAATTTCTCGGAAGATTTGAACAATATGTCCACGGCGACGAATAGTTATACAGGCGAAGACATTGAAGTCCTGGAAGGTTTAGATCCGGTTCGCAAGCGGCCGTCGATGTATATTGGCGGTGTCGATGTGCGCGGGCTGCATCACCTGTTGTGGGAAATCGTCGATAACTCGGTCGACGAGTATCTCGCGAAACACTGCGACCGGATTGTGGTCACGCTGCACAAGGATGGGGCCTCGTGCACGGTGGAAGATAACGGCCGCGGCATTCCCGTCGACAAGCACCCCAAGGCGAAGATCCCCACGGTCGAACTGATCCTCACGACGCTCCATTCCGGCGGCAAGTTTTCCAATAAGAACTATGCCCGCAGCGGCGGTTTGCACGGTGTTGGTTCGTCGGTCGTGAATGCACTGTCATCAGAACTGGTCGTCACGATCCGGCGCGATGGTTTCGAGTACATGCAGCGTTATAAGCGCGGCAAGCCGACCACGCCGGTCAAGGAAGTGCGCCCGTTCCGCGGGCATGGGACCACGATCTTCTTCCGGCCGGATGAAGAGATCTTCCGCAGAACACAGCTGTCGGGCGATACGATTCGCCAGCACCTGGAAGACATTTCCTATATCCATTCGGGCCTGACGATCGTCTTCGAAGATCTGGTCAAGAACGAGAAGACCGAGTTTCATCATCCGCAGGGGATCTCGGAGTATCTCGACAAGCTGATTACTGACAGCCAGAAGAAGCCGATCCATGAATTGAAGTTCGCTGCCGAGCGCGACGAGCAGGCCGCGAAGGTGGAGGTGGTGCTGCGCTGGACCGAAGGGACCGACGAAGAGATCCGCAGCTATGTGAACGGCATTCGCACGCACGCCGGTGGCACGCACGAGGTCGGTTTCCGATCGGGCCTGGTGAAGGCCGTGAAGAACTACATGGAAGTGCACGACATCAAGATCAAGGGTGTCGCCATCAGTGCCGAAGACATCCGTGAAGGAATAGTCGGGGTGCTGTCGGTCTTTCTCAGCGAACCCATGTTTCAGGGGCAGACAAAAGAAAAGCTGAATAACCCGGAAATCACTTCGACGGTTGAAAGCCTGGTGCGCCCCGGATTGGAAACGTGGCTCAACACGAATCCGACCATCGCCGATCAGGTCGTGGGGCGGATTGTGCTGGCGGCGCGAGCCCGCATGGCCAGCCGCGACGCGGCCCAGGAAGTTCGCCGCAAGACGCCCACCAGCAAAAAGACCACGCTGCCGGGTAAGCTGGTCGACTGCCGCTCGACAAATCCGAATGAATCCGAGCTGTTCCTGGTCGAAGGTCAGTCAGCCGGTGGCACCGCGGCATCCGGTCGCGACAGCCGCACGCAGGCGATCCTGTTTCTGAAGGGGAAGATTCTCAATACGGAATCACTGGCACTGCCAAAAGTGCTGGAGAACCAGGAAATTAAAGACATCGTCGCAACCTTGGGCACGGGGATCGGCAAAGATTTTGACATTCATAAATTGCGGTACAGCAAGATCATCTTGTTGATGGACGCCGACAGCGACGGCAATCACATCAGCACGCTGCTGCTGGGCTTCTTCTTCCGGCATATGCGTGACATCCTGCGCAGCGGCAAGCTGTTTCTGGCCCAGCCCCCGCTGTACCGCATTGATGTAGGCAAAGAGAAGCACTACATCCAGAGCGATGTGCAGAAGGAAGAATTTCTGGCGGCCCTGCCAGCCAACCGCAAGCCGGTGATCAACCGCTTTAAGGGGTTGGGCGAAATGATGGCCCAGGAACTGGCGGAAACGACTTTGAAGCCCGAATCGCGAATTCTGCTGCGGGTCGACATTGATGCTCAGCTGGAGGCCGACAAGACGTTCAACCAGCTGTTAGGGAAAGACGCGAGCGAACGCTACAACTTGATCATGAACGATTCGAGTTTAGCGGATGACATCGATATTTAAAGTGAGCTGGTTGGCGAATCGCCCGGGGAGCAGGGCACTGCAGCGGGCCCCGGACAGTGGAATGATTTCGATGAATAAAACGTGAAGTGGATTCCCAGAAGTGCTGTGGCAATCCGGATTTTGGGTGGCGGGTTGCTGGCATTTCGCTGAACGGCGCGGTAAATAGTGTGCACGTAGGAAAAAAATCGTTCGCGATGTGCGCCGACTGGCTGCGATTGGCCCGAAGGGATTGCGCTCGCGTGTCATGAGGGGAATGCCTTGTGCCTGGCCCTCGACATGTCCTCAATTCGAAGGAGACTCTGAACAATGTCCATGTACATCGGCGAAGCACTGGTTGGCGAAGGTAACGAAATTGCTCACATCGATCTGTTGATCGGTGACAAGGCCGGCCCGGTGGGCGTGGCATTTGCGAATGCTTTGTCGACCCAGTCGATGGGCCACAGCAATCTGCTGGCCGTGCTCGAGCCGAACCTGGCAGTGAAGCCCGCCACCGTCATGATCACCAAGGTCACGATCAAGGGTGCTCGCCAGGCCGTCCAGATGTTCGGCCCGGCTCAGTTCGCCGTCGCCAAGGCTGTTGCTGACAGCGTTGAAGCCGGTGTGATCCCCAAGGATCAGGCTGAGAATCTGGTCATCGTGTGCGGTGTGTTCATTCACTGGGCCGCCAAGGACGACAAGAAGATTTTCCAGTACAACTACGAAGCCACCAAGTTGTCGATCGCTCGCGCCATGAAGAACGAGCCGTCGGCTGCTGAAGTCGTCGCCAAGAAGGACACCGCCAAGCACCCGTTCTCGGGTGTGTAATTGGTTGTCGATGACGCGAATTCACGAGACCCGGCTTCCTGTTCGAAGCCGGGTCTCTGCGTTAAGAAGGTGTCCTTGGCCATTGGTCCTTGGTAAATTCATCCTGCTGCCGCTGACAACTGACAACTGACAACTGACAACTGACAACGGACAACGGACAACGGACA
>CAZQUW010000476.1:0-3163 GCA_964596215.1 uncultured Planctomicrobium sp. | reverse complement strand
GCTGTGACAAACGCATTAGTGATCATGGCAAGCACAGCCTGCACCGAGATTGCTGCGCTGCAATTGAGCCAGCAGAACCGCGCTCCCCCTGGTGGCGATCACTTCACCCGGCAACACGCCTGCCAGCATTTCCACAAACTGGTCATCTTTGGCACCAATCCGCACCTGCCGGACGTGGAACACTTTGGGAGCCGACTTATCAAAGTAGTTCTTGTCACGCACGAAGACGAAATGCGCGTCCGCAACCGATTGGACGGCCTCACGAGGGACGACCACCGCATTCGGCTCCTCTCGCAGGACAATCTGCCCCGAGCCAAAGGTGTTATCACGCAACTTGCCATCGGTATTGGCAATCACGACCCGTACCCGAAGCGTCCGGGTCTGCTCGTCGATGGACGGACTGATCCAGGCGATTTTGCCCAGGATTTCAGGACTCTCGTCATCGGTACGGAATCGCACTTTCAGCCCGGGTTTAACGTATTTCGCACCTTCTTGCGGCACGTTCAAGGTCAGCCAGAGCGACTGCGGGTCGGCCACGGTAAACAACGTCTCAGTCGTTTCCACGACTTCACCAGCAACCACTTCGGAGGCCACCACAACTCCGCCGAACGGGGCTCTCACGGAGATCAGATTTGCAGTCGACGTCGTGCTGGGTAGCGATGCCCTCAAGGCTTGTGGTATCCCCAGGAACCGCAAGTTTTCAGCGACCTGCTGCGGATCGCCATCCTCCAATGTACTGGGGATTTCGAAACCCAGATTCGTCAGCGACTGGCGGGCAGAAATGAGCGACACTTCAGCCTCCTGCAGATTTCCCTCGGCTTCAATGAGGGACTTCTGGGCGATGGCTCCGGTACTGCTGAGACTTCGCATGCGCAGCGCAGCGTTGTGTTTGAGTTTCACCTGAACCGCGGCTTGCAGGAGTTGCGATTTGGCCTGCCCGACCAGCGCCGCGTCGACAATCGCCAGTGTGTCGCCCGGCTGCACAGCGTCGCCGATGGCCTTGAAGACGAACGCAACTGTCCCCGGAACTCGGGCTGAAAGGTGCGCGACACGCGTCGGGTTAAATCGCAATTCCCCGTTCGCCGTGATCGCATCCGTCATGGGGCGCTCTTGCACCACGTCCACGTCGATGCCCGATTTGGTCACGCTGTCGGCGGAGGTGAACTGGACCCGCCGCGTGTGCAGCGTGTTCCGGCTGTTATTCTCCAGACGTGCCATCAGGCGAATGGCTTGTGCCGTATCGTATTGGGGAAGCTGTGGCGGCCCCTTGGACTGGGCCAGCTCGGGGTGATGAATCACACACTCAGCGACCCCATGCTCGCGGCAAAAACCGTACGGCTTCCGCTTCGGGAAGAGCTCCGGTTTACACTCGATACATTGGGATTCGGGAACCAGATGCTCCGCACACCAGTCGTCAGCCGAAACGGCGGTCGTCCCCATCAAGGCCGACAACTTGGGCATTTTCCAATCGGTATGATGGCCCAGGTAAAACACGCCACCGAGCAACGTAAACACGATCAGATTCGGCAACCCATGAAGGAAGCGCTGCAGTCCGTGGTAAGGTCGCTCTGGATTCAGCTGCTGTTGCTCAGCCGCTGCAGGCATTGCCCCTGGACGTGCCGCGGGTGTGGAGATTGCGGACATTAAGATCTCTCCCATAAATCGACGGAGTCAACTTCCGGTGATCGAAGTCGCAGAACCAAAGATCTGCGTGTCAGCCGGAGAAGTCGCAAGAGATTGCTCGATCCAGGTCAAAACGACCTGCAGCTCGGCAATGGGACGCCGTGGAAAGAGCGCGATCTAGCAGCGGATCTGGACCGCGGACCGCAGAATCAGAGTCTGCGACTCAACTGCGGGAGGCCGATATTCGCCACCTGCTTTGAAACGCAGCTCGTGCAGCCTGTCGGCAACGATCAAGCCCGGCAGATCAACGGCGATTGCAGCCCACTGCTGCACATCCGACAGGGCCGACAAGCGCGTCAATTTCGCGTGTGCCGGATCTCGCGCGATCAAAACGTGCGTACATCCACACGCATCATTTGACGCCAACGTTGGCTCAAATGACGCAATCGGTGCGGGCTCTTCAATCGGCAGCGCAGGCGATGCCGCATCACGACAGCAAGCACATTCGGAAGGCTCTTCGTCGACCACAGGCATCTCGTCCTGGCAACAGCGACCAGTCTCTGCCCCGGTCTCCAGACAGCAGAAAGTTCCATCACTCTTAATGCAAAGATAGACCGAACCACCGCTCCCGGTCAGGAGCTGGGTCGTCACCAGCATCAATATGAGGAATGACTTAATCATTAAAACTGCCGTCGGCTCCGATTCTTCTCTACTCTCGCCTTTTTATCGACAAGGTCGTCGCAGGTCAATCACAAGAATTCGGACGCCGCGTGAATGCGTGAATCCTGCCCGGAACAGAATTGACTCCCGCTCACATGCGCTCCCCAGGCAATTGACTGGCCTGTTTGACCCAGTCGGCGAACTGAACTTCGTCCACGGGGTGATCCTCGTAGATATTCAGATAGCGAGTATCATTACTTTTGGACTCGCCGGGAGGCACAGGGCGCAGCGAAGTGCCCCGAAAGAAAGCCACCTTCACGTACTTCGTGAAGCAATGGATCCCGAGAAACCAGCCCTGATCCTCGATTCCGTATAACGGCGAGTTCCATTTGACGGCTTTGCACACGCCGGGAACGTTGCGCACGATGATCTCGTCGAGGCGGCGTCCGAGTTCGCTTTTCCAGCCCGGCATCGCCGCGATATAAGCCTGCACGGGAGCATCACCAGACCCTTTCGCGATCTGAGGATTGCCGCCGGAGAGCAGAGCCGGCTCGGCGGCAACCGGTTGGGAGGCTTTCGCCGACTTTCTGGGAGTCTTAGACATTATGTTCATCCAGTCATGACTCGCTTGAGGTCCCCGCAGATTGCTTGACGATCAGACGTCGCAGGGCAGGCCCCTTCCACATCCACAAATCCCGAGATGATCAGTGCGGGCAGAGGAAAGCAAAGGGGACATTCTACTTTATCTGAAAAGTAGAATGTCCCCTTTGCTTTGTCCAGATTCGAAACTGGCGGCGGGAAAATGCCTGCCGGGAAGAGAATTCTGGAAGTCGCAGGATGTGTCAGCGCCGGTGAGGACTCGCCGGGCTTCTTGAACAAA
>CAZQUW010000475.1:0-3190 GCA_964596215.1 uncultured Planctomicrobium sp. | reverse complement strand
TTGTTGTAACGGGCCACGGTATCGACCAGTTCCTTGACCGGCAGGCCCGAGAGTTCGGCGAGCTTTTCAATGGTGTCAGCCTGCTTCACGAGCTGGGGGTTCTGCAGGATCAGTTTGTCGACCTTCTTGAAGTCGGCCCAATCGGATCCGGAGACGCTGAAGTACGGCTTGCTGGCTTCATCGAAGATGCACCAGCAGGTGGCCTGCTTTTGCTTCAACAGTGCCGGCATGCCCTCTTTGGCCCAGCTGTGGAAATTCACAAACTGCCGGCCCTCGGCATTCACGAGAATGCCATACAGGTTCGTCGCATTCAGTCCGCGGTTGCTGTTGGGGGAACGGGGATCGGGGAGGCCGGTGAAGTAATTCCATTGATAGTCCATCCGGACCAGCTCGCCGCCAGCGGCTTTTGCCATCTGGTGTCCCAGGCCGATCGAGTTCTTGCCGGAACCCGCGAGGATGCGTTCGGGAAAGCGGAACTCGGCGGGCCAGAATTCGCGGACCATATCGAGATTGCTTTGAAATCCCCCCGTCGCCAGGATCACGGCCTTGCCGAGCAGTTGGCGTTCGTCACCAGTCCGCATGTCGCGAATGACGACGCCGGTGACTCGCCGGTCTGCCGTCAGCAACTGCACGACCTTGCTGTTCCAGAGGAAATCGATCGTTCCCAGTTCAAGGCAGGTGCGATAGATGGGGGTGACCAACCCGATGCCGCGGCCGATGGGTTGATGTTCTCGCGGAACCGAGTTCCCCGACGATGCGACCACCTCCGAGAACCTCACCCCGAGTTCATCGACCCAGTCATAAATCTCCCGCTTGGAATTGTCGACGTAATAGCGCACCCAGTCGGTCGCGGGGTCTTCTCCCCAGCGATGAAAATCTTGAAAGGCGAGCTCCGGCGAATCCTGGATGCCGGCCGCCTTTTGCGTGGGGGTGGCGACAATGCTCAGGCTGCCCTGGGACATGACCGCATGCCCGCCGAACACGGAAGCCATATCGATCACGGTGACTTGCGCTCCGCCGCGTCCCAGATCGAGTGCCGCCGACAGTCCGGAGATTCCGGCACCGACGATGATGACATCGGCGGGCTGATCTGCGGGGATCGACCGCGCGGGTTCTGCCGCGGGGGCTTTGTCTTCAGCCTGCAGCCGCCCCGTCGAGCTCTGCGATTCGGGAGCACAACCACTCAGGACGGTGCCGCCCGTCAGGGTGACGAAAGCCAGCAGGACAGCAAACCTGCGGCCAGTAGGAAAGTGTTGCATACGAGGATCCGACCGGAGTGATGTCCGAATCTATTCGAACGGGATATGTCCGCGAAACCAACCATTCCCGGAGCGGTCGAGCGATGGCCTGGAATGAAATCAGAGCCTATTGAAGTCCTTTCTGAAGTCTGACGCAATCGACCCGTGTCGCATCGCGGGGTTTTTTAGATGCTGGGGAGTTGCGCAAGTGGTGCCGTCTGCAGCACAATCAGGGGGCGATGGGGAACTCCGGTCACCCGCTATCATTCACGCCCGTAGACCCTCATACTTGGCAAATCTCAAATTCCAGCACTCAACCTTCGCTGTCCCAACTGCTCAACTTCCTTCCGAGAACCGCCGCCATGCCCCGTCCCATCATCGGCATCACCGTTGATAACGTCGACAGCAACATTGCCAGCGGCAAGTACGAGAGCAACGTCGCCTATAGCCGAATGGTGGCCGAAGCCGGGGGGCTGCCGTTGCTGTTGCCGCAAGAAGTCGAGCTGGCCACCTATTACGTTGATCTGTGCGACGGGGTGATGCTGACCGGCGGAGACGATGCCCGTACTGAGGAACTGGGCGTTCCAGCTCATCCACAGGCCCGTTGCATTGATCCGCGGCGGCAGTCGTTTGAGTTTGCCCTGTTGGATGCGCTCCGTCAGCGGCCGCAACGCCCTGCTCTGGGCGTGTGCCTGGGGATGCAATTGATGGCCTTGCATGCCGGCGGACGGATGAATCAGCATCTGCCAGATTCACTGCCGAATGCCGTTGAGGACCACCAGGATAATCATCGGCACCCGGTCAAATTAGCGATCCGGACGTCGGTGCTGTTAGATTCGCCGGGGGCCGCGGTGGACCTGCTGACTGCCGACCTGAATGGTGAGACCGTCGTGTCGTCACATCACCAGGGGGTGGAAGACCCTGGCCAGTTGAGGATCCTCGCGACATCATACGATGGCGTCATTGAAGCGATTGACGATCCGCAGCGGCCCTATTATCTCGGCGTGCAGTGGCACCCCGAGCGGGGTGACGGTGTGTTCAATTTTGATTTGATCCAGCGATTTGTGGCGGCGTGTGCGTATTGGCAGAGATAGTTGCCAGAATTCGCGGAATTATCGCCTCGCGGGGAAGTGTGCCGGGTATGATGCAGGTGCGCTCGGATCGACTTCACTGAAACAGAACGCACTGCGGCGGTTTCGCCGGCGGGCCTGTTTCGCACATTCTCATTGCCGGATCACGGCGAAAGCGAGCCTCATTATTTATATCAAAGTCGGCTATGAACTGATTTATGATTGCCCCCAGCCGACCCCCATGATGCTGATGCTAAACATTCATTACAGCCACGCCTATGAAATTGTCATCCCCGATCATCTCACCACCAGTCCCCTGCTGATGATCACCCCGTACCGCGATGGATTCGGCAACTGGTGCAGCCGACTGGAAGCTCCCGCGGGCCGCACCCGAATCAGTACGTCTGCAGTGGTCCGAGCGACTGGAATTCCCGATCCCGTCGTCCCGTCTGCGGTGCAGCATCCCATTGGCGAGTTGCCGTCGGACTCATTGGTTTATCTGTTGGCCAGCCGGTACTGCGAGACCGATCTGTTGTCGGACTTTGCGTGGAAGCAGTTCGGATCGACTCCCCTGGGCTGGGCCCGGGTGCAGGCGGTCTGCGACTTCGTGCACGATCACATCAAATTCAACTATGCCCAGGCACGCCCCACGCGGACGGCTCTGGAAGCGTTCAACGAGCGCACCGGCGTATGCCGCGACTATGCGCATCTGGCGATTACGCTGTGCCGTTGTCTCAATATTCCGGCCCGTTATTGCACGGGGTATCTCGGCGACATCGGCCTGACGCCGCCGTTTGGCCCGATGGATTTCGCCGGCTGGTTCGAGGCGTTCCTTGGCGGCCAGTGGTACACCTTCGACCCCCGCAACAATAAGCCCCGCAT
>CAZQUW010000474.1:0-3214 GCA_964596215.1 uncultured Planctomicrobium sp. | reverse complement strand
CGTTGTCCCGCCTCACGAGTAGTTTTCGCCACGTGATCGACGAACTTTTGCGCGATGTCAACGGCAATCACTCGTCCGTCCGTCCCGACAACATCTGAAAACATCCGCGTAAAGAGCCCGGTTCCCGCACCGATATCGGCCACCGTCTGTCCGGGCTGAATCTCGCAGCCAGCCACGATCTCTCTGCGACGCGCGAACACCTCGCGACTTTCAACCTCGAATTTGCCCAGAAATTCCTTCGGATCTGGATCTCGAAACGCATCGTTGACCCCAGGTTTAACGCTTTTTTCCTGGGCCTGGACAACTAACATCGAGATCAGAACTGTGACACAGATTGCTATTCGACACTGGCGAAGAGACATTTCCGGATTCTCCTGTAGGGTAGATCTTACGACCGAAGCTTCTCGCCTTGACGTGCTTGACCACGTCAACCTGGTCCTGTGCGGTGCCCCCTTGGCAAACTGTGAATTTGGCATCCAGCCGCGGTCATTCCCGTTGACATCCCGATTGTCAGTATCGGTAATATACTTCTACGCGCGGTGGTATGACGTAGCCGCAGGGGCCGACGCAATAGAGAGGCCGGACATAGACACGACGATAAGCGGGCTGCCGCACGCGGTACCGATAGACGCTACGATACTGGCCTGCTTCCACCGGCTGGGCATCAAGTGTTGCACACAAGGTGGCCAGCACGATTCCGGCGACAATCACAAATTTTCTAAGCATCTTCGTTCTCCCTTAGTTTGAAGCGGGAATCTTTGAGAATCCCAAAGATCCGGTGGATCTCTCGGCTTCAGGCGGAGTGTGCCACTCCAAGAGCTGACTTTCCTGCCTTGAGATTCCTTACATGGCAGCGCCAGCGGCCGTCTCCAGTGCCTGTAGTTGTGCCATCACCGTCTGGTGGTGCTTCTTGATCCGCTCATGTGCGTCCTGTTGACGACTGAACACGCCTTCCTGCTCCTGATGGCGGTTTGCCGCCACGTCCTGAGGCTTATCACCCGTCCCGGACATGAACTCGGCAATCTCGCGCTCATGGGCTGTGGTGGCCTCTTCCGCCTGGCGGAAAGCCCGTGCATGTTCTTCGAGACACTCGCCGTGCCCGCGAACCATGTTTTGCAATTCAGCCAGGCGGGTCACCGCCGCCTGATGCTCCGCCTGCCAGCGCTCAACATCCCGCCGCCATTGAGCGTGGGCCGCGAGCCAAGTCTGGTGGTCCGCCCGCATCGTTTCGATCGTTGCAATTTTCTCGGCCATGACTGTTTTCTCCTCAGCAATGTGTGTCTGCCAGCGGGTACGACATGTTCCGTGCTGGCAGCGAATCGTGAATTGTTCTCGCTTGCTTTCGTTACCGATTGCAGTCGTCACTCGGGGAGCCGTCCGGTTCGGCGACGGGGCCGCACCCGGAAAAGACGCCAATTGCCAATAGCGGTATCAACGCGTAACGGATCATGCCTGCACTCCTTGAATGTTTTCTTTCACGTCGTGACATCGTGCCGCGGTCTGCTCGACATACTTTGCCGCAGCGCAGCTCCAGGAGCGATGATCTCCACGGGTCACAACCTGGGCCTGGCCACTGCGTTCCAGATCGGCGAGCGACTGCCTGACGTGGCCCGGCTGCCACCGACCTAACGTCCGCACGAGATCGTCCTCGCTGATTGGGTGTCGTGTAATCACCGCAATGATGGCATCCACGACGTTCTCATATCCCGACAGATCGAATTCACCTTCGGCAGGAAGAACGACATGTGCGATTTGTCCCAGAATCCGCTGGGCACGTTCGAAGGTCGCTTGATTGACGAGCTTGACCCACGGCTCGCACGGCGGCCGCGTCGGTGAATTCAGATGTACTTCATCCGGGCGAATACGTCGCAGCACCGCGGCCAGATCCTGCAATGCCTCCTCTGAGTCATTCAAGTCCTGAACGAGCATGACTTCCACCCACAGCTTGCCCGGAAACTGGTCCCGAAAGGCCACAATGCCCTCAATGAACTCACTGAAGCCCAGTTCCGCCATGGGGCGATTGATTTTGCGGTATAAAGTCTCGGTACCCGCACACACTGTCGGCAGGACAACGTCTGCGGTCAGCAGTTCCTCCCGCACTTCCGGCAGATGGAGCAGCGATCCATTCGTAATGACGGCGATCGGCAGCGACGTCATCGTCCTGACTTTGCGGATCATCGCCCCGAGGCTCGCGTGTAACGTCGGCTCGCCCGAGCCCACGAAGGTGAGCCAGTCGATCTCACCCGGTTGGTGGGCCTGCAACGCAACCTCTACCTCGGCGAGGATCTCATCGGCAGGGAAATAGTCGCGTCGCTCATTCGTCGGTGGCGAAGTCCGTCCCAGCTGGCAATAGACGCAGTTCCAATTGCAGGTCTTGAAAGGGATTGGATCAATCCCAAGCGACTGCCCCAACCGCCGCGAGGGCACCGGTCCATACACATGTTTCATCGGCGTCTCAATTCTAACCAGAGGGACCTGAACGACGAACAGGCTGGCCACGTACCTCATCACGAACTGCAATGAGACGGGCCTTCTGGCATTCATTGTCATCTCACCCACTTGCCAGGTGGGTATCGCATAAACCGCGCCGCGCTTGCCGATTCCTGAAAGTTGGGAGTTCCGACTGGAGTCTCCACCTTGAAGAGCGGCCACAAGTGAGCAAATCCGCTCGCAGGGCACTATTGATGTGCGATACTGTCGCACCAACGCCGGGGCATCGCGTTTCAGCTGCGACTACTCTTGAAGAAGCCCTGCAAGCTGGCAAACGCGTCGCTTTCGCAGATTGGCCCAGATTCTTGAAACTGGGGAAGCGCAGGGACATAGAGGCTTCGGCTTGACCGAGCTTTCCGCGCCGTCAATTCTCATTTTTTTCAGAGGGAGCCGATTCAGCCAGCGAGACTCGCCGATCAGCGCGGCAGCATCCCGAGTAGAAGGTAGCTGCAATTCAGTCCAGACAAAAGTGAATCGTGCCACCCCGCGCCAGCTCGCCACGGGTGACCATTCTCAATGGGTGAAAATACTGAACTGTTAAAAACTGGACAAATTTTCTTACGCTTGCTTGCATGTACAGGAGCGTTTTATACACTACTCCTCATTGTGTGTAATGCACAACTGCATCCAATCACGGGGCTTGCCATCGTCTGATCGCGGTGTCACTCGAGTCCAGGTTCCAGCAGCATTCTTTGTTCGCAGTCGCAGATCAGTCCTTTTGATT
>CAZQUW010000473.1:0-3230 GCA_964596215.1 uncultured Planctomicrobium sp. | reverse complement strand
TGAACTCCAGCGATCTCCGCATCCCCCGATGTTCAAATCCCTCCAACCCCATCAGGGACCAGTAGCTCGGAAAAGTTGCGGTATTCATAGGCGCTCCCGAACTGGGCAGCAGATCCCGTTGATCAACGTGGCGTACCCTGCACGGTTCCCGATGCCAAGTGTCGGAACGGAATGCGCGCTCACCCTGGTACGACTGCGGGCCGGTGCATCCGGCGATCATCCGACGGGTCCAGGCCACCACGGCATTCCTTTACTCACCATAGACTTCCGTGACCATGCACCAGGCCAAGCACGGCCAGGACCGATCTTAAATGACTCGCCAGTCAGGTTCAGAAAGCTATAGGAGCCAAATGGCGCCAAACCTATAATTGGGAATCGGACATCCGAATTCATGGAAATCTGTTCGAGCAGATCAGCCATCACAGAGCAGGGATGAATGCAGATGGGGCACATCATGTTGACCGACTTTGACTTTGCGAACGATGCAGAGTTCACCAAGTTGCTGGCCCGCCGGGACGATGTCGAATTAACCACTGCCGCGCTGGAACTCGCCCGCGATGCCTATCCCCAGCTCGATTTTTCCGCGACTCAGGACTGGATCGGCCGACGCGCCAACGAGATCGCGTCAGGCATCCTGCAGGCGCCCAATGAAGAAATGGCCCTGGGACTCCTCGCCGAGTGCCTCGCTGGCAAACACAAGCTCACCGGCAGCCGTGAAGCCTATCTGCAGGCCGACGGCAGCTACGTGAACCGCGTGATCGAAACGGGCCGCGGTATTCCGATCAGCCTGTCGATCATCTACATGGCGGTCGCCAATCAAGCGGGTCTCGGGCTGCACGGAGTCGCCGCCCCCGGCCATTTTATGACGCGCTACGAAGCGGTGGATGGCCCCTTATTCATTGATGCGTTCGCCAATGGGGAGGTCTTGAACCTCGATCAAATGCTGTTGCGGGTCAGTTTGACCACCGGATTTTCCGAAGAGCGGGCACTGACGGTGCTGGAACCCGCCTCCGCCCGTACGATTATCATCCGCATGCTGAACAACCTGAAGGCGCTGTACTCGCAACAGGAGAATTGGAACGCCGCCTGGAAAGTCCAGCACCGGCTGACCGCCCTGCAGCCCAGTTCCTACGAAGAGCGGCGCGACTTGGGACTGCTTTCCATGAAAGCCAATCGCCCCGGTTCCGCCGTCGACATCCTGGAAACCTGCCTGAAATCGGCCTCTAAAGGGGAAGCCCCCGCGATTGAATTCCAAATTGCCGAAGCCCGCCGGCAGTTGTCGGAATGGAATTGAATATCGTTGATCGCGTTGCGCTCAGACTGAGATCATCACACACCCTGGCCTGACTCGCGGTAGAGGGGCCACTCCGTATTAAAGACCCCCGACTCGGAGAGTCAGGCTACAGGTCGCTGCGCGAACCAGTTGTGATCGCGGAGCGATCAACGACGATCGCCTGCAGGATCCCTTCCCAGGTGTAGGTCGTCGCCTCGGCAGAAATCGGCAAACCCGCTTCCACCGCCGCTGCGGTTGTGACGGGGCTGATACTCGCCAGTTTCACGTCGTGTCCCAGCCGGGCTCGGGCGGCGGGAGTCAATTTCTCGGCCAGATTGCGGGCGATTGACGGGCTGCTCAATCCAATCCAATGGAGCTTTCCCTGTTCGATGTCGGTCAGCACGGCCGCGGGCAAAGCGGTCACGTCCACGTTCTGATAGACGACCAGTTCATCGAGTCGCGCGCCGGCGGCACGCAGTTCGGTCGGTAATACATCCCGCCCCCGGCTGGCGCGCGCCCACAGCACCTTCTTCCCCGCCACCAGGGGTTTTAAGGCTTCGGCCAGCGCTTCGGCGCGGAACGAGTCAGGAACGAGATCCGCATGGAGATGGAACTCGGCCAGCGACGCGGCGGTTCCCGTCCCGATCGCCGCCAGCTTCGCACGCCCCAGGCGGCGAGCATCGCACCCCTGGGCCCAGAGTCGACCGCAGAACTGCCGGACTCCGTTGGCACTGGTAAAGACGATCCAGTCGTATTCGTCCAGACGCTGCAGGCAGGCATCGACCTCGCCCCAGTCGGCCGGGGGCAGGATGGCGATCGTGGGCAGCAGCACGGGATCGCCCCCCAGTTCCACGACGCGGTCGATCACCTCATAGGCCTGACCTTCAGCCCGCGTGATCCCGATGCGCATCCCAAATAATGTCCGCTGTTCGAACCATTGCAACGAATCACGCAACCGGACACATTCGCCCACAATGATCAACGACGGCGCGTGTAACTCGGCCGCACGCACCTGCACGGCGATATCGGCGAGGGTTCCGGTGACGGTTCGCTGCTGCGGCCAGGTCCCCCGGCTGATCACAGCGGCCAACGTCCCGGCTGGCTTGCCGGCCTGGATTAAAGCCTCCGTGATCGCTTCGAGACGGTGCAGACCCATGTAGAACACCAGCGTCCCGGGGAACTGCGCGAGCGCCGCGTAATCGAGATGACTTTCGGCTTTCGCCGGGTCTTCGTGCCCGGTGATCAGGGCCACGGCCGAGGAAATCTCACGATGCGTTAACGACATCCCCGCATAGACACTCGCAGCCAGTGCGGCAGACACACCGGGCACGACCTCATAGGGAATCCCCGCCGCGACCAGGGCCGCAGCCTCTTCCGTACCGCGGCCGAACAGATAGGGATCGCCCCCCTTGAGCCTGACCACGGTTTTTCCCGACAACGCCGCCTCAACGAGGTGCCGGTTGATCTCGGCCTGCGGCAGAGCCCGTCCGTCAATCGAGCTGATCCGGCACGTCCGTTCGGCGGCGGCCGACGTATAGCGCAGCAACAGCGGGTTCACCAGCCCGTCATAAAAGACGACATCCGCGCGCTTCAGGCATTCCACAGCGCGCACCGTAATGAGCCCGGGATCTCCCGATCCCGCCCCGACCAGATAAACTTTGCCCACAGACGACACGGGGTGACTCACTCTCGGTAGCCTGACTCTCCAGAGTCGGGCGATTGCGGGCTTGGATACACTCGCCCGACCCTGGAGAGTCAGGCTACTGCTGTGTCAACGTTTGATGTCAGGATTGGGTGCCACTGACTCGCCTTCATGCTCCGTGTTGATGGCGACTTTCTCAAACCAACAATCCGGTGGTTTCCGGAAATCCATACATCAGATTAAAATTCTGCACGGCCACGCCTGCCGCGCCTTTGATCAGGTTATCCAGGCACGCGACGATCACCGGCTGCTGGC
>CAZQUW010000472.1:0-3249 GCA_964596215.1 uncultured Planctomicrobium sp. | reverse complement strand
GTCCGCGGACGGCGGGCGGTGCAGGTATCGCGTGTCGGGGCGTCAAATACCATCAGCCCCGGCGGCGGAGCAGTCCGTTTCCAGAACGTGTAGAGACTGCGGCGGAACAGGGCCTCGCCGGTCCCGCGCTGGTACTTGCTGGTGTTACTCGTCGAATGGGCCACGACCTCCCAGATCCCCGGGGGTTGATAGGGCCGGACGCTGCGGCCGCCGATTTGCGACGATAACAGACCACTGACAGCCAGCGTCGCGTCGCGTACGACCTCCGCATCCGCGCGGAATCGCGGTCCCCGTGCCAGCAGCCGGTTTTCACGGTCGCGGCGGGCCAGTTCGGGGGTGACATGCGAATCCTGGCGATAGGTCGCCGACAGTACCATCTGCTTGATCGTTCGTTTCACATCCCAGCCATGTTCGACAAAGTCGAGTGCCAGCCAGTCGAGCAATTCCGGGTGCGAAGGCCATTCCCCCTGGGCGCCAAAGTCTTCTGACGTGGCGACCAGACCGATGCCAAACAACTGTTGCCAGAAACGATTCACCGTCACCCGGGCCGTCAGCGGATGCTCGGGAGCACACAGCCACTTTGCCAACGCCAGGCGATTGGCCGGTGCTGCGGCAGGCAAGGGGGGTAACGCCGCCGGCACATTCGGCAGCACTTTGCGATTCTTATCGGGCTTGTCGTACTCACCACGGGTCAATACGAACACCTCGGCTGCGGCCCCGGGGCGCTCTTCCATGACCATCGTTGAGGCAATCTGTTTCTCGTGGTCCGTGTACGCCTGCCGCGCTCGAGCCACTTCCTGCTTGTATGGCTCCAGCAACTCGCGTGACCCGCTGTGGGCAAATTCAATGAAGTAATCCCGCAGCCGCTGCTGTTGCTCGGCGGTTCGCTGTGCCGCCTCCAGCTTGATCAACATCAGGACATCCGCCGGCAGAGTGCTCTTCTCGCGAGCTTTCTCCTGTGCTTCCCAGACGTGCTGGGACGCAAAGTGAGTCTGTGGTTTGCTGGTCGTCACAATTCCCGCTTTGTCCCAGTAGACGGTGCCATCGAATTGGACGAAGTTCCAACCGTGCAGTTCGGTGCCAGGTTGCAGGCCGATGTCAGCCGCGGGAACTTCCAGACGCACCCATTTGCCCGTTTCCGGCAGCGGGCCCATCGGCTTGCGGCCCGGCGAGTTATCCTGGTCGACAGTCACCAGATTCTCACCCCAGTAAGCACGGTGTGAGTAAGACGCGTCGATCACATGCAGCATGACCGTCCGCGGCGGGTTGGCCGGATCCAGATACACGTAGGCAAACAGCTTATCGTTGGCCGCAATCTTCAGCCCTGGTTTGGCACCGGTAAAATAGTGCTGGCCCAGGCCCTTTGCGGTCCGGGTATTCGCGCGTTCGCCTGCGAACACGGGGCCGGCGTCTTTCGTAATCCATTTCCATGATGCCGCTTGTTCATCCCCTTGCGGAACGGCACCGCTGGGCAGAGCGTCGTCGATCCAGACGATTTCTTCGGGGCCGGAGGCTGTCGTCAGATCGGGCGTTCCGGCCGGTTCCTGATAGGCAAAAGCAGACACCTGCTGTCGCAGTGCCAGCTCCTTTGCGGCCACCTGCTGCCTGAGTTCCTCCTGGCGGCGAGATTCTTCCGGAGTCGGTACCTGAATAAAGGGAGGCGGCAACAGCGCGTTGTCATCCAGGGGCTTGTCAGTGCCATTCGCAAAGTAGGCAAACAGCTGATAGAACTCGGCCTGCGACAATGGGTCAAACTTGTGATCGTGACAGGCCGCACACTGGGCTGTCA
Organism: uncultured Planctomicrobium sp.; assembly: GCA_964596215.1. Classification (GTDB taxonomy): domain Bacteria; phylum Planctomycetota; class Planctomycetia; order Planctomycetales; family Planctomycetaceae; genus JAKFVC01. Next base: position 1,460 of record CAZQUW010000472.1, on the reverse strand, counting down.
GCCCCAGCCACACTTTGGCCGTCGTTTCGACCCGGTCTGCCGCATTTCGCACACGGGCTTCTTCGACAATCGATCCAGGCTCATTTGTGGTCACATTACAACGGTTAAACCCGGTCGCGATTCGTTGATCCCGAGTCGGCGCAGGCAACAGGTCGCCCGCCAGTTGTTCGATCGTAAACTGGTCGAACGGCAGATTCCGGTTGAATGCTCGAATCACCCAATCGCGATAGGGCCACAGGGATCGTTCGTTGTCGAGAAACAATCCATGCGTGTCGCCGTAGCGGGCCATATCCAGCCATGCTCGAGCCTGGTGCTCGCCGTAGTGCGGAGACTGCAGCAGGCGATCAACCAGTTTTTCGTAGGCATCGGCCGATTCGTCCGCGAGGAAGGCATCGACTTCTTCCAACGTCGGCGGCAGTCCGGTCAGATCGAGAGTCACTCGGCGACACAGGGTGGCCCGATCAGCCTCGGGACTTTGCCGCAGGCCTTCGCGATCCAGGCGGTCCAGGACAAAGTGGTCAATGGCATTGCGTACGACCGCGTCGGCCTGCCGCACCGGGGGCGCGGCTGTCAGTCGCGGAGCTTGAAACGACCAGTGTCCCTGCCAGACGGCGCCCCCATCAATCCAATCCTTGATCAGTTTGATCTGCGCCTCAGACAGCGTTTTTTCGCTATCAGGCGGCGGCATGCGTGCGGAATTGTCAGTGGAAATAATGCGTTGATAGAGTTCGCTTTCGGCACTGTTCCCGGCCACAACGGCGACGATGCCCGTGTTGAGCTTTCTCGTTGCTGACGACTGCTGATCGAGCCTTAATTCGGTCTGACGTTTCTGTTCGTCAGGCCCGTGGCAGGTATAGCAGTAGTTGGACAGGATCGGCCGGATATCTCGATTGTAGTCCGGCCGCGGCTCCTCACCCGCCGCGATCCCGACGAGCCCCCCGCAACAGCAGAGGAGCGCGATCGTAACGGCCTGGCGTCGAAGACGCGGACTGACAGACGTCATGGCCCGGGCCACTGTTTCCATATCTGGTAATGCTTCCATTGGATCTACAGCTTCTGAGTCATCTCATTTCGCCGCAGACGACAACTGATCCCCGAGACAATTCACGGCGACTGATCTTACGCGGACTGACGAATAAAGATAGTTTGATCTGAAGTCGAGGTATACGCCAGCCCCATTCCCCTGTCGGGCCAACGGGGCAGGGGGATTTGACTCAAGAGGAAGGGTAAGACGCCCGTCGCAGTCGCCAATTTCCCGCGAACTCTTTGCTCCCTTACGACTTTTACCTCCCGCCTACGATAGAAGAGATGTCTCGCGCCAAGGCGCCAAGGCGCAAAGAGGCTGCATTGCAGCGGCCCGCTTATACATCCGTGCGCCTTGGCGCCTTTGCGTGAGATCCTCCTCACTTCACCGGCAGACAAAACTTGCCGCTTCTTTGTCCTCTTTGCTCCCTTATGTT
>CAZQUW010000471.1:1510-3259 GCA_964596215.1 uncultured Planctomicrobium sp. | reverse complement strand
CTCAGCGAAGCGCACCTTTCTTGCTGATTTTCAACTCCAGCTTCGGATTGCCTGCCGCGGGAATCTCCACCTGATTGGCCGTCACCCTCGGATTCAGCGTGGTTAAGTGGTCAGGAAACGTTTCGACCTGAATGACCCCCGGGTCTACGGGCTTACCCGCTTCGGGCTTAGGCGCCGCCGATCCATCCGGCAATCGCATTCGCGAATACGTCAGAGTGTACTTGCCGGGAGGCAGGCCGGGTCGATTCTGGCTGAGCTCCGTGACGGTGAACGCGCCCGTGGCATCAGTCGTACCAACCCCTCCGCGACTATCCTTGATTGAGATGTCCGGGACAAAGGTCACGGAAACCCCATCCAAAGCCGCTCCGTCGACCAACAACGTGCCACCAACGGGAACTAACTTGGCGTTTGAACCACCGCCACCGCCACAACCAACCACATGAAACACCGCTAATATTGCAGGGAAAACAAGCCAAGCGCGAAGAGACATTCCGGTGCTCCAAATTTTTCTTAATGATAAGCGCGATTATTAAGTTGACCCGATCCGAGAATGCAGGCCAGCAGCGGCTGCCGAAGCCGGATCCCGATCCATAATTGAGAATAGGCGCGAGTATCACTTCGCGCCTATTCCACGTCAAACTCAAGGTTGCCTTGCCAGACACCAGCAGGGACTAGAACTCGCTAATCACCTGTCCATCGGCGATGTACGCCAGATTGTTCAGCGTCAGCTGATTGGTGTTCTCGCTGAGAAACCGCACCGCACCGTCCCCCAGCAGGGCATGGCAGCCACCCACATGTGCGGAACTCGCATTTCTCGAATAGACATCCAATTGCATCGGACGGCCTGGTTCCCACCTGTTAATGCCCCCCGTGATCACAGTGCCGGTCCCGGCGTGCTGCACGCAGAACCAAGGTGAGATTCGTCCGCTCTGACAATCAAAGACATTCTCCACCACCAGAATCGAGTTACTCGCCCCGTCCGTAATGTCACGGAGGCCACATTTAGAGTTACCACCGAACGCTGTCCGAGCCGTCGTTCCGTAGGCTGTCCAGGCGGGTAACTGATGAGTCGCATTCACGCTGAGACCATACGACGATCTGTAACTGATGCCACTCGCTCCGCAACCGTAATGGGCACCGTCACCCGGGTCGAATTGAGGACCGGCATCTGACGGGCAGGTGAAAGCAGCCATCTTGGTGGCCTTGGCCGCGATGTGCGAAGCAGGCAGTACAATCGTGGTCGCAGAGCCGTTTTGATAGTCTCCGAATGGCGCACTGAAGTTCAGAGTATTATACAACGGGGCCTGGTCGAGGGAGGGCAGCAGCATCACCAGCCCGGTCTGATTCATCAATGTGCCATTCGTCATATTCGCGACCCCGACCTGCCCAATTCCGTTCATTTCCCCATAGGGAAAGATCGTGAACACATCGGCGTAGTTGTGCAGGGCCAACCCCATCTGCTTGAGGTTGTTCTTGCACTGCGACCGGCGAGCGGCCTCACGAGCTTGCTGCACAGCCGGCAGCAGCAACGCAATCAGGACCGCGATAATCGCGATCACGACCAGCAATTCAATCAGCGTAAACCCACGACGGCGCAACATGATGCTCATCCTTCACTATCGGAATCAAGAAGAAAATAGAACCGAAAACACCCGAACGGGTAGTACAAGATTCGCAATCAAAGTCATCGCGGCTGATAGATCAGCCACGTTTTATATTATTTCGACATGCAGCCCACGTCAACAGCCC
>CAZQUW010000471.1:0-1410 GCA_964596215.1 uncultured Planctomicrobium sp. | reverse complement strand
TCACAACTTCATACTGGTATCCCTGTCATCGATTGACGATGATGTGGACTCCAGTCAATGACAGGCCTGAGGAGACTTTCGATGAATTTCCCGGACACGATCATCCCGCGGCGCGAGTTCCTGACCGCGACGGGCGCCCTGGTACTCTCGTCTGCCGCGGGCCGCGGTTTCTCGTTCGACGGTGCACGGCGGCCCAAGGTCGCCGCAATCTTTACCGAACTGAGGCACCGTTCGCATGCCTATAACATCCTGATGAACTTGATGGGGACCTGTCTATTTCGCGGACAGCGTGTCGATCCCGGGGTCGATGTGGTCGCGTGGTACGCCGATCAGTTCCCCGCCACCGACATGGCTCGCGAGGCCTCGCGGCGGTTGTCGGTGCCGCTGTTTGATTCGATCGATCAGGCATTGTGCCTGGGCGGCAGGCAGCTGGCCGTGGATGCCGTACTGCTGATCGGCGAGCATGGCGAGTATCCGACCAATGAACTCGGCCAGAAGATGTACCCGCGAAAACAGTTCTTCGACCAGATCGTGAGTACGATGCAGCGGAGCCAGCGGTTCGTGCCGGTCTTCAACGACAAGCACCTCTCCTATCGCTGGGATTGGGCGAAACAAATGTACGATGACGCGCGGCGACTGGGGATTCCCCTGATGGCCGGCAGCAGCGTCCCCCTGGCCGAGCGGCGGCCGCCGCTGGTCGTGCCCGACGGTGCCGGAATCGTGGAGGCCGTGGCCATCCATGGCGGTGGTCGCGAAGTCTACGACTTCCACGGGCTGGAGGTCTTGCAGTCGGTGGTGGAAGCACGCCGGGGTGGCGAGACCGGCATCTCGCGGGTGGAATTTCTGTCGGGCGCCGCATTTGACAAGGCCCAACAGGCCGGCCGCTGGTCTGCCGATCTGGTCGCCGCGGCGATGGCCGCCGAACGCGACGCCGGGCAGCAGCGCCAAGCGCGACCCGCCATCCCCGGGGCAGTCCCCGCAGCGAAACCCGAGGGTGACCACGCGCTGCTGGTGACGTACAAGGACGGCACGCGCGGGACAGTGTTGAAGATCGGCAGCTCCAGCGATCGCTGGAACTTCGCCTGTCGACTGGAAGGTCAGGCGAAGCCGCTGGCCACCGCGTTTTACAACGGCCCCTGGGGCAATCTGAACCTGTTCAGCGCCTTATCGCATGCGGTCGCCCATTTCTTTCGAACCGGCAAGTCCCCCTATCCGGTCGAGCGGACGCTCCTGGCCGGCGGCGCGTTGGATGCGGCGATGCATTCACACCAGGCGCAGGGGAAGCCGGTCGACACACCCGAGCTGGAATTCCGCTACCCGGCGCAGGACTTTCGCGCATTTCGCGAGATGGGTGAAAGCTGGCGCGTCGTCACCATAGAGACTCCTCAACCCCAGGCATTCGCCCCCTGA
>CAZQUW010000470.1:0-3281 GCA_964596215.1 uncultured Planctomicrobium sp. | reverse complement strand
CGGCATGATGCGCCCCGAACTGGCGAACATGTTGTTGACACGGGAAACGTTTCGATGACGAGTACAAGGCAGCAATTCAGTCAGGCAGCGAGAGGCGGCAGGTTCTTCCAGGATCAATTCCCACATCTGCATTGTACGCTTCGTCTTGCCAGAAAATGCGAAATCTGGCATAACTCCCGACTGTTGGCGATGATGCAACGTGTCCTCAAATCAGGATTTCGGACACGACAGGAATCGTCGCAGGAAGGGATGCCTGCTTCGTGTTGGAACCACCCTCAGCACCACTGCTGAAGCTGTTGCGTGAGCTACGGCTTTGCACGCCCGCCGACTTGCGTCGGTGCCGGGCCCGGGTGCGTCGTATGGCCACCGATTTACCGGCGTTTGATTCGGTCTGGATTGATGCCCTGGTGCAGTTGCGGCGGCTGACGCCGTTCCAGGCGCAGATCCTCGAGTCACCCCACCCCGAAAAATTACGCGTCGGGCCGTGTGTTCTCGTTGAGCGTCTGGGAGTCAGTTTTTCGGGAGCCACGTACCTCGCCCGTTCGATCGCGACGCGACAGGCCCGCATCCTGAAACTGGTCACGGTCGAAGAAGACCTGATTCCGGAGATTCTGACTCGCAGCCAGAAACTCCTTGAGACGGGGCGCAAACTGGCCCATCCCTCAATCGTGATGCCGCAGGCCTGCGAACGGATCGAGCAGCAGCTGGTGTTCGTCAGCCGCCATGTCCCGGGCCGCACGCTGACAGAACTGCTGATCCGCCGCGGCCGTTATCCCGCACGCGTGGTCTGGCAAATCGGGCGTCAGCTCGCGGACGGTCTGGCACGGCTGCACGCGGTGGGACTCGCCCATGGTGAGATTCGTCCCTCGCAGGTGCGATTGCTGTCCGAGGGCACTGCCGTCTTGATCGACACGGGCATCCAAGGGGTACTCGAACCCGAACTGACTCCTCACTCGCAACTCGTTCCCGAGTGCTACGACTGTATTGCCCCCGAACTCATCGGCACCGGAATCACCTACAATCCGGCCTCCGATCTGTACGCCCTGGGCTGCCTGCTGTGGCAATTGCTGGCGGGCCGGCCACCGTTTCCGGGTGGCGATCCGCTCGTCAAGCTGGCTTCGCACCAGACGCGACGCATCCGTGATGTGCGCGATTTCGCACCGGATACGCCCGCCCCTCTGGCGGAAATGATTTTGAAACTGACATCCCCCAACGTCGCCGACCGCCCGGCCAATGCCGGTGCCGTGTTGCAAGGTTTAGGCATACCGCGACGCTCGGGACGCCGGTTGCTCAAACGCTTTGTCCGCAGTTTCGAGCGGCCCGTCGGTGAGGGACTGAAGCTGGCGACTGTCGTCAATTCGCCTCTGGTCTGGGTCATGACGTTGCTGTTTGCGATTACCGGTTTAACGGCCGGTTATGTCCACGAAGGAACCCGGGCGAACTTGCTGCGGATCTGGGCCGCGATTCCGCAGACCCAACCTGCATCGGGTTCAACGACGGCCTCGTCGGAACCGACCGCAGAAACCACCACGGGGCAGGGCACGGCAACCGTCGCGAATATTGCACCACTGTTACCATTACCCGAGCCCAATGCCCAGGGGGTCATCGAACTCACCTCGAACGGGCCCTACGCACCACGCAATATCACGCAGATCGGTCCGCTGGTCATTCGCGGTCGAGAGGGCGTGCGGCCCGAGATTGCCATCAATGCCGAGCCGATGTTTCTGCTCGCGGAAAAAGTGCAGTTACACGGTCTGATCTTTCGCCGGGCCGATGCCGTTGAAGCCCAGGGGGAACTGCCGGCCCCTCCCGCCCAACTGCTGGTCGAAGCCCTGGAACTGGAAGTTCGCGACACGTCGTTCCTGACGCATTCATCGACTGCCACTCCCGTGATTGATGTCCTGGAATTCCAGTCACGGCAGCCAGTCCCCACGGCAATCTGCTGGCGTGTCCCGGATGCGGGCGGGGTGCGTAACGGCCTCGCGCTGCTGGAAAATGTCGTCGTGCTGGGGACCAGTTCCGCGCTCGATCTGCGAAGCTCAGCCAGGAAGATCACCCTGCGCAATGTCTTGCGATTGGGTGCCGGACCGCTGGTGCATGTCGCGGCACCGTTTATCTCGCCGCTGGAAATGGAACTGCATCTGGAGCATGTCACCTGCCGGCAATCCGGGTCGGTGGTGCGCTGGGTCGTCATGGATCAAATGCCGGGGAAAGACCAGCTTCGCGTGGAGGCTCGAGATTGCGTCTTCGACATCCTGCCGACGCAAGGTGGGCTGATGGAATTCGTCGGCGAGAAGCAAGTCGCAGCCTGGTCGAAACGGATCAAGTTTATTGGCGACAACTGCGTGGCAGCCGAGCTGACAGAGGTCGCGGTACGCTCATCGCCGTCCACGGATGAGTTCGTGACATGGGACAGTTCCGAACTGGAACTCGAGGGCATCACGCAGGAAGGGTTCACTTTTGCGGGCCCCTTCGGACTGCAGCCAAGCGACTCAGCGATTCAAAAGAACCCGGACGGCCCCCAGAGCTCGCGTCCAGCACCGGGAGTGATGTCGACACAGCTGCCGGGGCGTAACCGCCACGAGCCCCCCATCCTCGTCGCCGCACCCGCTGTCGAGCCGCGCACTCCCGCAATTCCCCGACGGGCAGCCTCGCCCATTTCTGCACCTCAGCACCGCTAACCGAAATCCGGGACGTCCTCTTGGCTCTGTTACGTCGATTACAGTGGAAAGATTGGGCGCTGCTCAGCTTCTGGTTGCTGGCTTTCATCGCCACGCATCTGCCCAAGGTACCACAGTCGATCAAGCCAGTGTCGGATAAGACACTCCATAGCGTCTCGTTCACGATTCTGGCGGGACTATTAAGCTGGGCCCTGCACGACCGCATTACCGGCGTGGTGCGACATGCGGCCAGCGTCCTGCTGATTATCGCAGTCTACGGAGCGTTCGACGAGCTGCTCCAGATCCCAGTCGGCCGCCACTGCGACTTCTACGACTGGCTCGCCGACATGCGCGGCGGCATCATCGGGCTGGCGTTATTCACGCTAGTCCATTGGCTGTCGAAAAAGTTCAGCCACTAAGAGCGCGCAGGACGAACCCCGTGGGACGGGTCTCCCGGCCCGTCAGTCCCCGTCACCAACCGCCCCACAAGGCATTCACGCCTCGCGAACGTCGCGCTGCGCCGGATTGGCGATCATGCGGTCAATAGAAGAATGGCACCACGGAGACACGGAGAACACAGAGAAAAATACAGAGATTGCTTGATCAAAGTTTGATCTTAGG
>CAZQUW010000469.1:0-3321 GCA_964596215.1 uncultured Planctomicrobium sp. | reverse complement strand
TCGTACCGGTCGCTGTGACCGCGTCAGAGGCCGTCCAGCGGCTCCGGACGTGGGCCAGTGGCCGTTGTCTCTCTGCGAGCCAGCCGGGGCTCTACAGCAACGAGAGCACGACTTCCAAGTCACGCCGCCGTGTCAGTCGTGACCCGTCCACGAATTGATCGGAATTCAGTCAATCGCCCTATTCTTCCTATTCTCTCCACCCCCAGCAATGAAAGTCATATTATGAACTCACTCCTCGATCCGCCCCCCGTGCGGACGCAACAGGAACCCGCCCAGCGGCTGCGGACCACGATGGCTGCCATGCGGCTGTCGTTTACCTGGTTCGGCATCCGCAAGGCCCTCTCCAGCGAGCAGAAGGCCAGTGCTGCCGATGCCTTCGGGGCCGAAGCCGACTACCTATCAGCGGGCAAGAAGCTGATCGACACCCGCGATCCCACGTTCCGGGCCGTCACGTCGATCCGCAGCCAAGCGGTCAACTATTTCAAAGGTCTGTCGTTACCGTTCCCCGAGCCGGGCCTGCGTCTGATTCGTCAGGCGGACCTGGATGGCATCAACGACAAGATGGGCCAGTTCAAGGGGGAGCTGCGGGATGCCGTCGCTACCTTGGATGCTCACTTCGGGGATCTGAAGGCGGCAGCCCGGCAGCGTCTCGGGCGGCTCTACAATCCGGCCGACTATCCCGATTCCCTGACTGGACTGTTTGAGCTGGCGTGGGACTTTCCCAGCGTGGAACCGCCGGAATATCTGCGGCGGCTCAGTCCGGAGCTGTACCGGCAGGAAGCCGAACGTGTCACCGCTCGGTTTGATGAGGCCGTGCAGCTCGCCGAACAGGCATTCGTGGAAGAATTGTCCCGGCTGGTGTCTCACCTGTCCGAGCGCCTCAGCGGTGCCGAGGACGGTAAGCCCAAAGTGTTTCGGGATTCAGTGGTCGAGAATCTGACCGAGTTCTTCCAGCGGTTCCGGATGCTCAATGTCCGGTCCAACGAACAGCTCGACGAGCTGGTGTCGAATGCCCAACAGATCGTGCGTGGTGTCAATCCGCAGCAGTTGCGGGATAGCCAACCGCTGCGGCAGCAGGTGGTCTCCCAACTCTCCGGCGTGGAAGCGGTTTTGGATGGACTGTTGATGGAACGTCCCCGCCGTGCGATTCTGCGTCGCCCCCGTTGAAGGGAGTTATTCAATCATGCAGCTTGTCGTGCAACCGAATGGTTTGATCCGTTGCGTCTATGACGAGCAGTTGGATTTGCAGGCGTTGGGCTCGATGAGTATTCAGCGTGGTTCCCACGTCGAACCGACTCCGGACGGACAATGGACTGCCGACTTGTCCCCCGTGGCAGGCCCTGTCTTGGGGCCCTTTACACTGCGCACTGCGGCACTTGCGGCCGAACGCCAGTGGCTCGAAGAGCACTGGCTGATCTCCGCCGAATTCTGACATGGCCCGCCTTTCAAGCGGGCTGTTTTCGTTTAAGTGTGCCCCATTCGGGGCGGTATGTCTCCCATGCCGTCCCAGGCCGGGGCGGCATTGTCTCTTTGTCTCAGGAACAATTGCCATGACTCAAGATACTCTCAATCGTGCTGTTGCCCAGGCGACGGGCGAAGACCTGTCAGAAATCCGTCGTCGGGGTTTCAACCTCGTGGACCCCTTTGAACGGGATTTTGATCCGGAACTCGAAGACCTGCATCCCGAGACCATTGATTGGGATCAGTACGATCTGCATAGAAATGTCGCCATCGTGGACCAGCGACAGTTCCGTCGCTCCGCCGCCTAAACGTCCCCTGCAGCTCATTTCCGTTCCGGCCTGACCCTCGTTGGTCGGGTCGGGACGGTTTTCGTTCCACCATTTCTCAGGAGTCCATTCCATGTATCTTTTTACTCGCGCCCAACTCCGGCAATTTCGCGCCGTGGTACGGCGGTCGAAGATCGGTAGGTCTGCGAAATTCGATCCTCAGCTGACCATCGCAGCCTTCGGCGATCGCTATGCGCTTCAGGCCGTATACGAGACCGTCGCCATTGAACTGTCAGTGACCGCAGCGTGTGCCAGGGACCGTTTCGTACTGCCGCTGGAAGTGCTGCAGGCTTGTGAAGGAAATTCGGACGACCAAGTCGCAATCCGCCAGTCGGCCAACGAACGCATCAGCGTCGAGTGGGTTGATCAGCGAATCCCGCAAGTTCGGGAGTACGACCGCCTGTCCGCTGACGATACACCTCCGTTTCCATCGCTCCCTGATGAGCTTCGCACCAACTCGCACAGTGTCTGGTCGGCGTTGAAGGATGCGATCGGCTCTGCCGAGAAGGAGCGGACTCGGTACGCCTTGGATTGCCTGCAACTACGAGGTCAAGCAGGTCAGATCGTAGCGACAGACGGCCAACAAGCGTTGGTACAAGCCGGGTTCACTTTTCCGTGGACTGAGGACGTGCTGATTCCGGCTGTGAATGTCCTCGGCTGTCAGGAGTTAACTCAGGACCAGCAGCCGATTTCCATTGGCCGCACCGCCGACCGGGTGACATTGGTACTCGGAGCTTGGACGGTTGCCATCAAAATTGAAAAGGATGGCCACTTCCCCAAAGTCCAATCGACGATCCCCACTCCCGCTTCGACGAGGTCTCGGCTTAACCTGTCGCCAGAAGATGCTCAGTTCCTGATGGCCACCTTGCCGAAACTTCCTAGTGAGGATCAATGCCATTGGCCCGTCACTGTGGAGTTGAACGGCCATGTCGCGGTACGCGGCAAGTCAGCCGGTGGGGCTCCGGCTACCGAACTGGTTTTAAGCCATTCGCGGCTACATGGCGAGCCTGTGAAATGGCAGACTAACCGCAAGCTACTGGCGCGAGCCCTCGGCATGGGATTTCGCGACGTCTGCCTGACCGATTCCGAGTCCCCGGCACTGTGTGACGACGGCCAGCGTCAGTTCGTGTGGGCACTTCTCAATCCTAAGGATGCAATCTCAGCGCAAACAGACGCCATTCGAATCGAGTCACCCGCGATGTGTGAGGCGGCGCTTGTGCCCGGATCGAAAACGGTGCGGTCCCACCATCGCAGGATGCGTCTACCCGTGACAGCGGAAGAGGCCGACAGTGACCAGTCGTCGCCAGCTGAGCCGTCTGGCCCTGAAACGTTGGCGTTGAGCACGCTAATTGAGGATGTCGAAGTCTTGCAGACCAATTTGCGCGACGCAATGGCCAAGACCGCCGCTTTGGTCACAGGGCTGAAACGACAAAAGGGATACGCCCAACTGATGCGGGCGTCAGTGCAGTCTCTGCAGGCACTTCATGTCACGCCGAGCTGACCCCAGCGTGCATATCCCCGATGAAACCCCGCT
>CAZQUW010000468.1:1649-3324 GCA_964596215.1 uncultured Planctomicrobium sp. | reverse complement strand
CTCCCTCAGAGCGGCAAAAGTGGTGAGAGCGATGATCAAAAAAGGTTAACGGCGTTGGGTGCCACTGGCTGTGTCAGTGCCGGGTGACATTGGACTCGGAAAAAGCTCCGGCAGAGCCAATGGCACCCGACTGTCTCTGTTTCTACAGAGCATGAGCCAGCCCCGTGCATCGCCAGGCAGTCCGGGAAACCCGGCCCAAACCTGCGATGCAGGGCCCAGGTCAACTTACTTCGCGGGCTTGGTCCCAATGCGGTACAGATGTGACTTGGTCCGCAGCAGCAGCGATTCGCCGATAATTGCGGGTGATGCCATCAACTGGCCGTCGAGAGAATTGACGGCGATTTCTTCGTATTCCGGCCCGTGGCGCAGCACCGTCGTCTTGCCTTCCTGGCTGTTGAAGTAGACCTTGCCATCCGCGTACATCGGGGATGAGGCATAGTTGCCGGAGATCCGCTTGGTCCACACTACGGAGCCATCGCTCGTCTTCGCGCAGGTGGCGACCCCCTGGTCGTTGATGAAATAGATGGCGTCGCCGGCGATCACCGGGGAGGGCATTGTCGGAACCTGCTTGGAGATCCTCCAGGCGATGTGGCTGTCGGTCACGTCGCCCGTACCGTCGAGGCGAATTGCGAGGATTTCTGGCTTGAAGAAGCCGGTGCAAACGCAAACCAGGTCTCCCACCACAACCGGCGCCGGTGCATTCGAAAACCCGTCACCGTGGCGGACTCGCCAGAGCTCTTTGCCGGTTGCCGGATCGTAGGAAGTGATCCACTGCGCCGTCGGGCTGACCAACTGGTCCCGGCCCGCGGTCTTGACCAGCAGGGGCGAAGCGAACGACTTATGCGAGTCTGTATTCGTGCCCGACATCTTCGGTCGCTTCGTCTTCCAGACTTCGGCCCCGGTGAATTTATTCAAACCGACGACATACTGTTGATCCATCCCATCCGAGACGACAAGCATCAGGTCGTCATACAGGACCGGCGTGCTGCCCGCACCCACGGCGAGTGCCGCTGGCAGGATGATTTTCCAGAGAACTTTCTTGGTCTTGATATTGAACGCGGCCGTGCCGATTTCGCCGAAATGGCACAGCAGCAGATCGCCATCGAGGATCGGGGTGGGCGAAGCATAGCTGTTCAGTGAGTGAATCTCGGGCGGATTCGGAGCGGTCCACAACTCGGTATCGCTGAGCACCTTCCCGGACGCGGCATCAAGGCTCACAGCCCGCAGGGTGACTGCCGCGGGGGCGTTCGACTTCTTCTTTTCTTTGCCGTCCTGAGGCTTGTCGTCGGTCTTCGTTTCGACCGGCGCTTCCACCGCATTGGTCAGCCAGATCACGCCATCGGCAAATACGGGTGACGACCAGGCCCGCCCGGGGACTGGTGTTTTCCACAGAACGTTTTCGGTCTCGCTCCAGGTGGTCGGCAAGTTCTTCGCGGCGGGGTTCCCGAGGCTGTTCGGACCTCGGAACTGGCGCCATTCCTCACCCAAAACGGCCGACGTCAACAAACTGCAGCACATTAAGCCAGTCAACAACAATCGCATACTGGAATCCATGTTCGGAGTGAAGAAACCGTGGAAATTGGAGAGCGTCAATCGGGCGAGCTACATTGGCGGGCGCACATATGATGGTAGCGAGGTGGGTGTTGATAAGCCAAGTGGAAACGACATGAGGGAA
>CAZQUW010000468.1:0-1549 GCA_964596215.1 uncultured Planctomicrobium sp. | reverse complement strand
CCTTCTGTTAAAAAGCATTTGAACAGAAGGTTGCGAAGAACGAGAAGACCCGTCCCACGGTGCTATCGTACCGAGCGTTCGGGGTGCGAGGATAGCTGAGAGGGGCGCTCGATCTTGAACAACGTCGCCCGGTCCTCGCGCGGCAGGATGGTCATGTCGGCCTGCGGTGTCAGCTGCCAGTGATTTTCTTCCGTGATCCGGTCGCGGAAGTAGTCGGGCATGATGACCCATTGGGGCTGTGCGGCCAGCAGTTCCTCGGGATCCTGCAGGCGGACATGCTGATTGAGTTCATAGGCAATCAACGGGTGCGCGTAGAAGACCACCAGTTTCTCACCGGGCGGAACTTGCTGCCGAACCTGGCTGACAAATGCCAGCACCTGGTTGTAGTCGGCACGACCGCTGCGATGGATCCAGTGGTGATACACGCCGTGCATGCAGATCAAGCCGGCCGCCACGACGGCCAGCGAAATGCGCTGGCGCTTCAGGAAGCACCAGCTGGCCGCGGTACCGCAGATGAAGCCACCCGAAATCATGGCAATCACCGGGGTCTGCTGCGCCCAGGGAAACAGGACGGGCGAGGCGACCAGGGCGGCGCTCAAGGGATACATGACCCAGAAGGCCTGCGTCGTCAGGACGGGTTCCACCAGATAGCGTAGTCCCAGGCCGGCCAGCAGGAAGACTGCCGGATAGATCGGGAGCAAGTGATCGTGCCGTTTGATGGGAATCAGGCTGAGTAACACGAAGCTGAGGACGAACCAGGTCATCACGAACTGCGCGTTGGTCCATTCGTTGCGCCGGCGCGACATCCAGAAACCGATCCCCGCCAGGATCGGCCACGGAGCAATCCGGGTCAGGAGATGGCCAATGTAGTAATAGAAGGGCCGGGCCTTCTCGGGATCGGCCATCCGTTCCCCCAGCTGCCAGTGAATGGCGGTGTGTTCGAAACGTGGCATCTGACAGGCCACCACCAGCCAGACTCCGGAGATGACCAGGCACGTCGCCAGTCCGGGTAGAAAGCGTCGCCAGCCCACCCGGCTGCGCAGGGCATCGTGATGCCAGCCCCAGGCTGCCAGAAACAAGCCGAACAGTGCAGGTCCCAGCGGACCCTTGGTCAACGCCGCCAGGGCCACCACCACGCCGATCAGCGGCGATTTCCACCAGCTCCAGGGGAGCCTGACCAGCAGGGTAATGGCCAGCAGTACGAAAAAAGCCAGCAACATATCGGTCCGGGCAAACCACATCAGCTTGGAAAAGTGATGGGAGGCGATGCATGTCAAACAGGCGTAGAAGGCGACGCGTTCGTCAAAGAAATGACAGCCCAGCACGTACAGACAGACCAGCAGGCCACCGGCCGCCAGCATGGAAGGCAGCTTGATGGCCCACTCGGCATGCGTATCGAAGATCAGGCAGAAACTTGCCGCCAGCCAGTTGTAAACGGGTGGTTTGGTGGAGACGTCACCGTTAATTTCGTACTGCACCAGCCAGTCGCCGTGGTGCAGGATGTCCATGACATAGCCGACCTGCTTCACCTGATCGCCTTCCAGCAGAT
>CAZQUW010000467.1:0-3367 GCA_964596215.1 uncultured Planctomicrobium sp. | reverse complement strand
GGTTTTCGGAAGGCGATCCACAGCGTTCCAATAACGAAGACCAGCAGTGACAGCAGGATTCCGCCGCCCGACGATGAGCGGATCAGGAAGAACGTGATCAGTCCCAAGGCCGCCAGGAACCAGGGGGCTTCGCGATATAAGGCAGCGAGAGCTCGCGGTCGACTGAGGGTCCAGCCAATAACGACCAGTATGACCACCCAGGTCAGAGTCCACACCAGCCCTAAAACCAATTGCCAGGTCTGATGAGGTCGAACTCCCAACGTCAGCTTGGCGCCGCCACTAAGCTTGGAAAAACTGTAGACTTTGCCGTCCGTGGGGATGTCAATGAGTAGCGACAGTCCGCCGCTGGTGGTCCAGGTCGATGGTGCGGCGGCACCTCCACCAATTCCCCCCATGCCTCCTCCCATGCCTCCTCCCATCGGCTGCCAGTTCTTGCCATAAACGATCGGATTTTGAGCAGCGAAGGGAGTCGCCGACGAATAAACTGAATCCAACTGACCGAGAAATCCTTCCTCTTTGCGATCTTTCAGCTCAGTCGTCCCGCGCTGAGGCGCAGACCTCTTTCGCTGCTCGACCGCTAACTCGCGTACTTGCGACAGATTCTGATCGCGCAGGTTTTCGCGGTTGACGTTCCCTTTCTGACCGGACGATTTTCCGCTGCCGGCGAGTACCGGTTGACGGAAATTTTCGTCCGCGGGAGTCGGGGTATTCGGATTGTCAGCATAGAACTCGCGGATGCGGCCCTGCTGGCCACCTTGGTTGGCTTGCTGGTCGACGACAATCGTATTGCCAGAAGCATCCTGCTGGACGGTCAAGCCTTGTTCGTTGTTGCGGACCACCAGTTCATCGATCGACTGCTCCAGCTTCGCCGCCCGTTTCTGCAATTCCTGTTGCTTCGCCACTTCGGCCGAATTTTTCGCCACCTGGTAGTTGGACAGATCGTTCAGCCGGATTTTCAATTGCTTCAGATTATTCAGCGACTGTGCCTTGGCTCGGCGGTTATAGGTACTGCTGTTAATGGAGATCAACTCGGAGGCATCATTCAGCACGGCAATCGACTGATCAAAGAGTTGCAGAGTCTCTGTAACTTCATTGACGTTGGTCATCCCCGCGCGTCGCAAGACATCGATATCGAGATCCTGCGGGGCATAGACGGTCCAGGTCGTCTGCGAGACGGCGATGCCGTATTCCGCACTCTCTTCAGGGGACACGACCGACGGTATGGGAATGTCGATCTGCTGGCGTGACAGCCCCCAATTGCGG
The DNA here is from genome assembly GCA_964596215.1 of uncultured Planctomicrobium sp. Lineage (GTDB taxonomy): Bacteria > Planctomycetota > Planctomycetia > Planctomycetales > Planctomycetaceae > JAKFVC01. The sequence continues at coordinate 2,104 of CAZQUW010000467.1, read as the reverse complement.
GGCAGGGGGCCGGTCGCCAGCTGCCCCGCCAGGACCAGCTGCACTTCAAACGACAAATCCCCCTCGACTGTCTTGGGAAGCGGAATCAGGGTGAACGCGGCCTCCTTTGCGGGCACCACCGGCCGTGCTGGCTGCCCCTTCACAAACAGCGAAAGTACCTGGGCCCCTGCTGGCAACTTGACCGCCAGGAATTGTCGTTTGCGATTCCGCATGCGGTACGTCACCTGTTCGCGCCAACTCCCGTCCGGCGCCAGCACCGTGATGTGATGCGCCAAATTGACCGCGGCTGGCAACAACTGCTCGGCCTGGAACCGCTGCTGTTTCCAAGTCACGCCCACCCCCAGCGTACGCACGCGAACGATCTCGGCGGCCTGATCAATTAAGTCCTGGCGGATCTTGATGACCCGCGTCAGATCTTCTGCTGGGATGGTTTCGACAGCATCAGGATCAGCCGAGGTTAACTGCGTTTGAGATTGATTCACCAGCACGACGAACTGAGTCTGAGTTTCCAGCGGAATGATCTGCGGCGGATCCTGCCCGGGTAGAACCTGTTCCAGCACTAACCCCGGTGCCACCACTTCCCCCTTGGCCGCCGGCGGCAACACTGCCCGGGCCACGATGAAATACCGCTCGCGCTGCGGATCTTCCAGAGTAATCGTCCAGCGGATTCGCCCGTCACCGGTGGGCTCTTGCGTCACCCCGCGCCGGCGTGGTCCGTTGCCATCGGGAAAATCAAGTTTTCCAGACAGCCAGTCGGGCGTGGTAAAGACAAAACTATCGGCCCCTGCCGTGCTGATGTTCCACTGCAGAGCAAACAGGTAATCCAAAGAGTCTTCCCCTACGGAAAGCAGCGTCAGCACCTGGCCACTCAGTCGCGGCAGAGCCTGGTTTAATTCAAATAGGACCGGTGCCGGGGCAGGGGCCTGACTACTGAAGCCGAGCTGGTTCGGCGCCGTTCCACCCGGCAAGAATAATTGGGCGAGCGGAGCCGGATCGATCGACTTCCAATTATCCAGCATGGAAACCAATCCGGTATAAATCGGGTCGAGCGTCGTCAGCAACTGCGTATCGAGTTCGTCTGTCTCCAGCGGGTAGGGCAGTGAAACTTCCGCTTTAAGATTGTCGGGCTGGCGGAGCGTCTTGCCCGTCAGGACGACATCAAAATTGCCAGTGCGGGGCGAGGCGAAATCCAGATGCAACATGGCCTCGGCATCCATATCCGCCGAATCCTCGCGGCCCGATATGTGCCATTCGGTGATCTCGGGGGCCTGCACATCCTGCAACAGGTACCCTTGCGGCAGGATCACCGCTACTCCTGCCCGCGGTGCACCGGTCAAACGGAACTGGAAGCGATTCTGCTGTTGCACCTTTCGGGAATCGACCTGAGCGAAATGCCGGGCCGTCACTTTCAATTGCGGTTGCCGACGACCGACGACCAGTTCGAGCTGGTAGGGGCGATTGGCAAACCGATAGGCGAGCGTGGGTGATGTGGTCAGTTCAACCAGCCGATCCAGCGGCACCTGCTGCGGTTCGATCTGCGCGAGTCCAGAGATATTGCCCACGCGCACCGCGAACTGTTTCTCCGCCAGCACCGCCAAGGTACCAGTCTCACGAGTGATATTCACAGGGGCGAATTGCGGCACAACATACGTCGTTTCCAGGTCATCCGCAGGCTGTTTGAGAAACAGGTCGAACTTCAGCTGCGTCGAGTCTTCGACTTTGCGACGGAGGAAAATCTTCAGCTGCCGGGCTTCTCCTTCGCCGCCAACTTCCCACCCCCCGACATCCTGACCTTCGATCTTGCGGACGCCCAATTGCTCGGGCAGTGAGTAGGAGACTTCCGCGATTGATCCCTGCCGCACCTGATAGATCCAGTGCGACAACAGCCGCGGTCCCAATTCGGACAGGACAATTGCAGAAGTTGATTCGACATGAACCACACCGGCCACATCAGCGCGGTTCAGGCGCGGTTGCCAGCTGACTTGAAAAGTCCCCCCGGCGGCGACTGGAATTAATAACTCTGCAGCCGCATCTTTGCCGACTCGCCGAAAGGCACCGCTGCTGCCGTTGATGCGGAAGTTCAAGTCGCCCGCAGGGGCCTTAA
>CAZQUW010000466.1:0-3368 GCA_964596215.1 uncultured Planctomicrobium sp. | reverse complement strand
TTGTGATGCGGGCGCAATGCCCGATTCCAGCGCATGTTTTGAACTACGCTGTCGAATCTCGTGCTTGACTGGGGGGCTTACTTGTCTGGCCACTGGGCCTGGTTCTCTCGCCAGTTCGCCGCGGTCACCGGGTCCTGGCTCCAGTCGTGAGTTAGCGGTTTCCCGTAATTGGCCACATCTGTTCCATCTGTTTGATTCTTGGGGAGATTCAAACGTCGGGCCGTATTCAGTGAAATCCAGATCATCGGGTTGATCTGATTGGTGATCCAGTGGACTCCCCCGTCCCCCGCAAGTGCGTGCAATCCTCCCGGATGGCCACTCGTAAACGACACGCCGCCCGTGTTAATGCGATATGTCACGTTAGTTCGAGTCTGCTTGGAATTCGCGTACCATACGCCGCAGACACTTCCGATCCACTGCCCCTGATTATTTGCACCTGCGGTCCAGGCGGCGGTGGGTTGTGCCGTCGAGGCCCCAGATTCGGCCACCGCGACAGTGTAGGTCAGACCGTCAGTGCAGTCCCCCATGCGGGTGATCAGGCCGGGTTCGTACCGGAACAGTCCGTCACTGGCACTGTATCCGACGTTCGCGGCGTAGGAGGCGGTCGCGGTGCCCCATTGGGTCAGGTCTGAGTTTAGTGAAGATGGGCAGCGGTAGGAGGGAATCGTTTTCTTGGCGAAGTTCACCAGGTAGGGATCGAGAATCGTTCCGGCATCGGAAGTTCCGGTGGCGATCGGCTTGCTGATCTGGACCTCGTTTCCCGCATAGGATCGTTTCTCTCCGACCAGTGACCAGGGCTGCAGGTCTTCGGCGAGCGAGGCATTATCCATCCAGGGTAGGATGTATACCATCCAGCTGCACCCGCGCCACTCACTGCGGCCAGCCCAGCTGACATCCGCAGTTCCCGGCGAGGTGGATGTGTCCCAGGCGCGGGCGTTTGCGACGGGAAAGGTCTGGTAGGTGTCGTGAAATGTGTGCAGGGCGATTCCAATCTGTTTGAGATTGTTCTTGCACTGTGCCTTGCGGGCAGCCTCGCGGGCCTGCTGCACTGCGGGCAAAAGTAATGCGACCAGAATTGCAATGATCGCAATGACCACGAGCAACTCGATCAGCGTGAAACCAGACCGATGGATAACCGGCCTCCTGACATGGCGCGAAGCGAACATGACACTGCCTCCCGTGAAAAGAGATAAATGCCCGTCAAAATGGACGAGCCACAAGCAAACAGGCGGACGCCGATCGATGCCGCAAGCTAAGTGCCGGGCTACCGACGTGTAGGCAAGAAATGTGCTAATCCAGGCTCGGTCGAATGCCCGAGTGAACGCGATCAGGTACGCAAAATATCGACGCAAAAACTGATAAGCCGCTGTTGCAGACGTTCAAAAACGTGGCTGGAACAAATACGCAATGGCACCAAGTGATCAGGTGCAAGATTTACGTGATAGAGCAGAGACTCGATAAACTTGGTTGTACACCGCAGAACAAATAACTGCAACTGATTATTTGAAAAAAGTTAATAAATGGTCCAAGTCCACTGTGCAATTAGCAGAACCTGGATGACTGTCTCCCAGGATCGGACCGGATGACGTGCCGCACGTCAGTGAAACACCTCAGGTTGCAGGGGTACCACGGAGTAGTGGAAAAATAGTATTTCGAGACAAAAAGTGCTTGCATTACTATCTAAACCTGTTTATACCAGACTTCGCGCTCTTGTGGGGTACAGTAATACATGTGTGTAAACGGTGGTGGTAGTGAATGCTGCGGCTCAAGTGTGGCGGCAGTTGTCGGGACTGCTTCCTGGGATGGGCGATAACGGCCGTTGTGTTCACAGGTGTCGTTGCAGTGCGCGTGCTGTTGGCTGGATGAATACCTTCCTCGGACCCACTTGCAGCGTTGTCTTGCGCTGTCGTTTCTGTTCGTGGCTCGGAGATTTTACCGAGCGATTTCTCTTTTGCCGGGGAGTGTTTTCTATGCATGTCTCTTGTCATGTCAGGAGGTCGGCCTCTGGCCGATCGGGATTCACGCTGATTGAGTTGCTGGTGGTCATTGCGATCATTGCCATTCTGGTCGCATTACTTTTGCCCGCGGTGCAGCAGGCTCGTGAGGCCGCGCGGAAGTCGCAGTGCAAGAACAATCTCAAGCAGATTGGCTTGGCTTTGCATACATTCCACGACACTTATCAGCATCTTCCAACCGCCGTATCAGTCGCGTGGGACACGACCAACAACGTGATTGAAACGGGGAATATGCGGTATCAAAGTTGTAGCTGGATGGTGTACTTGCTCCCCTGGATGGACAATCCCTCGCTGGCCGAGGACTTGGCGCCGTGGTCACTGGTTGGCGAGAAACGCAGCAACGGCGGTCTGGAGGTGCAGATCAGCAAGCGAATAGCGACGAATCCCGGGGCCTCCGCGATCATTGATCCGACGATTGTCAATTTTGCCAGAAAGACGATTCCGTCGTATCGATGTCCCTCGGCCCTGAACACCGATTTGACGTCGTGGGGCACTGGCACGGCCTCGTATGCCGCCAGCCTCGGTGATGCGAACGGAAACGGATTTTTCCGAAATGATGGTGCGGTGACCCGCATGGGCGAAATTACAGATGGTTTGACATATACCGTCGCGGTTGTTGAGGCGGGAATGTCATCTGGCCAGCCCGCCACGGCTTATACGGCGAGCAGCGCGTACCAGCCGACGTGGATTGGCAACGTGTCCGGACAGGATAATAGTGCGTGTAACGTCCGTTTTCCCGGTACGGCCAACTGGTACCAGCGGATCAATGCTCCGCATGTTTATGCGGCCACGAGCGGCCATCCCGGCGGGATACATGTACTTGCGGGCGATGGTGGCGTGCATTGGATGAATACCCAGACGAACCAGGCTGTCTGGATTTCGTTGTGTTCGGCCAAACGAACGACTCTACCTGTCGCCGCGCCGGCTGGTTCTGGTACGGCCACGACCGGATATGGTTTGCCATACGCGATTGACTGGACTTTAAACGCGGCCGGTACGTCGTATGTTGAAAGCCAGGCGCAGTGGACTGATAAATAGTTCAAGTTCTGAAGTCGACTTCGTGGTCAGGTCTTGCACCCCGTCAGAGAGATTCTGGCGGGGTGCTTGCGCTGTGCTATTGACCTACATTGCGTTTGCGGAACCCGCCACACTGCAGTCGACGGTCGCAGGTAGCCAGCGGAAAGAAAATCGACAGCCCAGTTCGGGGGCGCTCATGAATGCAGTGCGTTTCCTAACAGCAGGATGTAGAAGGGTTTGCGTGACTGCAGAAGTTTTCAGACGAACAAAAAGGCCGGAGTGGGAGCTGTCGCGCGGTTTGGCGGTGTTGTAAGCACGGTGTAAAAGGAAGTGCGA
>CAZQUW010000465.1:0-3383 GCA_964596215.1 uncultured Planctomicrobium sp. | reverse complement strand
CGGATTTTGCATCCCTTGTTCGCCCTCTTGGCATCCGCCACACGGCAGGATCTGGCCCGGCAAGTTGCCTACCTGAAGGAAGAAAACCGAATCCTACGTTCGCGGCTACCGGCGCAGATCTCGGTCACGGCGAAGGAGCGACAGCGGTTAATCAGGGTAGGGATGAAGTTGGGTGTCCAATTAAAAGAGCTCATCTCGATCGTGACCTATGGCTCGTTCCTGAGATGGATCCGAAACGCCGCGAGTCAATATTCGACCAAGAAGGTCTCGATCACGAAGCCAGGTCGGCCGCGGACGTCGGACGACATCCGGGTACTTGTCGTGAAACTGGCGACTGAGAACTCGTGGGGCTACACCCGGATCCTGGGCCAGCTTCGCCGCTTGGGAATCCACAAGATTACGCGTCAGACGGTCAAGAACATTCTCAAAGAGCACGGTTTAGAACCCGGTCCGGAACGTGGCAAGGGAACCTGGGACGAGTTCTTAAGCGCCCATGCTCAGACGCTCTGGCAGTGTGATTTCGCCTCCAAGCGAATGTGGACCTGGCGCGGGTTCGTGGATGTGTATTTCCTGGTGTTCTTACATCTGGGCACACGCCGGTGTTGGATCTCACCGTCGACGGTTCATCCCGATTCCGCTTGGTTGTGTCAGCAGGCCAGGAATTTCCTGATGCATGCCGAAGACGTACAACTGTCACCGAAATATGTGATGCGGGACAACGATGCCAAATACACAGTGCAGTTCGACAAGGTATTCGAATCAGGCGATGCTGAGATCAAACGGAACACGCCGGCGTCACCCAACCTACGAGCACACGTTGAACGGTTCATCCAAACGCTGCACGACGTGGCATCTTGATGCCCCTTAAAACGAGATGGTTTTGACATGGCCATTGAGGAGTTGCCGTAGTTTTTCAAGGGTTTTGGGCACATCCGGGAACAGGACGGCATTGTGCTGGGCGTGCTTTTTGATCTTGATCGTCCCATTGCGGATACGATCATAAATCCAATGTGGCTGAATCTGCAGTCGTGCCGCCAATTGGTAGGGGCGCAGATAGCCAGCGATGACTTTCGTTCGAGCCGGGATTGGGGATTGCTTGAGGTTGTGCTTGAGACGGATGCGGGTGACTGTCGAGCGCAGAAAACGGCTGTGACGCGGGGAACGGTGTCCGGCATTCGTCAGGTGCAGCGCGATCTCTTTGTCACTGCGACCGTCTTTCGCGAGCGTCAGGATGGTCGTCTCGATTTGATGGTGGTCTCGCAGTTGTTCGAAGCGGCCCACCGTGATTGGTATCGTCATTTCGGTCACGTCGCCTCCGTGCCAGACGACGCGTAGTGCGACTTCGTCGTGGTTTCGCTTCAATACGACTTTCTCAACCAGGCTGCGGAGCAGTCCCTTCTTTTGCGACCAGGATAAAAGTGGCTGACTCCAGAGTTCAGGCAGGTGCGGGCCGATGTTTTTGAGCATCTGCAAGAGGTCTGCCGGAATTGCCCAGATCTGGACCTTTTGACGGCTGGTTTGAAGGACGTCCTCGGCCTGCTGAAGATCGCGCAGAGCGGCTTCCCAACGCCGTTCCAGTTCCGCCGTCACCAGCCGATTGTCGGGATCGCTACGTCGGAATTGGCGGTCCGCCAGATGGGCCACATGACGAAGACGCTCCACCTGTTGTGACTGGGCCTTCAACAACTCTTCGCGCCGAAGATCGGCTTCTCGCAACGTGCGGGCTGAAAGATCGATCTCCGCGGTAGACAGCGCCTCGAAGAAACATTGCAGCACTGGTGAATCAACCGTGTCCGACCAGAGGAACTGGCAGATGGGATCACATGCGGTGCTGTTCCGTTGAACGCAGTTGTAACGAGGCTTGTCCTTATACGTAATCGTCATCTTGCGGCCGCAGTGGCCACAATACACGATCCCTTGCAGCAGGCCCTTGCCGTCACGCGGTACACCCCGTGTGCAACGGCGATGATATTCACTGTGGTTGTCTTGGAGCATGTTCCCGATGATCTCGAAATTGTCCCACGAGACATAAGCTGGATACTTGTCTTTGACCAGCGCCCGCCACTGGCCGACCGCCATCATGGTCCGCCGTTTGGTAGGCAGGCCGTTCTCGTACCGGGTGCGTGTTCTACCGTAAGCGAACGCTCCGGCGTAGGCCGGATTACGCAGGATGTGAGCGATCTGCGTCGTTGTCGGATCCCTCCATTGAATGTCGCCGTAATGGTCACGCCGAGGAATTTTCAGGTTGCAATCCTTGAGCGCGCGCAGCACCTTGGGAATCGTCCGCTTTTCAAGCATCGTCTCGAAGATCAGTGTCAGCCGATCCTGTACTTCGCGATCCGGTGTCTTGACGACGTCGCCGGTTGCCAACCGTTCCAGCCCCGTGGGCAGCATGACCGCCAACTCGCCGCGCTGAGCTTTACTCTGGACGCCTGCCGTCAGGCGGGCGCGAATGGTGTGCAGTTCCATTTCCGAGATTTGGCCCTTCAGTCCCAGCAGTAAGCGACCGTTGATGGACGACGGATCGTAGACCCCATCCCGATCGGCGATCAGGCAGTTGCCTCTGCCACACAGATCGAGCAACTGATACCAGTGCGAACAGTTCCGGGCCAGCCGCGTGGCATCATAAGCAATCAAAATGCCGATCTGTCCCAGCGCCACTTGCGCCACCAGCTCCTGATAGCCGACACGTCCCTCGGTGGTGGCCCCGCTACGGCCCAGGTCGGTATCAATCAGATCCACCTGTGACTCAGGCCACCCGAGCGCGTGGGCGCGTTGCGTCAATGCGTATTGCAGGCGCAGACTCTCCTTGTTCGTCAGCACCTGCTGGGGTGTCGATTGGCGAATGTAGACGGCAGCCCGGAGTGCCAGGTGGCTGGGCTGAATCAGTTCGGAAGTGTTCATCGAGCATCTCCTTCAGAATGCGGTTGAGTTCGTTCACGACTTTTTCCTGCCGCGCCTTCGAGAGACGCTGCCAGACGGTTTTGGGGCTGGTAGACACAACTCGTACTCCTTCACGAGTGCCAGGAAATCCCTGACGACGCGAGCGGAGAGTTTCGAACGCACGTCGGTTCGCTCCAAGACCGAAAGATTCGTGGCCTCGCGGAGAATCATCAGCCGCTGGTCACCACGATAGACCACAAAGACGCGGGCAGACTGGATATCCCCACCAGTGACGGTATGCACCTGAAACCGCCGACCATAGAGGGGATGGACCGGATCGGTCACCAACACCTCTTCCAAACTCACCCCGACGACAGGGGTATCAACAACAGACGTTGAAGGTGGAATGCCTCGACAGGTTTGTCGTGGTCTCAGAGCGGCATCTGAACCTGATCAACACAGAGTTTCAATACTGGTATAACCATCTGCGCCCGCACTCA
>CAZQUW010000464.1:0-3388 GCA_964596215.1 uncultured Planctomicrobium sp. | reverse complement strand
CGTCGACTCGCCAGTGGACTCGGTCGTTGGATTGCAACAGGGGGCTGTGTTTGCGCAACATCCACCCGAACTCGCCTGGGCATAGACGTTCAAATCGGCCCCTGAATCTGTGACCACCACGGGACTAAATCCCGCTTCCCTCAGCAGTTTCTCGTATTCGAAAATCGGAATCGCGCCGGCAATGCAGCCCACATAAGCTGTTACGTCAGCCACAACATCCGGTGGCAGCGGCTGCTTGAGTGCGATGTCGCTGATCGCGACCCTGCCTCCTGGTTTCAGCACGCGAAAGATTTCGCGAAAGGCCTTGGCCTTATCCGGAACCAGATTGATGACGCAATTACTGATAACACAGTCCACCACGGCATCTGGGAGTGGCAGGTGGTCGATTTGAGCAAGGTGGAACTCGACATTCGTGACTCCGACCTGTGCGGCACCTGCGCGGGAACGCTCAATCATTTCGGGGGTCATATCGATGCCAATGGCTTTGCCTGTTGGACCGACCCGCTTCGCGGCGAGCAGCACGTCCAGTCCGCCGCCACAGCCAAGGTCAACGACGGCCTCTCCCGTTCGCAATCCGGCCAGCGCCACGGGATTGCCGCACGAGAGTCCCATATTGGCCTGGGGTGGAAGCGAAGCAAGATCTTCGGGCGTGTAACCAAATGCCTGGGCGACGGATCGCACGGCGGCAGACTCGTTTGACAAACTGCTACGAGCGACGGCGCCGTACTGGTCTTGAACATTGTTTAGAATGGATTGATTGTTCATGATCGGGCCTCATAAATCGTCTATCGTCGAAGTACGATTTAATTGAGCAAAAAAACGAGCTACAAGCTGGAAATCAGGAGTTTGAGTGCCTTCAGGGCCGCTGGGTTAATACAGTAACAAACCTTCGGTCCATCAACTTCTCCTTGAATCAGCCCTGACTCCTTGAGGATTTTCAGGTGTTGCGAAACAGTCGACTGGGCCAGCGGCAACTCATCGACAATCTCACCACACACGCATGTCTTACGGCTGATCAGCAATCGCACGATCCGTACGCGGGCTGGATGAGCCACGGCCCAAGCTAATCGAGCGACCTGTTCCGCTGAATCGTCGATCGGCAATTCAACGCTCGACGCATCGCAGCAGGGGGACTTGGGTTTTCGAGTGACCATCAGGGGCGCCTTAATATCGTTGATCTACGATCTACGATATCAGCCAGAGCATCAAAGGTCAATAACTCATTTTCGGTCGAGCGTTCGGTTCCTGGGACCGCAGCACGCGACATACTGTCGCAATTGGTCACTTCAAACCCCAGGCACGCGTTGTTCTTCTGGCGACCGGAGAGCGGACAGGCACAGAGGGTGCCGATTATTCCGTTCCGAAGTCACTTATGAATCAGAAGATTCGGCATTCAACGCAGTTTCCGCCGGGCAACCGAGGGCCAGGTACAATCGATATTGAGCACGTGTGTAATCGAGTACCGCGGAAAGTCGATTCTGCTTGGCCTGGTTCAGCATCTGCAGGGCCTGGAGGGGCCTTAACGCGTCAAAGAGGTTCTTCGCGTCGATGACATTAAAAGTCCCTTCCTGATTGATACGGTACAGCTCGATGGCTTCATTCACAGTTTGTTCGGACAGGCTGAGGCCAGCGAGCTTGGCGGCGGCCATTTGGGCGGCTTCAACGACTTCTGAAGACATCCGGGCCTGGGTTTCAGCCACCACAAAATGTGCTTGATCAACGCTTGCTTGACGCTCGCTGATCTCTAAGCGATTGCCAAATCCCAAGTTTTTCAGCTCCCAATACAGTAATGCCGTCGCAGCATTCCGGCCCGCAAAGTCTTGGATATCGGCGTTTTTGCCGCCTCCAAACACGCCGCCTTGATTCACGACCTGGACTTTGGGCAACAGTGGTTCTCGTTGAGCTTTACGGACTCGCTCCCACGCCGCCGACAGAATCTCGCGGGAAGCCGCGAGATCGGGACGATTTTGAATTGCCATCGAAACGAGTTCGTCAAGCGGTGTTTCTGGATTCACGAGTGTTATCGGAACCAGTTCAGCGGTCTGAGGAACGAGCCATACGGTCGGCCTCAAAAGCAGGAGCTTTGCAAGTCGAGCGGACGCCACCCCGGCTTTGCCTTTTAAGTCCAGTCGTTCCTGTCGGCGAAAGAGGACTTCGGTTTGGACTCGATTCACATCCCCCGGCGATCGATCTAACTTTGCGCGCTGCGCGTTTTTCGCGGCAGTCAGCATGGCTTCGCCTTTTTCCAGGGTTTGTGCGTTAATCTCTATTAAGCCGTGGATTTGTGACAGTTCTAAGTATGCAATGATCGCATCCAGTTCCGCGGCCAGCGAAGTGGCATCGGCCCGCTGTTCCTCAGCAGACGCAATTCGCTGTGCGATGAGTGGGCGATAGATGGCTTCGGAAACATCAAGGGTAAGTGCGACTCCCCCGTTCGCAAAAAGGTTTGAACGTGAGACGCCGAAAACTTCGCCGCGCTGGTTCTGTGTCTGTCCATCAAAGCGATTGTAGGTGGTCCCGGCACTCAGGTTCGGCAACCATAGCAGATCTGCGGCTTGTGCTCGCGCTTGTGCTTCTTGAACTTTCGCACGAGAAAAGCCAACCGCCGGACTGTTGTCATTCACCAGGCGGATGACCGTAGCGAGATCAATCGTTAGCGTCTCTTGCGATGGCGAACTGGAAACTGCCGGAACTTCCGATATTTCGGGCACCAGGACAGAGATGTCGGACTCGGGACCTACGGGCTTGCTGTCAGTTTCGGGCGGCTCAGTCGTTGCCTTGGGCAGCAATTCGGGATCTGTGGCATCTGGCAGATTGTCCTGGATTCTGAGAGCCACCTGCATGACTTGTGGTGATTGAGTTGAGTCGCTCCCGGAGGCGACAGCGCTACTTACAGCCGGCGGGGCTTTGTCGTCGTCTGTTTTTGAAGCGAGCTCAACTTGATCCCGAGGCGAGGTCGATGAGTGGCTGCGACCATCATAAACTGACGCAAGTCCTGGCGACTTTGAATCCACAGAAGTGGTGGGACTCCTGGCAACGGTGGAGCGGCTGGAACAGCCCTCGGGTGCCAGAAATAGTATGACGAGGCATATCGCCCATTGGGTTCGCATTTGCTGAGCCTCCATGCTCATTCGGATCACCAATCGCTAGATGAAGCGCGAACTTCCACGCCATCCCCGACCTGCAGTTGATTTGCCACAACGACTTCAACGTCTCCCTGTAACTCAATCAGGGATTCGTAGTCAGCCCCGTCATCACGCGTCTTGCGTTCGACGACTGAAACACGGACTTTTCTTCCGTCATTCAGATTGATTCTGACCGGTACTTCGCGGGTCTTACCGTTCGCGACGGTGAGAATATAAGTCACGCCACTTTTGGAATAGACGGC
>CAZQUW010000463.1:0-3389 GCA_964596215.1 uncultured Planctomicrobium sp. | reverse complement strand
CAGGCAATTCACGTGCCGCTCGTGCTCTAGCAAATAACTGAGCACTTCCAGCAGTTGTGCGGCACTGTTTGACCTCAACTCGACGACACAAGCAGTCAAAATGACCGCACGATTTGAGGCATCGATCAGTTGCCAGCGCTAGTCTGGATGGCGCCTGGCAGAGACGAACTACGCTGCGATTCTTGGATCTGATTCAGCACACCCCGCCGTTGTGCTCCCCCCGTATTTTGGAGAGCAGTTCCCACTTCCGCCGGATTCAAGGCTCCGGTCAGCAGCATGCCATCAATCTCCGTGGTGACCTTTCGTAACTCCAGCCACGCATCAAGATTGGCTACACTCGCTTCGATGTAGGTTCTTTGTGCAGTTAGCACCGTCAAGAAATTCGCCTCGCTGGCCTTGTACGAGGCGACCGAGAGTTCCAGGCTTTCCTGGGCATCGGGCAGGATGCTGGCCTCTAACTCTTGCACCTGAGCTTTGGCAATTTCGTACCTTCGAAAGGCTTCTGCCAGTTGGTCACGTAGAGCCAGCTCAGTGCGTTGGATTTCGGCTGCTGACTCGTGAGTCTGAGCTGCCGCACGCGTGATATTGCCCTGATTCCGGTTATGAACTGGGATGGGCATTGAGATCAATGTACTGACCGTCGAGAACTTATCGATCTGATCCCGTTCGACGACGACCTGCACATTGAAGTTGGGTGTCGCGTTCGCACGTTCTAACTGGTATGTGCCCTGAAAATGCTGGGCTCGTGCCTTCGCAGCCCCAATCAACGGACTATTGTCGCGGAGGTTCGTCCATGCCAAGTCGAAGTCCAGCTCGGGGACATCGCCAGAAAGTTGACCACTGAGGGGCTGGTAGGCGAGGTCCGGACACCCAGTGGTAGCCACCAGCTGTTTCCAGCTCGCAGTGAGGCGTGATTGGGCTTCTTTCTTGGACAACGTCGCCGATTTGTACTGGATGCGCGCCTGAAGCAGATCTCCCTTGGGAGCCTCTTTGGCATTGAACAGTTTCTCGGTTGTTTGAAATCCCCGCAAAGCCAGACTTTCCAGGCGAACTGCTAGCTGGTATGCCTGTTGTGCCGCAAGAACTTCATAAAAGCGTAAGGCGATGTCATTCCTGACGCGGTAAGTCTGGGCCTCATAGTTCCAGTTGCCCTGCTCGACTTCCCAAGCCTCGGCGGCCTGGGCCTTTTTGAGCTTTCCTTTTGTGACGATTTCTTGCCCGAAGAAGGCCCCCGTGCTGCGACTTTTGCCGCTGATGTCGCCATCGTTTCTAAGATATCCGAGCTGCGGATTGGGATAGAGCCCGACCTGCTGTTGTACGCCACGAGCCATGTCCGTGCTGGCACTCGCCTGACGCATAGTGGGATTGTTTTGCAGGGCCAGTTCCTGCAATGCTTCGAGCGACCACGTTCCAGTCGATACCGCTTCAGAAGCCACCGTATCAGCTCGTCCGCCAGGTTCAGAATTGTCTTGAGTGAAAGCAATTCCTGAAGAGGTTAAGAATAACCCCGCAGCAAGAATGCCGATTTGCGAAATACGCATGATTCCCTCCTTGAATGCGAAGACCGGTCCCAGGAGTCCACTCCTGAGGGTGCATCTCAAATGGCGAGAGACTTGCGTTAAACTCGGAGCGCCATGCCGCGCCCGGGAGAGAGCCCTTCGCGACTAGCCCGACAACACGCTGAGAACTCTTCACGCTGTAAGCGAAGACTATCCTGACTCTCCAGCGTCAAGAGTTGTGGCGGAAATCCCCAGATGCCACCGTCCAGCAGCGGATCCCATGAGACTCGGCTCGGCGGAATACTAGCCGTAGCAGAACAATGCGGACATTCATCACGCGGCCCATCCGGCTCATGATGGGGCTGGGAGTGTTGGTGATGAGCATCACACGCGCCGCAGCACCTGTGCGTCACCACAACCGCCGACTCATTGGCCGTACCCGCACTCACCCATTGACATGGGCAAGGACAGAGCACAGACATAATGAGCAACCAGCGGAACACGAGCGACTCCTTCGCATCATTTCTTCACTACAGTCGTCATCGGCGGTCTTCACCGGGCTTACGTAGAGAAATCAGTCCTCATGTCACGACCCAAAAAGTCTACGTAGGTTGCCGCAGGTAAGCCTGCAGTGCGACTCATTGCCGCAATGTTTGCGCGAGTCGGTTTCCGTAAGGTTCTGGGCCTACAGTTGAAGAACACGCTTTCGTCCGGGGGGACAAGAAATAGGTAGACGAAGAACTGGAAGTGTTTCGCAGGGGCTGCCTATTTGCTTGCGCGTCCGCCATTTGGGACACCGGAGTCATGTCGAAGGAAAGCTAAAGGTTTTAGGGGCAGCGTCCCTGGCTGCGGATGAGGAAGCTCGCCGTTTTGCATTGCCCCCGCGCGCGGCATAGCTAAAAAAAAGTTCCCTTGCGGCTGCCCCGAAGGACAGCCGCAAGGATGAACGGTTGGTGTTTTTTGCGTGCGTCGTGGAGGGCCGCGGTCAGGGTTGGACTGTGGAGCTCCTGCACGAACCCGGAAAGTTGCTGCTTCTCCAGCATCCGCCGTTCACCTGGCGGTAATCGGGCTGGCGAAAGCACTGGCGGCAATCCGGCCTCTAAATAGACGGCTCCAAGTCCCTTCCCAGCGCCGGCACGCAGCCGCGGTTGGACCACCTTCGACGCCGCGACTCTGATTACCTTCATACCAGTTTAAAAAATGGAATCCGTCCCTGCGATTGCGCTGCAGTCTGTCTGGACCGACCCCGCCCGCGTCGCTCCAGGGAAGACAACGGGCAGAGCCGAAATCCAGAATCTCGCGTCAGGTCACCTCGTGGCTGTGAGGGGATTTGTGAAATCGGAGAAGATCATCATGATTTCGAGTGATACGAACGGCGATGTCGCGCTGAAAGCCGTTGAATTTCGCGAACGGTCACAGGCGCGATGCCGGTCATCTTGACCGATTTCAGATAATGCCGCGTTATAGCGTGCTTACTGGGACTGATCTCCTCGCTTCAGAAGAGCAATGCGGCCAAGATCGTAGCGAGTTCCCGCGTGTCGAACATGGGGTGTGACTCCGATTCGGTGGTCTGGTTAATGGTCTTAGCTGAAACTCGAACAACGATGGTGACAGACTAGAAAACGCCTCGGTCCACATTGTCTTGGACCGAGGCGTTTCCATCGCCATTAGATTGACTGACAGTTAGGCGGCCGTCAACTCGCCAGCCAACAGGTTGAAGGTCAGGTCGGCATCGACGAGCCCACCTCTCAGCCAGCGGCTGAACTGGTGTAGCATCAACCCGGCGGCAATACTGGCTGTGTAGATGGTGCTGCGAGCCGTACAGCTTCCGGATTGCGCCGCGGACTGATCAAACAGCGTTTCCGGATAATGTTCTCTGCCCGATCCTTC
>CAZQUW010000462.1:0-3395 GCA_964596215.1 uncultured Planctomicrobium sp. | reverse complement strand
GCAGGTCCGGAAGTTCGCCTGACACACCGTCCCCCTCAATGGGCAAGTCGCCGTAGGATGGTCGCACTCTGACCGTCGTCATTCTGAAATCTTACCTGGCAGAACGACAACCTCCGAATCAGCGACGGCCGAGTATTGCCCAAGAGTTATTAGTCTCTCTTTAGCGCGATTAATCATCCTGGGCGGGAGCAGCTGACTGCAAATTGCCGTGGCGCAGTGAGTGATTCACTGCCTTTGCAACACATTCATTTCTCGCGCGCCAAGACTTCATGTACATCGCCTATTCTTTGATCCTGTCGGGCCACATTCGATCTGGCCCACCGACGGGTGACAGTCATCTCTATTGCTTCCAGGAGAAGATGCGCATGTGCCGACTAAATCCTAACCAACGTGCCATTAAGAATCTGCGAGCCTTCACACTCATTGAACTGCTGGTCGTCATCGCGATTATTGCGGTGCTGATCGCGCTATTGCTGCCGGCAGTCCAGCAGGCACGAGAAGCGGCCCGTCGGACTCAGTGCAAAAATAATATGAAGCAATTGGGCCTGGCTCTTCACAATTACCATGATGTCCACAATATATTGCCGCCCGGATACACCCAGGCGAACACGGGCGGATATCAAGGTCACTCGGCGTTGTATTTCTTGCTCCCCTACTTCGAGCAGGCAAACCTGTGGTCGACATTCAATGTGAACCAACCACTTACCAACAAGACAACCTCAGCAGGAGTTCTGGCGGCCTCTGTTATTCCGATGTTTCTCTGCCCGAGCGATCCCGGCAGCCAGGGGCTGAGTTCATACACATCCGGCGGAAACACTTATCTGTACGGGAAGACCTGCTATCGGATGAATGCGGGATCGCGGCCCTTCTTCGCCACCTCATCGTCAAATGACGGTGTCTTCATGTGCCTGGGGCCCGCGGCCCGCAAAGCCTCGTCGGCTCCGGCAGGAAGCGCGACGAAAATCGCGAATCTTACCGATGGTCTGACCAATACGATCGCGTTTGGTGAGCACTCGCTGTACGACCCCAACTTTGACACCTTCATCACCTGGAACAGCAATTCCGCGATCAAGGACTGGGCCTGGTGGTATCCGGCCGGTGGAGATAATGGCATTCAAGACCTGTTCTGCGGATCGTTCGCCCCGGTGGGCTATAACACACCCTTTCAGAAGGGGGGACCAGGTGCCCCTGCTTCGCAATCTGCCTGGTACACCTACCAGGACATGCGTCTAAATGCGATCGGCAGTATGCACACTGGCGGGGCCAATGTCACACTCTGTGATGGCTCCGTAAGATTCGTGTCGAATTCGATGTCGCAGATTACCTTGGGATACCTGTGTCAGCGTGCCGACGGAAATATAACCGGCGAGTACTAATAACTGCGGAACAACCCGGGCGTCCCTTCAGAACTGCTTACCACACTGCGGTTCTGAGTTTGCCTCGACCGGACTTGTCTGGGTTCGAGACCACCTGACATTTTCAACCACCTGACATTTTCATTGATCACGCCGCAGGCCACCATGCGCTGATCTGTGGCAGTTCACCAGGATGAAGGAACTGATGAAGTCGCTTCAAAATAACATGGGACGCTTGTTGCGGACGTTTGGATTGTCAGGCTGCATCTGCCTCATCTGCGGCTGCGGCGCGGCGCCGAAAGAGGCGGAACTGGCGCATGCCGAAGGCATCGTCAAAATCAATGGGGTTCCGGCGGCAAATATTTTAGTGCAGTTTCTGCCAGTTGTCGGCAACGACGACCCCGGACCGACATCGTCGGGGATCAGCGACGACGAGGGAGAGTTTCACCTGGAAACGGCTGACGGCAAACCCGGAGCCGTGGTCGGCCCCTGCAAAGTGCTATTCATCGACATGACTGAAGAGCGTGTTCCCCAGGGGGTGACACCGAAGCCCCCGCGAATCCCCTCCAACACAGCAGTGGTGGGGCCACACACGCGGCAAGTCGAGGTCCAGCAGGAGAACTCACCGTTTGAATTCGACATTACAAATTGAACTCGTTGCGACCAATTGGCGGTTGATTCAGGTAGCGGAGCAATCATTGTGTACTTGCGGATCTGGTGCTTGATTCTGACAACCTTGACGGCACACGCGGTCGAAGCCGTTGACGGTAGCGGTCAGCCGGTGCGTGTCGCGACATTCAATATCTTTGAACTCACGGCGCAGAAGCTGGCGGCGGTCGATGCGAAGGGGCAGGGCAATCACCCGCAGTTGCTTAAGGCTGCCGAGATTCTGCAGCGAGTTCGGCCCGACATCGTGCTGATCAATGAAATTGACTACGACGGCCCCACCGAGGCTGCGGCGACATCCGATCGCACCCATGCCGCGCGGCGGTTTCTCGATCGGTATCTGAAAGTCGCCCAATACGGGCAGCCTCCGATCGATTATCCACACATGTATTACCAGGCAGTGAATACCGGCGTGCCCTCAGGACTCGATATCGATAACGATGGCCGTACCGACGGTCCCGCAGACGCATATGGGTTTGGCCGCTATCCGGGGCAATATGGCATGGTACTCTGGAGCCGCTTTCCGGTGGCTGTTGACCAGGCACGCACGTTTCGACTGCTGCGTTGGAACCAGATGCCGGGAGCCCTGATCCCCGACGGAAAGTCGGGCAAACCCGATTTTCTGTCACCAGCAGAAGTGGACGGCTTCCGCCTGTCGAGCAAAAGTCACTGGGATGTTCCCGTACGTGTCGGTGAGCATGAGATTCATCTGCTCTGCAGCCATCCCACGCCTCCCGTGTTCGACAAGTCAGAAGATCTCAATGGCAGGCGGAACTTCGATGAGATCCGCTTGTGGGCTGACTATATCGCGGGTGGCGAACGCGCCGCCTACTTGCGCGATGACCGGGGGCGTGCGGGAGGCCTGGCGCCCGGTGCGAACTTCATTGTCCTCGGCGACTTGAATTCCGATCCGGTGCGCAGTGACTCGACTTACGGCAGAGTCCCGATCCAGCAGTTGCTGGACCTGCCACAGTTGTTCGATCCTCGTCCCTGCCAGGGTGGATTGAAGCACTCACGGCCCCCGAGCAGCCAGGCACATCCCGAGTTGCTTAAAACATCGCATTTTGGCCGCCTGGATTATGTCCTCCCATCGCGGACTTTGAAGGTGACCGCGTCCGGCGTCTTTCATCCATCTCCTGATGACGCACTGCAGCGGCTCGTAAATCAGCCCCATCCCGCCAGTGACCATGATCTCGTTTGGGTCGATCTCGAGTTGTAATCCCCGGGCACCTCATCCGGGCAACTCAGAGGAGTGGGGCACGCCTCAATTATGGGCCCGTGGATCGGGTGCGCCATTCCTGGGCCTGCCATCAACGGCCTGAAATTCCCCGGAATGTCAGCGCGCATTCCGTGGCGAACTCGCTTTCGACTTCC
>CAZQUW010000461.1:0-3409 GCA_964596215.1 uncultured Planctomicrobium sp. | reverse complement strand
CGGGGTCTTGCCAATTGCCAGGGAATGAATCGCCGGACTGCGATTAAGGCTGGTTTTTTGGGCCTTTCGGGTCTGTCATTGGGCGATCTGAATCGGCTGCGCGCGGAAGGGACCGCTCAGAAGAATGACAAATCGGTCATTCTGATCTGGTTGGATGGCGGCTGCAGCCAGCTCGAAAGCTATGATCCCAAGCCGGAATCGCCCTCGGAGTATCGCGGTCCCTGGGGTGCCATTCCGACCAATGTGCCCGGTATTTTCCTCTCGGAGACGCTGCCGCATCACGCCAAACATGCCGACAAGATGGCGTTCGTCCGTTCGCTGCATCATGGGACTGGCGACCACTTTGCAGGTGCCCACTGGATGCTGACGGGCCGTTTCGGTTCGACTTCGGTGAACTTGCCGCAGAAGTTCCCCAGCGTGGGTTCCTATGTCTCCCGGGTCCGTGGCCCGAACAAGCAGGGGCTGCCCGCATATGTCGGCCTGCCGGCAGCACAAAGCGTGTATCTGTTTCCTGGCTACCAGGGAGCTGCGTATCTCGGTGCGGCCTACAATCCGTTCGACGTTGATACGGAATCAAAGTATTTGCATTACACGTCAGCGGTAACTGTCGGGCGCCCGCGTTGCCTGGACAGTTTCACGTCGGTGGAAGCGTCGCGGGCCGAGACGCGCCAAAGCCTGCTGGCGGGGCTGGATGGCATTCAGCGCCGCGTCGATCAAAGCGGCATGATGAGCGCTCTCGATCGCTATCAGCAGGACGCGATGTCGATGATCCTGGGGGGGCAGGCCAAGCGGGCCTTCAATATGGATCTCGAGGATCCGCGGTTGATTGATAAGTACGGCAACAACCCCTGGGGCCGTTACACATTGATGGCACGGCGACTGGTGGAGTCGGGGGTGACCTTCGTCACCGTCGACATGCCGCACTGGGACGATCACTCGAACATCAAGGTTGGCCACGGTGGCAAATTGGAAGTCGTTGATCGGGCGGTGGGGGCCTTGATGGACGACCTGGTGGATCGCGATCTGCTCGACCGCACCCTGGTGATCGTGATGGGCGAATTCGGCCGTACGCCGCGGATCAATACCGGGCAGCCGGGAATTCCGATCCCGGGTCGCGATCACTGGGGCGATGCCATTTCGGTGATGCTGGCCGGGGGCGGCATCAAGGGGGGGACCGTGGTCGGCGCGACCAATTCCAAGGCCGAGTTCCCCATGGAACGGCCTCTCAAGCCGCACGATCTGCTGGCGACCGTCTACAAGGTCATGGGAATCGATACGCAAACCTCATTCAAGGATTTCGCCGGCCGACCGGTACCGATCCTGACCGAGGGCGAAGCGATTCACGAATTGATCTAGAGTGTCGTGGGGCACTTCGTGATCAAACGCGTTTGCGGTCAGCGGTCTCGGCGATGGCATTCAGCGGTTGATTCGAGGAGTTGTTTTGCAGATAAGGCCTTTCCATCCCGGGCTCTCCGGCATATTCTTCTAACAGACAGAGCCAGCGCGCCACCCCTTTCAGGGCGTCGCTGGATCACTGGGAAGGGCTGCCGATGAATGAGTTTGAATCCCTGGAATTGCTGCTCGCGACGCACCATTTTCCCGGTCCGTACATGTTCAAAGTGATCGGTCGTGACGTTAACGGGTTTCAGGCCCGTGTGCTGCTGGCCATCCGCGAAGCTCTGAAGATCGACCAGGATCCGCCATTCCGCACGCAACCCTCGTCGGGTGGCAAGCACGTGTCGATCACCCTGGAGCCGCACGTGTTTGAACCGAGTGAAGTCATCACGGTCTATCAACACCTGCGACAGACCGAAGGCGTGCTGATGGTGATGTAGCCGCAGTTCGCGTGGGCGATCAATCGGCCACTGCCCGTTGGGCGATCAAGCCGGCCACATAGCCCGCTTTGAAGCCGCTGTCGATGTTGACCACAGTCACGTTTGACGCGCAACTATTCAGCATCCCCAGCAGGGCCGATACGCCACCGAAGCTGGCCCCGTAGCCCTGGCTGGTGGGCACGCCGATCACGGGGCAGGCGACATAGCCGCCGACGATCGAGGGGAGGGCCCCTTCCATCCCGGCGACGACGATGATCGCATCCGCCGATTTCAACCGATGTAACTGAGCCGGCAGGCGATGCGGGCCGGCTACTCCGACGTCGACGATCAGTTCGACATCACAATGCATCCAGCGGACGGTTTCCACCGCTTCTTCCGCGACGGGCCGGTCGCTGGTGCCCGCGGTGACGACGACTACTTTGCCACTGGGGGCCGGGGGCGTCCCGACTTCCATCCGCACGGTCCGCGCCACCGCGTTATGTTGCGCGTGCGGAAAGGCCGCGAGAATGATCGCGGCCTGCTCGGGTGCAACCCGGGTGGCCAGGCAATCCTGCTGGTGAGTTTTCAAGGTCCGAAAGATTTCGACGATGGCCTCGGGGGTTTTCCCCGGGCTATAGACCACTTCGGGATAGCCGCAGCGTTTCCGTCGATCCAGATCGACGGCCGCGTCCAGGGTATGGGCGGTCGCCGGGGCGGTTAACTGCTGGACCGTCTGTTGCAGATCAAGCTGCCCCTGCTGAAAAGCGAGCAGAAGTCGGACGAGTTCGGATTGGTCGGGAGACGTCATACAGACCTGAAGTTGGTGCAGAGAATAGCGCTGAAACCGTGGGACGGGTCTCCTGGCCCGTCCGTCCCGCGATTTCGCCATCTCCGCAAACGTGCAAAAAAGAAAGTAGCTTGGTAAGCCCCGTCCCGTCAGGGCGGGGTAAACGGACCTGGGGCTCATTGGGAGCTGTTTGGTACGTGTTACGAACATGCCTCGGAAAAGTTGTCGGGATCGCCTGCTGGAACGCTGTCAAAGTCAAAAAGAGGGTGCCACTGGCTCTGCCAGTGCCGGGTGTCATTGGACTCGCGACAAGTACTGGCAGAGCCAGTGACACCCAACCCAAAAATCAAACGGTGACCAAGCACTAAAAGGCCGGACGGGCCAGGAGACCCGTCCCACGGCAGGGATGCGACGCGTCACATCATACCAGAATGTCCTTGATCACCTTGCCGTGCACATCAGTCAGGCGGAAATCGCGGCCCTGGAAGCTGTAGGTCAGGCGTTCGTGATCGATCCCCAGGCAGTGCAGGATGGTCGCGTTCAAATCGTGAACGTGGACCGGCTTGTCGGTGATATTGTAGCTGAAGTCGTCCGTTTCGCCGTGGACCATTCCCGGCTTGATGCCGCCACCCGCGAACCACATTGTGAAGTTGCGTGGATGATGGTCGCGACCGTAATTGTCCTTGGTCAAGGTGCCCTGGCTGTAGACCGTGCGGCCGAACTCACCGCCCCACACCACGAGCGTATCATCGAGCATCCCGCGTTGCTTCAGATCCGCTATGAACGCGGCGATCGGGCCATCGATATC
>CAZQUW010000460.1:0-3433 GCA_964596215.1 uncultured Planctomicrobium sp. | reverse complement strand
GACTAAACGGCCCGACTAAACGACCCGACTAAACGACCCTGAGTGGCGTCTGATACTGCTGGGCTTGGACCGGGTCTAGTCAGTTCCTGTCTCGCCTTCCGGGGCGGGGGCCGGAGTTGCTTCTGGCGGCGGGGGAGCAACCTCTTCAGCTTGCGGAGCCGGAGCAGGAGGAGGAGCGGCAGCAGACGAACCTGGCTGTGCAATGAGCTGGCCACCCGGTGACACAGGGCAGGCTGCGACCTCGCAGCCGTTTTGCCAGCCAGTATAGTAACCGGTGTTACAGCCATAATTATAGCCGCAGGCACGGCGAGCGCGACAGCACCGGCCCGCCTCGGCGACATTCGTATCGAATGCCAGCGTCGTCATTGCTGCAAACAAACCCGCTGCGACAAACAGATGACTTTTCATGCTTGTTCCCCTCTCGTGAGTTGAGATATCGGCGACTGCCAGAACGAGTGCGACGCACGCGTCTGCAGTACTTCCCTGGGCTGTCGTAAATCTGTGATCCAGGCCGAGGCCATCACGGAGTGGCTGCGAGCTCCACTCCGTGAAGACGCTGGTGTCAAGTGGATTCGGTTACCGCGTCGCGTCCGGTACAGCCGCCTCGGCGCCGGTGGAGATCGCTTCGGCGTGTTCTTCGGTGAAGATCTCGCGGGCCCGGGCGGCTTCCTCATTCGTATCCGCATGGGCGGCAATCAGGATTTGACCTTCCTTAATCTTGCCTTCGTACCGTTGAGCTTCGTATTCGGGAATTCCCATACCGACCAGGGCACCGGAGAGTCCCCCCAGTGCTCCGCCGGCCGCGGCACCGGAGAGTGCCGCCATGATTGGTCCTGCCGCGATCAGCGGACCCACGCCTGGAATCGCGAGGGCACCGATACCGGCCATCCAGCCGAGGGCCCCGCCGATGAGCGCGCCGGTGCCGGCGCCGACAGCAGCTCCTTCTGGGGTCTTCGTGGAGTTCTGTGTGGCGAAATCACGGGTGCCCGCTTTGTCGGGAAAGATCGCCGAAATATCGTTGGCCGAGAAACCGCTGATTCGCAGCCGGTCGGCGATTCGATTGGCCTGGGCATTGTCTTTAACGAGGCAGTAAACGCTGGACATGATTAGATCTCCTGATGGATTGAAAGTGCGTGAAATTGTGAATCGAAAAGTCTACAGGTAACACGCGGAACTGACGTCGAGGACTAAGGGGTGATCTCGAGTTGAGAGTCAACTTTGTCCTGGCCGGCAATTTCTTGCGCGATCTTGTTGATGGTGTCACGTTCCGCCGCGGTGGCCACGGGACCGCGTAGAGTCACTTTGCCGTCGGCGGTAATAATCTTCACATTGCGTGCATTCACCGAGAAATCGGGCTGTTCGAGAACCCGCTTGCGAATGTCGGCGGTGATTTTGATATCAGCTTCGTTTTCGTTCTGATCGATTGGCGTTTTCGCTGCAGGATCCCGGTCCCGGGCATTCACCGCAGAGTTGTCGGCGGGATGGGGCTCGGTGGTGGCCGGCGTGTCGGCCGGAGCAGTCGCCGGTGTGGCGGTCTCTGCGTTCTGGGTGGGGATGGGCTTGTTGGTCGTGTGGACTTCTGGAATGCTCTGTTCGCAGCCGCAGATGGCAGCCACCGTGAACAGCGTCAAGATAGGAATGCGCATCGGATTTTCCTCCATCGGTATCGGTGAACGACACTCTCAAGTGAGGTGCCGTGAGGCGAAGTGCCTGTTAGAAATTTCGCGGATCGAGAAATCTGCGGGCCGGACCAGGAATCCTGGCTGCGGCTCGTAAATTGGGTTAGGCATTTCGTGTGCCAATGGTCGTCCCGCTGGGCACCGCGAACGTGACGCCGGCGAAAATCGGCGTCAATCCGGAAATCAACTGGTACTGGTCCCGGGAAAACGGCAAAATCGATTGGTCAGGCGATTCAATTCCATGTGGATGGAGTATGTGCTTGGGATATCACCGCGCAGCCTGGTAGCTGGCCGATCATCCGTGCAGCCTCGACTGAGCGGCCGTGCGAAATGGCGCGCTTCCCGCCAATTTCGACACCCCGTGATCCGGCACGTTCGATGTTACGTGGATCGCGAGGCATCGAAGCCGGTGGAAGTTGAGCCTGTCAGTTGGGTGACTTTTAGCGTGGTTCCTCGGAAAAAGTGGACCTGATTGCTCCAGAAAGATTTACGTGTTGTGACGGCGTGGCGCTACGGGGCGCTGTTTTCAGGACAAAACAGCAGAGCTTGGCACTCTCTTTGCCATTAGGGTGTGCTGCCGCCGACGGGTGCCAAAACGATGGCTGGGACGGGCGATCCAGGACGCAGAAAAAAGGGCCACTATGTCTGAAACTGATTCGATCTATGCAGGGGATATTCCGACCTCGATTCGCCTGGGGATTTTTAATTCCGTCGAACAAACGCGCGTGGCGGTGGCTGAGCTGCGTGCGGCGGGCTTCACGCGCGAGCAGATTTCGGTGATCTGTTCCGACGAGTCGAAGGAACGTCATTTCGAAGAATTTGACCATCAGCACGGTCCGGGGCCGGCTGAGTTCTCTGCCGCGGATTTTGGGAGCAGAATTGGCTCGACGCTCGGGGGAATGGTTGTTGTCGCCACGGCGTTTGCGTCGGGCGGAGTTCCGCTGCTGGCCTCGGAGGGCCCCGCGGCCTGGGCTGGCGGAACCGCGGGCACATTTATCGGCTCGCTGATGGGACGCGGGGTCCAGGATGAACTGGCCCGGTTTTACGATCACGCGGTAACGCAAGGCAAACTTCTGGTTGCAGTTGATGAACATGGCGAAGATGCCCCGCGCCGTCTGGAGCAGGTAGCCAAAATTTTAGCGGCGGCGGGGGCGGAAACTGTGGCGCTGCCGCAGTCTTAGCAGAAAGTCCCGTGGGGCTTAGCAGTAAGTCCCGTCGGGCCATTGGCGGCCGAATATTCGAATGACTCAGTATCGCAGGCTGACAGTCAATCACCCTGTGTTGACAGAACGGCAGTTAAGTCCATTCACTTCCCCTGAATTTCCAGCTCACACCGCTCCGAGGCAAGATCCATGTCTCCGATCACATTATCGCCGCTGCCCAGTTCCATTCCCTTTGACGATTTGGCCGTCGGTCAAACGTATCTGGTGGAGTTGCGCCCCTGGGTTTCTTCGTGGAAAAGTGTTCGAGCCGTATTTGTGGAATTGAAAGCCCAACGCGGGGAACCTCTGGCAGTGGTGATGCTGCTGCCGGGCGGGCAGTTTATCACGTTCTGGCGGACGCAAATTCTGCAGCTCTCGATTGAATCGTCGAATTAGCTTGCAATTCGTCATTTTTCAACAGTTCTGCTGCACGCTGAAGCAACTCGCAATGGGAGTGCTTTGCGCCAGGCCGAGGACTCGTGAGAAAAACGAGTGAATTTCCAGCAGGGTACGAGTTTTGCGATTTGAAGCGGTGTGCATGGATGAGCGGTG
>CAZQUW010000459.1:0-3439 GCA_964596215.1 uncultured Planctomicrobium sp. | reverse complement strand
CAATATCAACGAAAACACGAAACCCGAGAGCGCCAAGCCCTCGGGTTTCGTTTTATTCGATTGAAAAACTATCGCCGGAAAACGACTAGCCCGCGGCGGGAGTCGAGTTTTCCTTGGCAGCCTTCGCCTTGTTGGCGTGCAACGCCAGGCGAGACTTCATGCGGGCGGCAGCATTCTTGTGGATCATGTGCTTCGCAGCGGCTTGATCAAACCGACGGCTCGCCAGCTTGTAGAGAGCGTCAATCGTAGCTGTATCGCCGGCCGCCACTGCAGCTCGGTACTTCTTCACCAAAGTACGCAAGGCGCTCGTCTGAGAGCGGTTACGCTGACGTCGTTTGACGTCCTTACGCATATTCTTACGAGCTGAACTTGTATTGGGCATTGTGTCTCAAATTCCGTCAACGAAACAAACCAACTGACTGACCAAAGCGACGTGCCTGTTCCTCGGCCGTCGTTTCCTGACTCCGCATATATCGGATGAAATCACTGTATCAGTCCATCCAGCGAAGAACTGGAAATTGTAATTTCTCTGATCAAAGTTTACCAGTCAAACCACTACTGGAATCATAAAGTCCCATAATTCGAGTCGAATCGGCGATTGCCCCGAACTCGACCTGCATATCAACCAATTCAACAAAACCAGCACAACTCATTGACTAAACACAACTTACACTCGCACTCACCGTAAAGAGCCACAGTGCATCTGTCGTCCGATTCAGGAGCCCGTATTGGGTATCACTTCCCGGTAAATCCTCAGGTACCCCTCGATCATCCTTGCCACACTGAAGTCGGTCGCCATTCGCTGACGGCCCGCAGCCCCCAGACGTTCCGACATATCAGGGCGTTCGAACAACGATAACGCAGCCCGTGCATACGCTGCGCGATCGCCGACCGGTATCAGATACCCAGTTTGGCCTTCGACGACCAATTCCCTGTTCGCCGGAATGTCACTGGCCAACACGGGCAAGCCGACTGCCATGGCCTCCATGACGCTGTTGGACATCCCCTCGAAATCGCTCGCCAGACAGAACACATCGTAGAGAGGTAAAAGCGATGGAATATCCTGTCGATGCCCCAGAAAAATCACCTTCTTCTCGATATTTAAATCTCGCGCAAAACGTTCCAGCCATTCACGTTCCGGCCCGTCGCCGACAAGGAGCAGGTAAACATCGTCGCGAACATTTTCGAGCAGCACCAGGGTCCACAGCAGGTCGATCACGCGCTTCTGCCGAGCCAATCGCCCGACAAATCCCAGGACTTTCGCCCCCGGCGGCAACCCGCACAGCTGGGCGCGACGGCGATCACGCTCGTCAACAGACATGGCACTGGCCGCCTCTGGCAATTCGATCCCGTTAGGGACAACCCGGATGCGCTCCGGAGGGAATTGCTGCTGGCGATAAAACTCAGCCACGCTCTGCGAATTTCCGACCAGGCGCACCGTGCGCGAGATCTGCCACCTGTCCAGCAGCAATTGCCAGCCGCTTTTCCAGGTGTCGACGCAGCGTTCAGACACAATCACCGGCGGCCGACGACGTCCACCGGCCACCAGCCTGCCATATGAGTTTGCCGCAAAGAGCCACGTATGGATGACGTCGGGCTTCCAGCTTTTGATTAAACGCGACAGCTTCCAGAGGCAGATTGGATCAAACTTCCAGCGCTTCCCCAAGACTGTTAACGGGATCCCGTGCTGCTTCAGATCCTCAGCGTAGGGCCCCCCTCGAGTCAGCGCTACCACATGGACGTCAAATTGATCGCGGGGCAGGCCGGTCGCCAACAGCATCAATTGTTTCTCGGCACCAGACCGATCCAGAGTGGGAATCACAAGTAGGATGCGGGCACGGGGCACGGGAGCGGTCCATGAGGGGCTGGATGTGAGTCGCGTTGTATATGAGTGCAGCGGGGCCTGAGAGTTGGGACATCCGAACTCGTCTTCAGTCCGTGAACCACTTGCTCCACGGCCAGAGAACGCCTTAAGGCTAAAAGACAATTCCCGTCGGTCATTCTGGACATTCTCAGTTGATTTGCAATGATGCATGCCAGCAGAACCACAGGAGTGTCCCGGCATGAATTATTACGCCCACGGTTGTCGATTTGTCGATCGCCCGTATTTTCTGATCGGCACCGCCATCCCGGACATGATTCGGGTTTCAGACAAAGGCGTGCGGATTCACAGTAAACGAGTCATTCCATTCGACGACGGCCGCGACTCCCCGCGATCTCAGATTGCCGCCGGCATCCTGCAGCACCTGGCCGACGACGACGCCTTTCACGGAACGGCCGCGTTCATCCAGGTCTCGGCCCAACTGTCGACAATGTTCAAACTGGCGTTACCGGTCGATGACGGATTGCGGCCCAGTTTCCTCGGCCACATTACCACCGAACTGATTCTGGATTCGATCCTGATTTCGTCCAATACGAGCGGACTGGACGCTTACTACGATGCGTTGCTGCGGGTTGACCCGGCCGTGGTCCTCGAGAGCGTGAATCAGATGACTCGTGATCCGGCAGTCCGACTGGCAGACATGATCCCTTTGTTCCATCGCGAGCAATTCCTACGGGACTACGCGGAACCAGTAGGTTTGCTGCACCGTCTGAATCAGGTGTTACGCCGCGTCACACTGCCGCCACTGCCCGCAGAGACCAAGCAGGTGCTGGCGAAGGCCTGGCCCATCGTGGAACAATGGGCCGAACAACTGTTGCCGTACAAATGGCCCGCGCTGGCGTAGTGGCAACGCAAAACGGCTTGACCAGGTGAGCCGGGTACCATTAGACCGCGAAACGAGAACCATTCGGCGATCCGCATTGTCCGGGACCTCACGGCACTTGGCTCACCAGTCATTGCTATTCTTGCAGACCCGAGCATCGGCACCCCATACTGAAGCGTTTTTGGGCAGCCGTCATTGGCCATACTTTCGTCATTCGGATTTCGAGATTCGTCATTCCATCGGATTCAATCCTCCCCCGTCCGTTGGTTGCGTACAGCGTCCAACACGGTACCATGATGAGCTGATCTGACGATGTCCATCACCATTTTCGCGCAAATCAATCGAGAAGGCACCCCATGAAGTACGGCATGAATCTGCTGTTGTGGACGACCGAAGTGACCGACGCCCACGGGCCCATCCTGGAAATGCTCGCCAAACAGGGCTACGACGGCGTGGAAGTCCCGGTATTTGAACTGGATGCCAGCAAGTTCAAGGCCTTGGGCCAGCGGTTGGACAGCTTGGGCCTGCAACGCACTGCCGTGACGGTCTGCACAGCCGAAGCCAACCCGATCGGTGACACGGCCGCCATCCGCCAGGCGGGCCTGGACCATATCAAGAAGGCCGTCGACATGTGCCAGGCGATGGGCGCCACCCACCTGTGCGGCCCCTTCCATTCGGCCCTGGGAGTCTTCAGCGGGCCGGGCCCCACCAGCGAAGACTGGTCACGCGGCAAG
>CAZQUW010000458.1:0-3454 GCA_964596215.1 uncultured Planctomicrobium sp. | reverse complement strand
ACTGCTTTTCGTGTAATGGTGCCCTGACCGTGCGGCAAGATGGCTTCCAC
The DNA here is from genome assembly GCA_964596215.1 of uncultured Planctomicrobium sp. GTDB lineage: Bacteria > Planctomycetota > Planctomycetia > Planctomycetales > Planctomycetaceae > JAKFVC01. The sequence continues at coordinate 3,404 of CAZQUW010000458.1, read as the reverse complement.
ATCGACACTCTCGGCGTCGCCCAGCCCGAAGTGAGCGATGGCCGGCTGACCAGAGGCATACCCGAATCCGATGCTGATTTCGCGAGAACCGAGCAGCGCTTTACGTTGCCCTAGCTGATTTACAGAGTAGATATTGATGCGTGCGCCAATTCCTTGGCGGTTGACTCCTTTGCTCCCCTCGATACGCACATTGAGCCAATGGCCGCCGGAGGTCTCGTTGTGCAGCAGCATCGATGGGGAATTCGTCCACCAATTGGCCAGAAACAAATCGAGTCGCCCATCGTTATCGTAATCACCTGAAGGTCCGGCCGCGGTGTAGATGATCTTGCGCTCGCGGATCATCTTTTCAGAGAATTCCCCCGTCCGCAGAGTGGCCTTGTCTTCGGCGGTGGGAAAGTCGTTAACGTCCAGCGCATCGGTGCGAAACTGGGGCAGATCGTTCTGAATACCGGAGTGCTTGAAGATCACCGGATGTGGCCGTTCGTTGGCGAACTTGACGATGCTCACGTAGATATCTGGCCAACCGTCGTTGTCGAAATCCTGAATCTCGACATGCGGCCCCTTCAGCGGCAAAGGCACGAGGCCGACCTTGTCGGTTACATCTTCAAAGCTGGGAACACCATCTTTGATTCCACGATTGAGATACAGGCGGTTGGCAACCGGTTTGACCCAAGGTCGCTTGAAGTGCTGGCCGATGACGACATCCAGCAATCCATCGCGGTTGACGTCGCCGAAAGCCACGCCGCAAACCATGTCGTCGCCTTCGGCCAACGGCCAGGCAAACGTCTCGTGCGAACCGGGCGCTTCGCGAAACCGACCGGCGCCATCGTTAAGCATCAGGTAATTGCCGAGTGTCGAAGCCAGAAAGAAATCCGGCCATCCGTCGTTATTGACGTCTGCCGCGGCGACGCCCAACCCCGCTGCGTCCCGAGGAATTCCGCTTTCATGCGAAACATCTGCAAACTTCAGATTGCCTTGATTACGAAACAATCGAGATGTTTTCGTTCGCGATCCGTTGTATCCCGGCAACGGGTCTTCCCCTACCAGAATGTCGAGCAACCCGTCACCGTCGTAATCGAGCACGGCCGCGCTGCGGCCGCCAAATTCAGTCGGACAAGCGGCGTTGTCTTTCGCCACGTCGGTGAATTCACCTCGACCCTCGTTGCGAAACAGGGCGCAGCCCCTTAATCCTTTCTCGGGCTGGGGCATGCTCGATACATAGAGGTCGAGGTCGCCATCGTTGTCGAGGTCGGCGAACACAGCGGCGCTAAAGCGGCCCGCAATCTGCAAAGCAGCTTGCGAGTCGAGCGTAAAGCTTCCCTTGGAATTGCGGAGCAAGCGATTGGCTTTTGCATTGCCCTCGGCGAACGTGCCGACATACAAGTCGATCCAGCCATCGTTATCGACGTCGCCCCAACCGGCTGCGTGTCCCTGGATGCCGGACAGGTGGGGAGATAAATCGGCGGCGTCGGTCGTATCGCGGAAGACAAACAAGCTCTTCTTGCTTTCGCCTTGCCGCTTGGGCTCAGCCAACAAGGTGACAGCCCCCGTCGTCCCCGCAACTAATAATAGAATCATCGCGAGACGATAACGAAATCCACAATTGCCGAACATGATGGTCGCTTTCGAAGGAGCGTAGTGCGAATGGGTTGCGGGCTGTCGATCAACAGGCTATTACGGCACCCGTTCCGATTCTGGAATATGAATCACCGTCAATGCACACACATCCCACTTGCTTTTCGCACCATTTCGGTGCCCGTTCCAGGTGATGTACAGCTTGCTGCCGTCTTCGTCGATGGCTGAACCGAAGGTACCGATGGGCGTGTAACCACATTCCTTCTGAATGGTGGGGTGCAAAAAGGCGATTACCTTTTTCTGTTTGGTCTTCAGGTCGTACTGCACTAGTGGCGCTCCCTCCTCCTCAGTCCCGCCATGCGCCCCCGCATTGTAGTAGAGGTATCTTCCCGTCGGATCGACGTCGAGCGACGTTACGTAAGTCTGCTTACCCACAAGCCCCGCATCCAGCTTCTTAATCTCTTCCGTCTTGGTATTGAACGACCACAGGGTCATCTCCGGACCGCGCGACACGGTGTAGATCATTCCCTGCGGTGTCTCTTGCGTGGCAGACCGAAGTCCAATCTCGCCGCCCACTGGCGTCGGCGGCCCTCCTTTGGCAGGATCGAATCGCATGAGCGGGCCGGCGTAGCCTTCACCACCGGGAACGTAATACACAATGCCAGTCGATCGGGCCAGGAACATGTACCGCGCTGGACCATCGGGACCGGAATAGAGGAGCTTGTTACGCTTAATGTCATAGGCGAAAAATTGCACCTTCTGCTCCGGCGCGTCTTTGCCCGCGGCCGTTCCGCCGTAGAAGATCATTCTTTCAGGATCCAGTACGCTGCAGGGAATGCAATGCTTGGCCACTGGATGCGTCGCAACAACTTCGGTTTCACCCGACGTCGGATTGGTGCGGAGAATCCAGTCTCCTAAATAGCCGTGCGCGTCGTTGGTCGTTCCCGGCGAACCACGATGGGTGGAATAATAGAGCCAGCCATCGCTGCCCAGGTCGACGCGCCCATGAATCTTGCCGGGGGTGTAATACATGCTCTCTGGAATGGAGCCCGACGATTCGAGAAATTTTCGCACGCAGACCAAGACACGCAACTTTTTCGTCGCCGAGTCGTATTCATAAACGTAGGGACTCCCTTTTGGCGAAAGGTGATCGCCGATGGCGGAATAGTATTTACCATTTTCGGCCGAACCGTCTCCCCACACCGACCATGGATCGCCCGCGTAGGTCTGGCCAGGATAATACATGAAGTCGACGGTGGGGGCTGCCTTGGCGATCGATACACCGCTCTTGAGCGCGCCCGCGGGTTTCAAAAAATCGTTTGACGTGATAGTCGTGACCTCTTTGCCCGTCCGCTGTTTCGGCGACTCGAAACTATCTGCCGCCTGCGCTGCGGATAGAATGACTATCGCCAACATGCCACCAAGAACTACGGAAGTGCATCGCATGAAGGGATCCTTTCGGCGCCTGTGGGATTGAGCGCCACAAGTGGAGTGGTGTTGGGTGGGAAACGCCTGCGCCGTCGCCAGACCAATCCCGGATGCAGCCCCGGTAACGAAGGCAACTTTGCCACGGTAGTCGAGCGAGTTCTTCACCTCTGTACCTCCCAGTTCAGTTTTCCCGGTGCAGTAAATCGCCCGCTTGATAATGCAGGCACTGCACAAGCATTAAAGGCGGATCGGCGGAGAAAGGGAAGAAACGATCCTCTAAACGGCTTTGAAAGCCCGTCTCAATTCAGCCGTGAGTTCAAACGCGTGTATGGGATGACTCCATCAGAAGTCGCGGAACAGACGCGTGCTCGACTTGTGACTGGCTGAGTGCGAATTGCGAA
>CAZQUW010000457.1:1437-3502 GCA_964596215.1 uncultured Planctomicrobium sp. | reverse complement strand
GGACGGCCGAGGGCGACCATCCTACAAAGAGAGCAACTTGAGATTAGGGACCAAAGAAGTCAAAGATTTCAAAGAAGTGCGCCATACCACAACGTGAACGAAGTGGGCAACGTGAGACCGGGGGGGGAAAGAAATCGAAGAGTTCAAAGAGATCAAAGAAGTCGACCATCCTACGGTAAGAATAAACAGGGCGAAGAGAGCAAAGAGGACGCCGATGAAATTCGCGCAGTGAATGGGAGGCCCCTCGCATTCGATGACGATGTCGCCGCGGTTGTGCATTGCAGACGCCCGGTTGCTTGTATGGATGACTGATTCAACCAATCTCGATATGCTGATGCGATCTTCAACCTTAAGGATATTGCCTCATGCGAAATCGATTGCTCGTTCTGAATTTCGTCGGTCTGCTGCTCGTGGCGAATGGGATCAGCGCGGCACCGCCTGACCTCGTGGTCACGCATGGCAAGATTGTCACGGTAGATGCCAAATTTTCCATCGCCGAGGCCTTCGCTGTGCGTGATGGGCGCATTGTGGCGGTCGGGAAGAATGACGAGATTCTGGCCCTGGCTGGTGAAGGCACCCAGAAGTTGAACCTGGGGGGGAAGACGGTCATTCCCGGCCTGTGCGACTCACACGTGCATCCGGGTGGAGCGGCCCTCTATGAGTTTGATCATCCGATTCCCGAGATGGATACGGTTGGTGATGTATTGAAATATGTGGCGGCGCGGGCCGAGGTGCTGCCGGACGGAGAATGGATCAGTCTGAGTCAGGTCTTCATCACCCGCCTGCGGGACCAGCGCTATCCGAACCGCAAGGAACTCGATGCCGCCGCACCAAAAAATCCGGTCATCTTCCGCACGGGTCCCGATGCCTCGTGTAATTCGCTGGCCCTGGAACTCAGCGGCATCGACAAGAATTTTCAGATCACAGACGGCAAAAGTGGCCAGATTGAAAAGGATCCGGTCACCGGCGAACTGACGGGGATCTTGCGGAATGCCTCCCGATTCGTGAAGTATAAATCGTCCGAAAAGTCGGCCACCGTGGACCAGCGTCGGGCCGGACTGAAAAAACTGCTGGCGGACTATAACTCGGTCGGCCTGACGAGTCTCGCTGATCGTAATGCGGGTGACGGGGCCGTGGGGGACTATCAGTATCTGAAGGAAAAAGGTGAGCTGACCTGTCGGCTGTTCTTGTCGTATGGGATCAACGGCAATGCCGAGAAGCCCGAGGTCGAAAAGCGGCTGCTGGCGGCGGCCAATCATCCGTTGCACAAGTATGACCCCATGTTGTGGTTGCGGGGGGTGAAGGTTTTCCTCGACGGCGGCATGCTGACCGGCAGCGCCTACATGCGCGAACCGTGGGGGAAGAGTGAGATCTATTCGATCACCGATCCCAACTACCGCGGAATCCGCTTTATTCCACAGGAGAATCTGGTGCATATGGCCCGGTTTGCGCTGCAGCACGATCTGCAGTTTACGGCCCATTCGGTGGGTGACGCGGCCGTGCTGGCATTGATCGAGGCCTATGAGGAAATCAACAAAGAGTTCCCCGTGGCTGCACAGCGACCGTGTATCACGCACTGTAATTTCATGAGCCCGGAAGCGATCGAGAAGATGAGTCAAATCGGGATTGTCGCCGACCTGCAGCCCGCCTGGTTGTGGCTGGATGGTGCAACCTTGCACAAGCAATTCGGCGATCAGCGGATGGCCTATTTTCAGCCCTATAAGTCCTGCTTCGACAAAGGGGTGATCGTGGGTGGCGGTTCGGACCACATGCAGAAGATCGGCAGCCTGCGGTCTGTGAATCCGTACAATCCATTCCTGGGAATGTGGACGACCTTGCAGCGACAACCACGCCGGTTCGACGACAAGCCACTCCATCCCGAACAGGCCATCACGCGCGAGCAAGCCCTGCGGTTGTATACGATCAACAATGCCTATCTGACATTCGAAGAAAAAGAGAAAGGCTCGCTGGAAACGGGCAAACTGGCCGACTTCGTCGTCCTCCACAGCGACATCCTGACCTGCCCCGTCGACGAGGTCCGGAGCATGACCGTCGAACAGACCTA
>CAZQUW010000457.1:0-1337 GCA_964596215.1 uncultured Planctomicrobium sp. | reverse complement strand
GACCCGCAGCCACATGGCTCGGAGGTATTCGGTTTCAGGACAGGTCATCGTGACGGGGTGATCTGCGGAGGCGCCGGTTTTGGCCAGGATTTGCAGCGTGCGGCCCGGGCGGGAGAGATCGATTTCCGAACCTTGGGGGACGGCCTTCTGGGCGGCCGAATGGAGCAGTCGCAGGAACGTGGGTTCGTCGAGCAACCCGCTGCAGGAACAGGTCAGCAGCAGGCCGCCTGGTTCGACGAGCTGCATCGCCAGGCGATTCATGTCGAAGTGGGCCCGGGTTCCCTCTTCGAGTTCCAGGCGATTGCGAATCAATTTGGGGGGATCGAGGATGACGACTTCGTATTTGCGGCCATTGCGGACCATGTCTCGCATGTAGGCATAAGCATCAGCGTGGACGAAATGGACCCGAGCCTGATTCAGATTGGCGTTTTCTTTGGCGAGTTCCAGCGGAACTTCGTCCAGGTCAATGGCGGTGACTTCCCGGGCCTGGCCGAGTTTCTTGGCCTGCACGGCGAAGCCGCCGGTGTAGCAGCAAATATCGAGGACCGTCCGGTCGCGGCAGAATTCGGCCAGACGCCGGCGATTGTCGCGTTGGTCACAGAAGAAGCCGGTCTTGTGTCCGCCCGCGAACTCGACGCGGAAACGCGTTCCAAATTCCTGTACGGTGACACGGTCGGGGGCTTCGGGGGAGGTTTTAGGTTCGAGACCGACGAAACCTTCCTGGCCGTGTACCTGCGGAGCCGTGCGGACACGCCAGTGTTTTGTCCCACACAGGGCCTGCAGCCGTTCCAAGATCGCATCGACCCGTTGCAGCATGGCCAGGCTGTAGACTTCGGCCGACAGCGTGTCGCCATAACGATCAATAACCAGTCCCGACAACCCGTCCCCCTCGGCATGAATCAGGCGGTAAGTATCGGTCTGCTCGTTCAACTTGAGAAACTTGGTTCGCAGGTCGACGGCGCGGGACAGGATCCCATCCCAGAAGGGGGCGTCGATGGGATCAGGCCCCAGGCTGAGCATGCGGACGCCGATTTCCGCTTTGGAATTGTAGAAACCATAACCCAGTACGGTTCCCGATCCATGTGTCACCTGAACCAGGTCCCCGTCACGGATGCCGGGGGCAATGTCCCCCAGTCGTTTACGATAGAGAAACGGATGGCTGGTCGGCGATTTGACCTGCACGCGCGGCACATTGCGGCCAGCGGTCAAATCCAGAGGACGAGGGGCCAGCAGCGATTCCACAGACTGAGGGGCAGACGTGTGCGAACGACGGGATTTGGGCGGAGTGGTCATGGTTTTATCGTAGCCCGGCATTACCAAACTTGTCGAGTGAGCTG
>CAZQUW010000456.1:0-3517 GCA_964596215.1 uncultured Planctomicrobium sp. | reverse complement strand
GGCACCCCACTTCTTATCTTTGACGTAGCGCTAGCCACCGGTTCTTTTGGAAATGCGATCGCAGCTGGCGCCGGCTGCAAACATCGGCGGCTGGCCCCGTGCCGCTTACAGGGAGGCCTACCGCAGGAAGCCCACATAGAAGCTGAACATGCGGGTCTGGTCGTCATCCTGCTTCGCAATCGGGAAGCCCAGGTCCAGCGCGATCGGCATGGGGCCCATCGCCGGCACCGTGACACGCAAGCCGAAGCCTGCAGTCGCCCGGAAGTCGTGGAACGCGACAGTATCCTCGACGGTACCGAAGTCGGAGAACACTACGCCACGGACTGCTTCAGATGCAGTCAGCGGGAATATGTATTCCGCACTCCCCAGGGCCATCCACTGACCACCGACGCCGACACCGTTCTCGACCGGGGTCACACCACGGAACTGGAAACCGCGGAAGCTGGAAAAACCACCGGCAAACAGGCGTTCGTAAATCGGCGTGTCATCACCGGTGTAGGACAATTGACCGTTGAGGGCCAGAATGTGCCGGCCTTCCCCATCGGGCCGCTGGTACATCGTCCGGTACTGACGAGCCGTCAGGTCGACTCGCGGATAGCTGAAGTCGCCAAATGCCTGCTCGTAAGCGGCTTCCAGGTAGTGACCTTCCGTCGGCAGAAACGCACTGTCGCGGGTATCGTGAATCAGTCCGACACGGGCAGTCGACAGCAAACTGTGTCCCAGGGCCTGGGTCAACAGGGCCGGCGGGTTATTGGGGGCTCCGTAAACATCCACATCTTCCAGCCGCAATGAGAACTGACCCGACAGGAAATTGTTGATCTGCCGGCCGACGGTGATCTTGCCGCCCGTACGCGTTTCGTTCCAGTACTCGAAGATACGGGTGTAGTAGAAGCCACTCACACCGAGGCTGTAGTTCGTATCGAGGAAGAACGGGTCGCGCCAGCTCGCCAGGTAGCGGCTGACTTCATTACCGGGGACCGCTTCCAAACGGAACTGTTGACCGCCACCGCGGAACGCGGTGCCGTTCGTGATGTCGCGGAAACTGGTCGGAACACGCAGAATATCGAAATTGGATTCATCGATAATGGCGTTTCCGAGGAAACCCGCATCGCTATTGATACCAACACCGAAGCTGATGCGCCCCGTCTGGGTTTCCGTCACTTCGGGGATCAGATCGACCCATCCCGCATCGGGGGCCGGATTCACATTGGAATTTCCATAAGGGTTACCCTGCGGCGAGTTGTTAAACAGGGGATTCTGCCCTGGAGTGTTGTAATCCAATGCGGGGCCCTGGGCCCGGATAATCGTCTCTTCTTCAGCCGCGGCAGCCTCCGGGTCATACTGTGCCGTGACCGGTTCGTTGAACAGCCGCTGCAGTGTCTCGCGAGTACTCCGCCGCGTTTGCAGATCGTCGTATTCCTGCTGCTCCTTGTCGGGCACCGCTTCTTCGGCCGATTTCAAGACCTTCTCGCGTTCGAAGATGGGAAAGGGGTACGTCGGTGCAATCGGCTTGGAAGCACGTTGCACGGGCGCCTCTTCATCGTCGAACGCTTGCGCACGAGCCACGTCATTCGTACTGGGGCGGCTGCCCATATTCAGCACGGGACGAATATCAATCTTGGGCGCGGTTCCGGCCTGGACATTGCTGTCAAAAATTGACAGACCCTGCAGGCGGCGGCGACTCTTATCGATCAGTTTCTTATTGGCCAGATCACCGGGAGCCACGAACATCGAGTTCAAGACGACCGTGTCCTTGGTGTGCGACGCTGAACCGCTGCCGCCATTGATGACGGGATCGATGCGGCGGATTCGATAGACCTTGTCTTCGTCGATGCGATACCGGACGTCGACAACTCCCGGGCGATCCTGGGAGAAGATCGGTGCGGCATTCACTTCGGCAAACAGGCGGCCCATTTCGCCGTATTTTCCCGTCATGCCATCCACGTCGCGATTCAGCTTGTCAGCATTGAAGTATTCGTTTTCCGCCAGCGTAAAGTCCTTACGGAGCGTCTCGGTCGACAACACCTGGTTGCCTTGTACGACGATCTCGCCGACCTTGAAGCGGGTTCCTTCCACAATGGTGTAGCGCATCTTGACGGTCGACTTGTCGGCGCTGAATTCCGGTTTTCCGGAAATCTTCACATCAAAGAACCCGAGCTTGTTGTAGTACTCGCGGAGTGCGGCGACGTCGTCTTCCAAGTCTGTGGGTTGATACTTGCCACCGACATACGGCAGGATCCGGACGGTGGTCTTCAGTTTTGTGGCCAGCAGGCTGGAGCTGAAGAACGAGTTGCCTTCGAATTCGCGGGCGACGACGACCGTTTTGGCCCCTTCGTCAATGCGGAAGATGACTTCACGATCATCTTCAGAGTGCCCCTTTTCCAGGCTGACTTTGGCGAAGTGATAGCCCTTCTCGACGTAGTAACGTTCGATGCCCTTGGCCGCATCTTTATTGGAGCTGACACTGAAGGCCCCGCCTTTGCGCAGACCGGTCACACCTTCCAGATAGCGGGTCTTGATCTTCTTATTGCCGATGTAGGTGATGTTCTCGAGGATCGGACGTTCGAAGACGCGGAACACCAAGATGATCCCCTCCTCGGTTTTCCGATAAATCGGGGTCACCTCGGTAAACCAGCGGGTTTCAAACAGAGCTCGGACGTCGTCTCGCACCCCCTTGGCAGTGGCCGGGCGACCGCGACGGGTTTTGACAATCTTTAGGATACTGGCATCGGGGATGGACACATTGCCTTCGATGACAATCTTGGCAATGGGGGTATCCGATTCGGCATCCTGCGGGCTGGTGATGACTTCCCAGGGTTCCGGACTTTCGTCGCCAAACACCGGACGCTTCGGCGCATTTCGCTCACGCACTTCCGGCGCGGAGTCAGCTTCAGCCTCGTCGGACTGCGCGAAGGTGACCGTTCTCCAGCCGAAAGGCGGAGCAGCACACCACATTAGCCCGGTCAGCGCCAATGCCAATCCCCACCAGCCCGAACGAAGTCCCGTTCGAGGGTGAATCACGGCAGGCTCGCGGGTGTCGGAGGGGACACCAATCATAAGCTCTGTGGGGGATTGAGGGTTGTGGAAAATCGGATGGTGGGCGAACGCCCGACGACGTTGGTTCCATACGCAGCCCGCAAGGAGACGATCGCAAAACAGGTTTCGCGACCACGAGGTTCTCATCGAGGATTACGTACGGCAAATTCTGTGGTGGGTTGGTTTGGGCTGCGGACCGGAAGTCGTGATTGGCAGGTCACTACCGGGCCGGAATCTGGTCGAAATCCGAGTTCAGCACTCCGATTTCATCAAGACTCTGTCGAGCCAACTCACCCCCCGGCGGTCCGAGGCTCGGTAGGAATAACCGAATCGTAAGATCTCAGCAAGACGAGTTCTTTAGCGCAAGAATGAGATTTTTTCAGGCCGGAAGAGCGGACTGACGATGGTCGAAATCCAACTGACTCGGAACTGACCCGAAGATGATCTGTCTGGCGACAGGATCTTGCCCGATTGCTGTGCC
>CAZQUW010000455.1:1743-3519 GCA_964596215.1 uncultured Planctomicrobium sp. | reverse complement strand
ACGTTCGGCTCTCGACATTCGTCATTTCCCCACCTCCTCTTGTACCACCACTCAAACCAACCGGCCAAAACCCCACGTCGCCTCGTCGCCCGGCATTTGAATTGCCGCAACCCATTACCGTACTGTCACTTCCACAACTTCAAGAAGGCATGAGCGCCCCCGAACTGGGCGGCAAGAACCACCGACGAACGTGGCACACCTTCATCCCGTAGGATGGCCGCCGTCGGCCGTCTGTGTTCTGGGTTTGCTGCGAATTACGAAACGCGGTCAGACAAATATTCTTGCCGGTGCTCTGAACGTTAATTCGAAGGAGGGACGGCCGAGGGCGGCCATCCTACGGGCGTGAAAACGGCCCGATTCAGGCCCCACCACCCCGTGTCTCCCTGCAGTAAAAACCCTCCCCACCCACACGCATTAAACTTTACCAATTCCGCACTTCCTGCCAAAAACTGGAATTCAGCAAATTCATTAAAGTCGCTATCATGCCGCCGCAAGTGGGCGGAGGAGAGTGGTCCTCGTCAGGCTTAACGGAAGCCCCGGCGATGGCCCCAACACATGGAGGGGAGATCCAGAATGTTCAGTCAGGGAAGTACAACAGCCAGGAAATCGTCAATCTACGGATTGGTCGGTCTGACGTGGGGCGTCATGATCGTCGCAGCGATCCCTTGCAACGGCCAGGAAGCAGCGGCCCAGCCCGCAAAAAGTGCCTCGGAAAACAGTGCGGAAAAGGGTGCTGAGAAGCCGGTAGAGAAACCCGTTGAAAAACCGGCCGAAAAACCCGCAGCGCAGCCGGAAAAAGCCGAACCTGCAGCGGCTCAGCCGGGCGATAAGCCTGCTGACAAGCCAGCCGCAGCACCGTCAGTGCCGCTGACCGGCGTCACCTTTATCAAGCCCGAGCCCAAGACCCCCGAGGAAAAGGTCGAGCCTTCCGCGGATGAGCTCGCCGTGCAGGCAGCAATCAAGGGATTCGCCGACGCCTTCAACGCACACGATGCCAAGGCGGTCGCCGCCCATTTCACCGATCTCGCGGAACTGGAAAACCAGGTCGGGCATGTCACGCGCGGCAATTCGCACATCCATGACCTGTTTGCCAAGCTCTTTACCGATAATCCCAAGGTCAACCTGCACCTTGAGATCCACACGATCCGCTTCTTGAGTTCGGGACTGGCTGTCGAAGAAGGTTTTTCGACCATGACCGGTGGCGGGGCCGAAGGTGAGCATTCCGCGCCGCACATCGACCGCTACACCATTACCCATGTGAAGCACGACGGAGCCTGGCTGGTGGCCAGCGCCCGCGACTGGCCGCCCCCTCCCCCGACCGCCGAACAACAACTCCAGCAACTGGCGTGGCTGGTCGGTGAATGGGTGGATGAAAACTCCTCGACCACCGTGCATACCAAGTATCACTGGTCGAAAGACAACCGCTACCTGATGAGCCGCTACGAAGTGAAACGCGAAGGACAACCGCCGGTCGAAGGCCTGCAACGGATTGGCTGGGACCCCGAAGCGCGCCAGCTGCGTTCGTGGACCTTCGATTCCGTCGGGGGATTCAACCAGGGCCTGTGGAGCCGCTCGGGTAATCGCTGGGTCATCAAGATGACCGGCGTCATGGCCGACGGCCAGCTGCGTTCGTCAACCAACGTCCTGACACGGCTCAGCGATGATCATGCCACCTACCAGGTACGCGACCGCGTCGTGGGTGGCGAGTTGCAGCCCGACCGCGAACCGGTGCCGATCGTCCGCAAGCCCCCCGAGCCGATGTTCCCGAAGAAGTAA
>CAZQUW010000455.1:0-1643 GCA_964596215.1 uncultured Planctomicrobium sp. | reverse complement strand
CATAAGGTTGATTCCATGAAATTATTCTGCACTGCACTGGTGAGCGGCACCATGTTGTGTCTGTCACTGGTCTCCCCGGCGATTGCCGGTCCGGGCGGTACGTATGGCCCGAGTACCTACGGGAACTCGTCCTACTATGGCCCGTCAACGTATCCCTCTACCTACCCGACCACTAGCGGGTATTCGGGGACGCGTCCGTACTCGAGTTATAATTCTTACTATTCCGGCTACGGCTATCGTCCGTCCAGCACCACCTACAACAACGACTATGGCTACCAGGGCTCGGGATTTGGTGGCGGGTTCACCCAGCCCAATCCGGGCTACTACCAGCCGACCACCAACCCTTCCAACACACGGCCCCCTTCCACAGTCAACCAGCCGTACTACGATCGCCAGCCGAATGATTACCGTTACCCGCCGGTAGATAATGGGCCCCGGTACGGGAACAACGGCAACCCCTATGTGGCGCACCGTCCGAGTTACTACGACGGTGGCTGGTACCATGGAGACTGGAACAGCCGCAATCGGTCCTCGCGGTACAGCCCGTATGCGTGGCGCGGATGGAACTGGGGCAACGGCAAGCCCTCCGGCGCTTACGCGTCCTCGCCGTGGCAATACGGGTATTGGTCATACTCCAATCCCTACTACGTGCGAAACTCGCGTGGTCCGGCATATCTCAATTACTCGCAGCCGATCATGGCCAGCAATATCACGGTTGATGCCGATGGATTTGCCCCGCAGGTGGTGGGTGGAATGCCCCGGCAGCAGGCCCTGCAGATTTTCGCGACCGCCCGGGCCGCCTTCTTTGCGGGTGATCTGGACGACGCCCAGCGTCAGGTCGAGCGGGCCATTGCCGCCTTGCCCGGAGATACCGTGCTGCACGAATTCCGGTCGCTGGTGCTGTTCGCCCGCGGAGACTACAGCTCGGCCGCCGGTGGCATCTATGCCGTCTTGTCCTCCGGTCCCGGTTGGGACTGGACCACGATGATCGGCCTGTATCCCAATGCCAACATCTACACGGCCCAGCTCCGCAACCTGGAAAACTTCTGTAACCGCAACCCCAACGCCGCAAATGCACGCTTTGTCCTGGCCTACCATTACATGACGGCCGGCTACGCCGATGCCGCCACCGAAATGTATCGCCAGGTTCTGGCGAGCAACCCGAATGATACCCTGTCGGCTCAATTGTTGAGTTCGCTGACGGGCCAGGCCTGGAATTCCGGGCAGCAGGTGGCTCAGTTGCAACCGATCAACCAGCCAATCGACATCCGGTATCTGATCGGCAGCTGGAATGCCAAGCGGTTCGACGGTTCGCAGTTCAACATGACCCTGGACCGCGACGGCACATACCACTGGCACTTCGCCCAGGGTGGCCGGACACAAGAGTTTGACGGCACCTACACGGTTGCCGACAGCGTGCTGGTCTTGCAGCAGAACGGCCAGCCGGCGATGGTCGGCCAGATCATTCCGCTCGCTGCGAATCGCTTCGTCTTCAAGCTGACCGGCGGCGACCCGACCGATCCCGGTTTGAATTTCGTACGGTAAGCACCAGTCAGTCGCCGATCAAAACCAGGCTGTCCCCGGCCGCTCACAGAGCAGCCGGGGCAGCCTGTTTTCATTGCTGGACACGCAGAGCGTTCCAC
>CAZQUW010000454.1:0-3526 GCA_964596215.1 uncultured Planctomicrobium sp. | reverse complement strand
AGGCTCCCAGCAACGGCGCGGTATCACGGTCGAACGCCTGTTTGGCAAGCACGAGCACAACCATCAAGGGGATGGCCACCAGTAACAGACGGAGCAATGCGCGGTGCCGAGGATGCTGGCGACGCAACGCCGGCGCCTCCGTCACCCAGCAGAGTAACGGTGCGAGAAAAATCGTCAGCGCCTGAACTGAGGTCAGGCCTCCAAAAAACCTGCCGACGAACAGGAGACCAAACAGGCCCACGACGCCGATCCCCACAGCACCGACAGTTGCGGCCGGGAATGGAAACCGAGACGCGACAATCGCCACTCCCAATAAGGCCGCGGTGAGGGGCAACGCGGCGGCTCCCCCCGTGACATAACCGGCCAGCATGATGATGATTGCCGCAGCCTGTGCCCCCATGGCGATCGACAGCAGCAGTGACGTCCCCGAGGACTGGCACGCCAGGCTGTACATCAACCACCAGACCAGTCCAAGGATGGCACTGCTCGCAACCAGCCAGAGCAGCAGCTCGGACATCGTCCACTGGCTTCCGGGTCCGCCCAGATAGACAGACCCGTGCAGCAAGATTCTGCCGCAACTCACGATCACCGCAGCCCGCAGGCACCCGATAATTCGCGGCGACACTCGCGGCCAGCACGCCAGCAGTTCGATTCCGACCACGGCGGGCAGCACGACAGTTAAGAAACGACCCAGGCCATTCACGGGAGGCCAGGCAAACCGCACATTCAGGCAGCGATAGCCCGCGATCAACCCCAATGCCAGGCCCAGGGTACAAGCCAGTTTGACCCCGCTGACGACAGCCGAAGACCGCAACCGGCCGATCGCCAGCGTACAGAGGACGCTGACGACTGCGGCCACGGCCATACCTTGCGTATACAGAACCGGATCGGGCATCCGTTATTTACGCGTCCCTTCAAAATCGATGTAGATCAAAGCTTCGTCACCGATCGGCCCAATCTGCGTCTTGTCAAATCCGTAGTCGCTGCGCTTCAATGCCAGGCTGGTTGAGAAGCCGACTCGCTTCGTCCCTTTCCATTCAATCTCTTTGCCACCGTCCAGGGAAATCGTGACCTTCTTGGTGACGCCATGCATGGTGAAGTCGCCGGTCACTTCGTAGCCACCCTTGATCGCCTTGACGCTGGTGCTCTTGAAATCGAGCGTGGGGAACTGCTTCGCGTCAAAGTAGTCGGGCTGCCGCAGGTGTTCGTCGCGGGCCTTATTGCCGGTATCGACACTATCGGCCTTGATCGACAATTCAAAAGTGGACTTGGTGGCATCTTCGCGGTCCAGCGAGAACTTGCCACTGACCTCGTTAAACCGGCCATGAATCCAGCTGATGTCGAGGTGACGGGCCTTGAAGCTGACCGAAGAATGGACCAGATCGAACGTGTAATCGTCTGCGGCGCAGGCGGTCTGTCCAACCGCACACACGCTCATTCCGACTGCAACTGACATCACCAAGGCTGAGAAATAGCGGCGCATTAGCATCTTCCTTCCAATCAGAGTTCCGGGATGTTCATTCGCGGTGCGACCAGCACACTCGTGCGTATGGTATTACCGGTTCGACTGCGAGTAAAGCTGACCGAGTGGGGTGCAGATTGAACTCACGCCAGGATCTCGTGAATCACGCGACCATGGACGTCCGTCAGTCGGAAGTCACGCCCGCCGTACCGGTAGGTCAGTTCTTCATGATCAATGCCCAGCTGATGCAGGACGGTCGCCCACAGGTCATAGACCGTGCACTTGTTCTCGACGGCGTAATAGCCCAGTTCGTCGGTTGCCCCATAGACGATCCCCGGCTTCACGCCGCCACCCGCCATCCAGACGCTGAAGCCGTACGGATTATGATCGCGCCCATCGCTGCCTTGCGAGAAGGGAGTGCGCCCAAACTCACCGGCCCAGACGATCAGAGTTTCATCGAGCAAGCCTCGTGCCCGCAGATCCGCGATGAGCGCCGCAATCGGTTGATCTACCTGCAACGCCATCGCCCCATGTCCGGCTTTCAAGGCTCCATGTTGATCCCACGGGTTGGCGGCTCCCCCCGCGCCGATGTTCTGCGTCAGGCAACTCAGTTCAATAAAGCGGACGCCACGCTCTACCAGCCTGCGTGCCAGCAGGCATTGGCGAGCATACGCCGCCTTCTCCGGCACCGGTGAGTCCAGCCCATACAGCTTCTGCGTCTCTTGCGTCTCACCCGAAATATCGCACAGTTCCGGTACGGCACTTTGCATGCGGAAGGCCGTCTCATAGTTTTGAATGGCTGCTTCGACTTCCTGATCGTCGGCTGTGGACTTCAAAAACGGCTGATCGAACTGTTTGATAAACTCCAGACGGGTACGCTGCGCAGCCCGAGAATCTCGCGGACGAATATTGCGAATCGCTTCCTGTTGATCCGCTTTTAGAATTGATCCCTGGTGCTGACTGGGCAGGAAGCCGTTACTAAAAAGACTCACCCCACCATGCGGCGCCACGGCTCCGCCACTTTGCAGCACGACATAACCCGGCAGGTCCCGATTTTCCGTCCCCAGACCGTATGCCGCCCACGCCCCCGCGCTCGGATAACCCATGATGGGGAATCCCGTATGCATGAAGAAATTGGCCTGCGCATGTTCGCTGAGTGCCGAGGTCATCGAACGGACGATGGCCAGTTCGTCGACGACTTGCGCAATATGCGGAAACATACTGCTGACAGGAATCCCGCTCTTGCCCGAAGGCGTGAATTCGAACGGGCTCCCCATGATGTTGCCGTTGTTATTGAACATGGTGCGTTCAATCTTCACCGGCATCGGCTTGCCATGATCCTTCTGCAGTCGTGGCTTGGGGTCGAACGAATCGACATGGGAGACCCCCCCGGACATAAAGCAGAAGATGACATGCCTGGCGTGCGGAACATGGTGCGTCTTCTTTAAGGCGGCTCCCACCGGGAGCGCCGTCGACACGGCGAGCCCCTCGTGGGCCATCAAACCAGCCAAAGCCAACGCACCAAACCCGGTAGAGCTAGATTGCAGCAGCTGCCGACGGGTGAGCGGTTGATTTGAATTTAAGGAGTTCAGCATCGCGAGTTCCTGAAAAACGTTAAGTCAACGAGCAGTAGTCTCGTTGCTGATGAGCTGGATGCGGTCCTGCTCGGTCATACTTGTCGATCACAATGATTCTGCACCGTAAGATCCGAGGCCAAGGCAACACGACGTTACTATTCATCCTGCCATTAACACTCATGTGCAGCGGGTGCCCGATACTATTTCACGACGGAAACTATTTCACATAGAGGAACTCTTTAAACGTAAACAGCGTCTGGGCCAGTTCCCTCCATGCGGCCCGTTGGTCGCCGCGCTCCGGGACCGGCCCCACTGATTCGATCTCCAGCTCCAGGGCCCGTATCTGCTGCCGTTCATGCGCGACCGTCGCCCGGTCGGCCTCACTGATCGCCGCCAGCACCTGGGTTTCAGTAACAAAATACGGCGCGGACTGCGATGTCGCCTGGATCTCATCCGCTGTTAAGGCCCGGTCATAGAGTTGGGCTCG
>CAZQUW010000453.1:0-3542 GCA_964596215.1 uncultured Planctomicrobium sp. | reverse complement strand
TGATCTACTGACCCGGATCGACTGGTTGGTGGAGAGCGGCCTGGGGGCCTTCTCGGAGGCTGGGGGGCAGGGGTCGGCGTTCGCGGCGGGGTCGCGCTTCGCGGGCCCGATTGGCGTGCGGATCGACTGAATAGACCTGCAGGCGGCCGGCCGCGGTGGCGACGCGGGGCTGCAGCCGCGTTTCGTACGGCAAGCGGCGCGTCACGTTGGCCAGGCAGCGGATGGCTCCGCCCAGCTGGAAGATCGGGGAAACGTCAACGGGACGGACCTCGAAGCCCAGGGCCCGGTAAATCTGGGCCGCGGCGTGGTCGAGTTCCGGGATGTGATAGATCGGCATCAGGACGACTCGCTGGCCGTTCTGGTAGTCCATCAAGACGTTGTTGTAGGTGACCATCCAGTCCTTCTCGACATTGATCAGAGACGGGACGCGGATGACTTGATAGCCCATATTTGTCAGCTGTTGCGCGACATCGTCAAACTGTGTCTGGCGCAGCGAATCGGGGGCGAGGGCATCAAATTCGACCTGCACCTGGCGGTCGCGATGGGGGATGCTGACGCTGGTCTGACCCTCCAGCAGGCGGGCCCCTTCCGAAGGACTGGAGACCAGGATGGTTCGGGAGTCGATCGGCGTCAGGTACATGTCGGTATGGATCCAGGGGGTCTGACCGTCGCGGGCTTTGATCGCGACGGCTGGTCTTCCGAAGATCTTCGACAGTTCAGCGAACATGGCCGCTTCCGAGCGGAAACGGTGGACGTTGTCGTCAAAGGCATTCGCGCCGATGAAGACTTGCCGTCGATTGGAGACGACATTGCCACCCTCCAGGTGGAAGGAATTGAGCGCGACCCCTGGCACCAGGCCCGTCTGCCAGAGGAGTGAAGAGAGGACGAGATCATTCTGCTTTTCGGGATCGTAGCTGAAATGGGCGGTGGGCACGAAACAGGGGCCCGGGCGGCCGTCGGGCGTTTGCCGGCAAATGCGGCGATCGCGAGCCCAGACGGTGATCGGGCGATTCACATTCACGACCTGGACCTGGCGACCATTGGCACTTGCCGCAGCACCCCAGCGCTGACTGAAGGCTTCTACCGAGGCTTCGTTCGGGCAGCAGACCTGCAGCCGGACATTGGGGCCAAGGTGCTGGAAGAGATCGTAGAAGGGGGCTCCGAGCTCACCTTCGCTGTTGACCGCGTAATGGAGCAACAGTTCGGCGATCGGTCCGCCATCATCCGCGACCAGGCCGATGACATTATCTCCTTCGTCAGGCGTGACCTCGGTATCCCGCGGGGCAGTCGATCTGAGAGGCCGGCGGGCCGGGGTGCGCGTCGCAGCCTCCTGCCAGCGGGAATCGTGATCTTCGGAGTCATCAGGCTCGTCGGTTGACCGTTCGGGCGCAGCTTCGGGGGGATTCTGCGCGAAGGGATCCTGGGTGGGATTGTGTTCTGGTTCAGCGTCAGTGGGTTGGCGCTGGGGGCGAACGGGGGCATAGCGGCGGGCTGGGGGATCGTTGCGCGGTTGATCCGACAGTTCGGCGGGATCGTCGTCGCGTGGTTCCGAGCGGGCCGGAAACGCTTCCCGGCGTATCGGCCGGTAGCCTTCGGCGGCAATCGCGATGCCACTTAACCCCAACGCCAGTAATGTGATCAGAAGAAGTCCGCAACGGAGCATCCGCCCACCGCGGCCTGTGGAAAGGCGCGTACCGGGCTCCGTCTTGGCGCTCTGACTGTCTAATAAAGACTGCACCCCATGCCCCTTACTGCTGATGTCTGCAATTTGCGATGGTGATGTCCCTCGTTGGCTGCTGGCGTGGGTACCGGAAGCGGGGCGAGGGGATATCAGTTCGGCAGGAAATCGTCAATCCGAGTTGTCTGGCAGGTTGTGTCACGCGGGCGCTCTGTAGGACTATCGGCCGAATTCGATCCGGTCGATCTGACTTTTTCCCGCAAGTTCGGATGCACAATCTGAGCCGGCCGTCACGAAAATGCCATTCCGCCAGTTTTCGCGGCTGCCGCCAGTAAAGCCTACACCTGGTTTGAACCGGTAGCGGTAAGAATCTTGCTGCGCAGGTCTTGAAAAGGGCCCTCCGGGATGACTGGCGTAAGACCGGCAGTTGATATCGGCTGCGGTAGATCGACCCAACTGCGGCAACCGGCGAAATGGGGCGAATTGGGGATTTCGGCAATTGTTACCGATTTGTAAATTCTGACGAGCAGCAGAAACAGTCCCGGCTGGCGGTAGTGGAAGCGTTCGGTGATCGTCCGGGGGGACCACCAGTGCCAGCCCGCAAGTCGTGGCAACTGGTGTTCCTGGTGCAACTCGACGACATCGGTGACTTCGGCCAGCAATTGCAGGGGAATGCGATCATCAGCCGGGCGGTTCGCCAGCGTCGATTGCAGGCTGGGCCAAGCTTCGGGGACGAGTTTATCGCGGTCTTCCTCCTGATGGAGATAGGTGGGGAAGAGCCAGAAGTGGCGATGGGCGACGCGAAATCCGCTGCGGCCTTCGTGGATGCCTCCTTTGCGGAGGATGATGGTCTGCTGTCCGAGAGCCAGGGCTTCGCAGATCGCGGCCCATTCCTTGAAGGCCATATCGCAGTTCGGTGGGAGCATGTTGGCAGCCTGACTCTCTGAGTCGTGACGATTCTGTGATTGATGTTCTTGCCGGGCCGGTTGTTGCAGAGCACTTGATACTGCGGAGGCGTTTCGATCATGGAGCGAGCAACGTCTCTCATTCTGGCGGAGTTGAGCCACTTGCCAAGTCTGATCGTTGGCTCTAACCTGCTAAAGCTGCCCGATTTCGAGAGATCTGCGGGGTGTAAATCGAAATGTCAGCCGGAATGCATTGAATATGACGCGTGAAACCCAGCCGATTGGCGTGGCGGTGGTCGAATATCAGGGGAAATATCTGGTGGGGATCCGGGGAGAGCAGGTTCCCCTGGCGGGTTATGCCGAGTTCCCCGGCGGCAAATGCCTGCCGAATGAGCGCCCCGCGGATTGTGCCTGCCGTGAATGTTTTGAAGAATCAGGGCTGGCCGTGACCCCCGCGCGCTTGCTGTTGAATGCGGCGTATCAGTATGCCCACGGTACCGTCGATCTCCATTTCTGGTTGTGCCACCCGACGAACTCGACCGATGTGGCGGCAGGTCATCAGGCCTTCCATTGGGTGGCGCAGGCGGATCTGAAGGACTATCGGTTTCCCGAGGGGAATCTGCGGCTGATTGAGTTGCTGACCACGGGGAATGTGTCGGCGAAAGTTTCGAGCTAGCCCGGGTGATACCAGCCCGCAGCGCGAGTGGATGGTTCGTGGTCATTCAGATAGCAATCGAAAGATGTGTTTTTCATGGATTCGAAACAGGAGATCCTGGGAGCCATTCGGCGGAGTGCGGTGCCCAGGACGGAATTGCCGTCGCTGGATGGTCCCTGGATTACTTATCCCGATAAGATGCAGCAGTTCCTGGACCTGGTGACGTCGGTCGGCGGCCGGCCGGTTGTCGTGCCGGATGTGGCTGCCGCACAGGCCGATCTGCGGGCGATGGCGCCGTATGGTA
>CAZQUW010000452.1:0-3559 GCA_964596215.1 uncultured Planctomicrobium sp. | reverse complement strand
TCCATGAGATCATGGTGCCTGTGATCTGTTCGAATCGTCAAACCCGTAACACTGCGTAGAGTGCGGAGCAAGCTGTCCTCCAACCTCCGACCAGGAATGTAACTCACCGCTCCGCGATTGAGCGCTGCAGTCGTTACCTCATCACGATCATGTTCCGTTGTGACGACAATCAACGAGCAGGGGTGAGTCTCTTTAACCAGCTCAACCAGCTCGAACCCCTCGGACTGAGGGGTAAGTAGTATCGCCCACGAGTCAATTTGACTCAAGGCCAACGCCTCGACGGCCTCTTTTCCGCTATCGACGACTGCCGTCTGGTACCCCGCACTTTTCAGTGTCCGATCCACACGCGGGGATAATTCAGGCCCCAAATCGACCAGGAGAACTCGACACATGCGTTGTACCGTCCCGTGGCTGGATCCTGGCACTCCCCAACCCTACTCTGCCGCTTAGCATCATCCGAAACATTTCACCATTGTCCAGAAAAACCGCGACATTTTCCGGGATTCCGGGTCAGCCGCTGACCAATTTGACCGCTGTTTCAGAATTGGCCAGCGCAAATTGTTTCTCCGCCCCCAGCAAACCATATATTTTACGCGAGTAGGCAAAACTTTGCTCCAGCGCCGCGCCCGGCAGGGCCGTTCCGCCACCGTCGACACCCCCGACCAGCACCAGTTTGCGCGGTGCCACCAACGCGGCCAGCTGGGCCATATCGCCTACGTCCCGGAGGATTCGCGGGGCCATAATTCCCATCCACTGTTGTTGATATGGCTGATCGCTGACATAGCTGGCCAGCGGATCGACCAGGACGACACTTGGAATCTTACGGGCATAGATCGCCGTTCCCAGGGCCACGACCCCCGCCGATCCCACGCCAATCAACGTCGGCTGCACCATCATTTCCGGATGCGCCTCGGTCAGTCCATCGATGATTCGGCGAACGTCCCAGATCCATTGCCCCAGCAGCGGCCGCCCGGTCCACAAGGCCCACTCACACGAATTGTGATCCGGAGCACGGCCAATCTTGTCTCCCGCCACGGCATATTTACCGGTTCCCCGGACTTCCACGACCAGGCGGTCCCACCCTTGCTCCGCCAGGCCCTTAACCAGGGGGACAGCCTCGGCATGCGCGACCCCTTCCAGATCCAGGATGATCGCCAATTTCCCTTCTTTTAATGTGCCGTCAAAATGGGTCGCGGTGACTTCGACCCCCGGCTCCGTCTCCATCTTGTACGTCGTGATCTTGCCATCCGGCGACTTGGTCACCTGCAGCCGGAGCTCGGTCCTTTGTGGCCAGCCCCCCAGCACTTTGTTCGCCAGAGTGTGCTGCAGGCGTTCGGCCGTCGCGTCCCAATGTTCCTTGTGGGCCGGCTGGTCCGCTGCCCAGCGGGCATTGAGCTTCCGGCCTTCGGCCGCGGCAAACTTGGGCAGCGTCACGTAATCATCGGGACGAGTCTCCCCGGGAAAGCAGCGCAGCGTCTCGGGGTCTTCGGGTTGAATCGCCGGCTCGGGAATCGGATTGCCCAGCCCTTCCCCCTTCAGATGCAGCGTCATCCAGCCATACATGGCTTCACGCATCGCCTTGCCATAGTCGTGGGGCGATTCAAAAATGTCGTGGCTGATGTTGCCGGCTTTGCCATACAGGCGAAACACATGCTGCGCCACCGCAATCGATTTCTGGGCCTCACCCACAGAGAATTGAAACGCATCCCTGGTCGCATTGATGACCATCAGGGCCCGCGGTGCGACCAGCGACAACAACCCCGACTCTTCGGTATAGGTCAGCCCATTCGGCACCACTTCGCACATGCACGACGCCGCGCCGATATAGGCCTGATAGTTGCCGACCGAACAGACCGGCACGACCGCCTTGAAACGTTCGTCGTACGCCCCGGCGTACATCGTCTGATTGCCGCCGCCGCTCGCCCCGGTAATTCCCAACCGGGTGCCGTCAACTTCGGGCCGCGTCAACAGATAGTCGACCGCCCGCATATTTTCATAGACCTGCAATCCCGACAGCGGCAGGCCGACCGGCATCAACGTCGCGGCGACCATTTCGCCGTGGTATTCGCCCAGGTTCTTCGACAACCCACGCTCACCGGCCCCGAACGCATCCACCGCCAGTACAAAAAAGCCCAGCTTCACCAGCCCCAGGCACCGCGACTGCACGACCGGGTCCTGCTTGGCCCCCTTCCAGTGGCCGTGCACATTCAACACCGCCGGCCGCTTGCCGTCGCCATCGGGGATATAAGCATTGGCCGTCATCCACACGCCCGGCCGAGTTTGAAAGATGATCTTTTCGACCCGGTAACCATCCCGTTTGAATTCTCCGAGAACCCTGGCCTGCAGGTCACACGGTTCGGCCGGGAAGCCACCCCATGATTTCACGAGGTTCTCACGCAATTGCTGCTTGCGCGTGTGCCATTCCTCGACGCTGTGGGGCAACGTATCGGCCGCTCGCAATTCGGCGGCACGGTGCTTCATGAATTGCAGGAACTGCTGCGCGGGCTCGACAGGCATCAGAGTGGCTCCGTAGGGCAACGGAATCCGCCTGCCGCCCGGGGTGCAGGATCGCCCCCGGGAACACAGACGTTTTCTGCAGCGTGGAAGAATAAGACCAATCAACTTCGGTGCATATCTTACTGAAAACGGCATGAAATAACAGACTGCACGCGACAGGTTGTTCCCGCCGCCCGGCAAATCGTTTTGTCACCCCTCACGGCAGGGCGAACCTTGCGAACGTATTAGTCGACGGTTCTAATGGACTCGCGTTCTTGGTGACATCACCCCCACTCAGGCCCCCCATGCTCGCAAAACTTGCCACCTATTCCCTGTTCGGCATCCAGGCCGCGCCAGTCGAAGTTGAGGTGGATATCTCACCGGGAGCGCTGCCGAAAACCACCCTGGTCGGCCTGGCCGAGGCCGCGGTCAAAGAGAGTATCCACCGCATCGAACGGGCCCTGGCCAACAGTGGCTATCAACGCCCGATGGATCACGTCGTGATCAATCTCAGCCCGGCCGATCTGCCGAAAGATGCAGCCTCGTTTGACCTGCCCATTGCGCTGGGGCTGCTCGCCGCCAGCAATCAGATCATCGGCGAAAAGTTCGCCACCCATTCCGCGGTCGGTGAACTGGCCCTGGATGGCAGCCTGCGCCCGGCCAAAGGGGCCCTCTCCATGGCCATCGCCGCCCGCGACCAGGGCCGCAAAGGACTGGTCGTTCCGGCCGCTAATGGGCAGGAGGCCGCCGTCGTCGAAGGGATCGAAGTCATCGCGGTCGCGTCGCTGGCCGAGGCCGTCGGCTACTTCTCCGGTCAACTGCCGCTGGAACCCGTCGAATTTCAACGGGGCAAAGTTGTCGAACAATTCGGTCGTTACGACATCGACTACTGCGACGTGAAGGGGCAGGAGTTATCCAAGCGCGCCGTCACCGTCGCCGCCGCGGGGGCTCATCACCTCCTGATGCTGGGCAGCCCGGGAACCGGCAAGACCCTGCTCGCCCAGCGGATGGGAAGCATTCTGCCCGACCTGTCCCCCATCGAAAGTCTCGAGACGACGCAAAT
>CAZQUW010000451.1:0-3603 GCA_964596215.1 uncultured Planctomicrobium sp. | reverse complement strand
TAGCCGTAACCGACCCGGGGGGCGCCGATGCCGATATAAACGCTTCCGGCCTCGGCCTTGGAAGCGGAACCCGCGAAGCACAACGCACCCGCCACAACCGCCAGCATCAAGAACTTTCTCATGGCATTCTCCCTCGTATTAGAAAACGTCTTCGTAGTCGTTTCGCGATCGATGGCACCTGCCTCGTCGTGGTGAGGAGTCTCTCAAACTCAGTTGATTCTTCTGTGCCCCTCACGAAATAAGATAATTCGCAGACACCGTGCCAAACTTTGTGCGACTTTTTTGGCATCGCCGTAAGTGATTTGATTTAAATTGGTTATGCTGTATTGCAAGATTTCATGGGGACAGCTTTATGGACTGTTGTGTCGCGAATAGGTGACGCGTTAAATCAAAGTGAATGCGCTTTGCCTCGGTGAAGATTACGGTCCGAGTCCTGCACCTTCTTGACTGCCGGAACCTGCTGCGCGTATGTTGACCGGACTTGGGTTAAATAGCGTCACTCACTCTGCTGGAGCCGGACAATGCGCAATGTCACAAGGGGCCTTTGTGCCTGGTTGTTCCTCGTGTGTACCCTGGCTGCCGGAGCCGCGGAGAAGCCATCGCTGTCGTCCTATTTCCCGCCCCCGGAAGATCAGGGGGGATGGCGGACTCTGTTGCCCGCATCGGGCGACCCGACCGCAGAGCAGAAGGCCAGAATCCGCGAGACGGCGGGAATCAATTGGGACAAGCTTTCTGACGCCTGGAAGCACAACACGACCGCGAACGGAGCAACTGGCTTGCTGGTTATTCGCAAGGGACACGTGGCGGGTGAATGGTATCGCGACGGTGATCGTCGGAAGGCCTTCAACATCTATTCCAGCAGCAAGGCCTACACCAGCACCGCCTACGGGTTGATTCTGGATGACTTTGGGAACGGGGCTTTGCCGAACGGCAAAAAACTGACGCTCGAGACCAAGGTCTGCAACGCAGAATGGATCCCGGAATCACTTCCGCTGCCCGATGCGCGGAAATCGGAGATCACTGTCCGACACCTGCTGAACATGACCTCGGGAACGGGCTCTGAGCCAGTTCCCGAAAAGCTGCCCTTTGAGACGTCGCTCGGTCACACCCCCGGTTCACCGTTTGCCAAGCTTAAGGGTGATCCCGGAACCGTCTTTAACTACAGCAATTCGGGAGTGTCGCACCTGGTCTTGCTGTTTCAGCATGCCCAGGGGACGGACCTCTTCCCGTTCATGAAGGAGCGGCTGTTCGATCCGATCGGGATGCAGAGTGTCGAATGGAAAAAGATCGGTGGCGACGGCAGTATCGGCCCCTATAGCCAGGGCTACAGTGGCGTGCACACCAATCCGCGCGAACATGCCCGCTTTTGCTACCTGGCGTTGCATAAGGGGGACTGGGCCGGCAAGCGTGTTGTCCCTGAATCGTACTATGATTTTGCGTGGAAGCCCTGCAGTGTGAAGCATGACTACGGAGCCCAGTGGTGGACATTTCCGACGCTCGCGAACGGTCCCGCCGATCTGGTAATCACCCGCGGCAAGGATTTCAATCATGGTTTTGTGATTCCAAGCCTCGACCTGGTGTTTGTTCGCCTGGGAGACGGCACGCAGTTCCCGAAGGATTTTGAACGGGACCTGGTGACCAAAGTCCTGGCGGCGGTTGAGAAATAGTTTAATTTGCGCACACCGTGGGGCAATCAGGTGACTCGCCCCACGGTCGCGTTGATCGATTAGATTTCACCGAGAAGTGGGACTGGCTGACCAGGGTTGGCTGCCGGTGACGCGGGCAACGCCTGTCGATAGCTTCGCGTCATGGTAAGCAAGTGACTGAGCGTGTCGCTTGAGGTGTTAAGGCGGTTTGCTGTCAACGAGAATAACTCCTCGGCTCGCGCAAAGTGCCGCTGTGCACCAACCGCTGACCCCTCGCGTATCTTCACACCCGCCGCTGCCAGCTTGATCAAGCCCTTGACGTAGTCGGCCACCAGGCCCTGTCGTCCGGCGGCGATCCAGACCCCTTCCCACGCTTCGTGGGCCTCCCAGTAATAGCCCGCGTTGAACAGTCTTCTGCCGTGTTGCAAGAGCTCGCAGTCTGGTAAGCTCTGCCAGTCAGGCGGCGGGCATGCGGGGTGGGCCTGGCCGAAGGAATGCCCCCGGGGATCGCCCAGCGGGTGAGGTGTGATTCCGGGAATGTGTGTGTAAGCTGGGAGCGAAGACTCGGATTCTGGCTGCGTGGAGAGCGACATTGGTCGGTGCGAATCCATTTCGATGTGAATCAACAGTCGAATCACTGCACTTTAACAGAGCATCCTTGAACAGAGAATCCTGGGCGAAACCAATTCCCCAACGCCAGGCCCAGCCTGACTGACACTGCTAAAACGCTGAATCAACTTTGATATGACTTCCCGCGCCCCTTTGATGCTGACCCTGGAATCGTCGTGTGACGAGACAGCCGCAGCGATTGTCGACCGTGATCTCAATATTCTGTCGAGCATCGTGGCCACGCAAGAGGAACTGCACGCCAGGTTTGGCGGAGTGGTGCCTGAAATCGCGGCGCGTGCCCATCTGGAGCGCGTGCTGCCGGTCATTGACGAGGCACTGCACAAGGCGAATGTCACGCTGCAGGACCTGTGCGCAATCGGTGTGGTCACCCAGCCGGGACTGGTCGGATCGCTGCTGGTGGGCTTTACCGCGGCCAAAACCTTGGCCATGGTTCTTGACCTGCCGCTGGTTGCCGTAAATCACATCGAAGCCCACATCTACGCGTGCCGTATGGCTGCGGGGCGCGAGGTGTTTCCCGCGATCGGGCTGGTCGTCAGTGGCGGCCACACCAACCTGTACGATTGCCGCGCCCCACTCGATTTTGAACTGCTGGGGGCGACGACTGACGACGCTGCCGGTGAGGCATTCGACAAGGTTGCCAGCATGCTGGGATTGCCGTACCCCGGGGGGCCTTCGATTGAAAAGATCGCACAGGGCGGGAATCCCAAGGCCTACGCGTTTCCGCGATCGTTCCTGCATGAATCACGCCTGGAGTTCAGCTTCAGCGGCTTGAAGACGTCGGTGCTGTATCAGATTCAGGGGCAGCCCCCGCATCGCCGCGCCCCAGCAACCGTAACTCCGCAAGTGATTGCTGATGTTGCAGCCAGTTTTCAGGAAGCGGTCGTGGATGTGTTGATTCAGAAATGCCGCCAGGCGCTGCAGCAACGCCGGCGGAGAACCCTGTGTGTCGGGGGAGGGGTCGCAGCCAACAGTCGATTTCGGGCTGAATTGCAGAAATTGGCGACGCAGGAGCGAGTGGAGGTGCTCACCCCGCCCCTGAATCTGTGTACCGATAATGCTGCGATGGCTGCCATCGGCTGGGAGGCCCTTAAGCTTGGCCGCACCATTACACTTGATTCAGACGTTGTCCCCGGTCTGGTGCGTTGAAATTCATCTCGTTTTGCGTCGCCCGATTGAACTGATTGCAGGTTTTACGGCGGCGGTAGTTTCAAAACACAACGGCATTCTGAATCATTGGGAATGGTTTTCGGAAAAGTCAATTGCAACCCGGAGCGTAACCGATCTGACGGAAATGAGTTGACACATTTCTGGCGTGAGCTAGTATGGA
>CAZQUW010000450.1:0-3614 GCA_964596215.1 uncultured Planctomicrobium sp. | reverse complement strand
TGTGTCTCCGTGGTGAACTCTTCCATCTGCAAACAAAGGTGCCAGGAACCGAAGATTGGATTCACTTCCTGACACCTTTTCCGACTTGTGAGCGTTTGACTCAGAAGAGCCCGGGGCTGCCGGCAGCCGAATGCTATTTCTTCTTCCTTTTCTTTGCAGCATCGATACGCGTTTTGTTGCGCGACCCGGCGGTCGCCTCGGGGTCTTTCAGCACTGACACGCCTGGCAGTTGGACCAGGGATTGATCGTCTGGAATGAAATAGGGAATCGGCTGCGCGAGGAGCGTGTTTTTCAAGTCGTCGAACATCGCGGTGCGGGCTTTCTCCGGAGTGATTTCGCCTTCCACGAACAGGATCGTCGGATTGACGACGAGGATCTTGGACCAGAGGGGCTTCTTCACTTTGTCGCGTGTCCAGGACATGGTCAACGCGGCCTGCGTGGTTTGTACGGACTTGCCGGTGGGCACGCCGCCTAGTAGCGGGCCGTTTCCGTTTCTGGTGCGGATCGACTCTTGAAGTGTGTTACCGAGGGCCTCCTGGTATTCGATGCGGAGCACCGTGGGCTGCTCGTCCGTGACCTCGATCCCCACCGCCGCCAGCCGTTCCGTGAGGGTTTCGGTCAGGGCGGCTGTGGTTTCCTCGGGAGTTCCGTGCAGCAGTTTGCCAATCTTGATGGCCAGGCTCACCGCCTGACCGGGACGCACGGCCCCGGGTTGCCCGGCATCGATGGCTTTCAAAGAGGCCGTGATGGCCTCCGACGGCGATTCCAAAACCACCAATTGCCGCTGTTCGTCGGAGCCTTCGCGGACGATCAGACCGTTGGGAACGGCGATTCGCTCGGCAGAATTGTACCTGTCCGGACCTCTGTCCAAGTACCAGACGACACGTCCGGTGTCGCCATCGACCCACAAGCTTCCCGCGATCAGGAATGTGCGATTGGGGAGGCATTCCAGTTTGGGCCCCTGGTACGACGCCCCCCCGTCAATCGTGGACAACAAATGTCCGGGAAAAACACAGTCCAGTTCGGGATCGTGCTTGCCGGTCTTGATGTCGATCACCATGATCCGCGTTTCCTCCGAGCCACTCATCAGCGCCACTAATTGATCTCCATCGGGACTGAACCGCAGACTGTCTGGAATGAAACTCGACTGGCGCGGTAACTTGATCGCGCCCGCCAGTTTCCCGGTCGTCAGGTCGTACACTTGTACCTTGTTGTCCACGCCGAAGGCGGCGAAATAACGGCGCCCGGGACTGAACGTGTGGTGCGAGGGGTTGAGGCCGGTCGGTTCGAATTGCCGGACCATTGTCCCCTTGGTGATGTCCCACAGCGTGAACCGCTGGACCGGCTTTCCATTGACGACGGTGTGGGCATAACAGACCAGGGTCTCTGCGGGACCAAAATCCATCACAGTAATACTCTTGGCATCGGGATCGGAGAAACTTCCAATCATTGTTCCGGACTCAAACGACCACAGTTCCAACTTGTTATGAACATCTTTCTGCAGAACGTGAATCGCCAGGTATTTCCCGTCGGGGCTGATCGCACGCTTAAACGCCATGGACGCCTTGCCCTTGATTTCGCCCGTTTGTTTCCCGGTCGCCAGATTCCACATCTGGGCACCCTGGGATTCATAGGCTTTAAATCCAAACGCCACGAACGGGCTGTGAGTCGACGGACACAACAGCAGGGCGTCTTCCCCCGGAATGGGGATGTTCACAGTGACCTTCTCCGGCCAGGCGAACGCCGGGGGGAGCGGATCGGGCACTACTTGCCAGGTGTTGTCGTCGGCCGGAAGAGTCGCCGCCGCGGGCATGGGATTCGCGGCCGGAGGAGTTGTCGGGATGGCGGCCGCGACCGGGGTTCCAGCGGCGACCGGGTTTGCACCCGCTGTCGGGGGATTGGCGGCGGGGCTGGCCAGAGGAGTCGCGGGTGTCATGGGGGGCGCGGCCTGGGCCTCGGCAACAGCGGCGGCCACCTTGGGCCCTCGATTCAAGACCAGCACCATGATCACCGCGATGGCCACGACGGCGGCTCCACCGATTCCGGCGAACAGCACCACCGAGGAATTTCCGGAAGACTTGTTGCGTCGGGAGCCCGATTTCTTGCTCTTGCTGGTACTGCGCCGCGCTGGCTCGGGAAGCTCATCATCGGACTCCGGAACCCGGATCTTGGCACCACACTCCTTGCATTTAATTAAATTCCCGGCACGCTCATCACGCACGCGGTAGGTATGAAAGCAGTCATTGCAAGTGACTTCGATTGGCATGGCCCAAGTCCAATTTCGTCATAAAGAGCGGGGGATGTAAATGAAAGCGATCGATCGTCGCCGAGATGACAGTGAGCAATTGTGATCATAAGCAGTATGACAATCAATCGCGAGTTGTGCTTTTATGTTTTCTGTAGTAGACGCATGCGCGGTGAGACTGCCGGCTCAGAGCGGGGTATCGAACCGCTTGGTACAGACCGCGCAGATCCGTTCGAGGCAGTGGGGGCGGTGCCTCGTGGCGAACCCTGGTCGTAGCCCGTGTGAACTAATGCCAGTCCCCGCGGAAGGCTATCGCGACTCGCGTATTTGCTCTTCATTGCACCGGAGCAACTTGACACAAATATTACAAATTCGTAAGATTCAAACGTTTGAATCTATGAATGTAAGAGGAGCCCATGCCGCATCGAGTACTTGTGACAAAGGAGCTGGCCGACTTCTTCAGCGTTCTGTCACATCCGCAGCGGATTCGCATTATCGAAGAGTTGCGGGATGGCGAGCATGACGTGAACTCGCTGCAGGAAGCACTCGGTATCAGCCATTCGGGCGTATCGCAACATCTGATGGTGTTGCGAGCCCATCGGCTGGTTTCCGAACGTCGCGAGGGACGTCGTGTGTTCTATCAGCTTCGGCAACCTGGAATCGCCGGTTGGCTGCTGGAGGCGACTCAGTTTCTGGAGAACGGAGCCACTTCAGCGGTGGAGCTTCGAAATGCCATCACCAGAACCCGTAATGATTGGGCCGTAAACTGAGTTGCGCCCGTCGCACTGATAAATACTACCCCGCATAGGAGGCAACGCAGGACCGTGCAAAAGCTGATTCAAGGGATCCACCAGTTTCAAGTCGAGAACTTCCGTCCGCTACAAGGGCTGTTCGAGCAGTTGTCCAAGGGGCAAAATCCGGAAACGCTGTTCATTACCTGCTCGGACTCCCGCATCGATCCGAACATGCTGACCCGCTCACAGCCGGGCGACCTGTTCATCCTGCGTAACGCGGGGAACATAGTCCCTCCGCATGGTGCGGGCAACGGCGGTGAGGCGGCCACGATTGAGTTCGCGGTCGCGGCGCTCGGGGTCAAGGACATCATTATCTGCGGCCATTCTCACTGTGGGGCGATGAAGGGCCTGCTGCATCCAGAAATGGTGACCTCACTGCCCGCCGTGTCCTCATGGTTGTCGCACGCGGAAACGACTCGCCGCATCGTGCTCGAAAATTACGGGCATCTTGAAGGTGACCGACTGGTGACGGCGACGGTCGAAGAGAACGTGCTGGTGCAACTGGAGAACCTGCGGACTCTTCCGGCTGTGGCCTCCCGGTTGGTGAAGGGTGACCTGCACTTGCATGGCTGGGT
>CAZQUW010000449.1:0-3637 GCA_964596215.1 uncultured Planctomicrobium sp. | reverse complement strand
TTGAATGCTCTGCCACGTGGTCTCAACCTTCGTGACCTTTGTGGCCTTCTGTTAAAAAGAACTGGAACAGAAGGGCACGAAGGTCACGAAGAAAGAGGGCGCGGACCGGGGGTCGAGGTTGCTGCGGTAAAGTTATTTGTAACCTGGAAAAATCAACGTCAAATCAAGATTTGATACTGCTGCGCACAACCCTGCTGAAATCCTATGGTTAAAACCCCGATCGCGATTAATGGTTACAATCACAAAGATGTTGACAGCAGCAGGCTCACAGGTCGGTCGCCGCAACTTTACCATGGGACGTTGATCGCTCCGCGGCGCGGCAGCACTACGCGCGGTGCAGACAGCGTGCTGTCGGGCGAAACCACCGGAGGCCGGGGGCGGCAGGGGAGTCTGGCAGCTGGCACGATCTGTGTGTCTCCTGCGTAGAAGCGACGGGGTAGCGTCGGATGGCCAACGCTTTGATGCGCGGCCAGCCGCAAGCCAGAACTTGTAAACGTTACTGGTCTGGTGTGTACATAATATTCAAGCTTTACTCCAGACACTCCGGGCCCCGGGGCGGACCACCGCGTGGCAGAAACGGGGGGCCCGAATGGCGCGGAAAAAAGAAGACCGCGGTGAATGGTTTGCCGGTCATCGTTGCCCACTGTGTCCGCTGTGTGGGGGTCAGCACTGCCAGGATCATCTGCATCGCTTGTCGGGCGCGATTGTTTCGCTCGTCGGGATGCGGAGGCTCGGAATGAGCGTGCTCATCCGGGCGGAAGAGGGTTTCACGTTCGATCCGCTGGATCGCCTGCTTCTGATCCGCAGTCAGTTTCAGCTTGCGGGCGATATCGACTTCGCGGAACGCCATGGGCCCCTGGCACTGCAGTGCAATCTGCCCCAGTCTCGCAATTTGCTCGGGTTTCAGAATCGCGGAGTAGGCGATTTCGTTTTGACGGGCCGTCTCCAGGATTTGTTTTTCGCTCCCTTTCGGCAGTCGGTCGCGGGGGCCGCCATCGCCGCCGGGACCAGGATGCCGGGGACGGCGTTGGTCCTCGTGACTGGTCAGTTCCGCGATCTGCGATCGTTGCTCCATGGTCAGTTGCAGATCATCCAGGACAGCGTCCTCGTGCAGCAGGAATCGTTGGCGATCCGATTGCAGCAGTGCCAGATCTGCGAGGATTTTTTTAACTCGTTCTCGAGTACTGCCCAATTCTGATTCGCTGGTCGCCGTCGTGCCGCGGTTGTTACTGAATTCCTGATAGTAACCCAGTGCCGCTTCCAGCAACTGTTTCCGCAGGCCCTCCTGAAACGGCGCGTCGGACAGCTCTTCTTCGGCCAGTTGAATCATCTCATCGGTGACGCGCCGCGCCAGTTTGAACTGTGCTTCGGCTTCACGTGCCCGCAGCCGTTCCCGTTGATAGGCCTCTTCAGTCTTGGCATGTTCGCGGGCGACAATGGCGGTCGTCACACCCAGGCCGATCAGTCCGCAGATCAGCAGAATGAGCGCCGCAGCGATCACCGAAGGATGCCGCCGCATCCATTTTCGCAGGCGGTCAACCAATTGTGGCCGCCGCGCCCGAATGGGAATTTCATCCAGGAATCGCCGCAGATCGGCCGCCATTTCTCCGGCGGTCGCATAGCGTTCGGAAGGGGCCTTGGCGAGTGATTTGAGGACGATCGTTTCCAGCTCGACCGGGATCGCCAGGTCCAGCTTGCGGAGCGGCCGCGGATCTTCATTCAGAATCTGATGGAGCAGGGCGGGGCGGTCCTGGCCCGGGAATAGGGGTTGCAGGGTCAGGAGTTCATACAGCGTCGCCCCCAGCGAGTAGACGTCGGTCCGATGATCGACCGGTTCGCGGCGCCCGGCCGCCTGTTCGGGGCTCATGTAACGCAAGGTCCCCAGCACGTCCCCCGTTTGGGTCAGTCCCGCATCGGTCACGACCAGGGCGAGTCCGAAGTCGGTAATCCAGACCGCCCCCTTCGAATCGAGCAGCAGGTTCGCAGGCTTGATGTCGCGATGGATGACGCCGGAATCATGAGCATACTCCAACGCATCGGCGATTTCGGCCGCGATCCGGGCCGCCGTTCGAAAGCTGTCGCGCGTGCGTCCAGACCGGGGGCTCGAGCGGCCCCCCGGGCCATGCTGGACCGTGATTTCCTGGTGCGGCGTGACCGTATTCGTGATCAGCGTATTCATTTCGGGCGGTGCCGGCCCGGCGCCATTGGCTTCCAGACGCAGTTCGTCAATGACTTCTGCGATGGAACGCCCTTCAATCAGCTGCATGGCATAAAAATGCATCCCGCGTTCGCAGCCCACGGCATACACCGGCACGATGTTGGTGTGGTGTAACTGCGCGGCAGCATAGGCTTCTGTTTTGAAACGCTGCAGATGCTTGGAATCCAGAGCTGCGGCGAATGGCAGGACTTTCAGGGCCACCCGGCGTCCGAGTGAAAGCTGAATCGCCTCGTAGACAATCCCCATCCCTCCCCGGCCCACTTCGCGGACAATCTGAAAATCACCCAGCGGGCTGGCAGGATGTTCGGGCGATGGGGCTGCTGCGGGACGGAGCGACTGTGCCAATTGAATCCCATCCAGGTATTCGGACAGAATCTCCGCGAGGTGCGGGTAGCGATCCAGATAGGCCTGGCGATTTGGCGAGCGTCCCGCTTCCAGCTCGGCCAGATATTCGCGGGACACCTCCAGGATACGGGGGTCGTCTTCCGCGAGCGATTCGGGATGGGCGGTCATGGCTGGTCCCCCGCAAATTCTTTCTTAAGGCGGGTCAACCCGCGAAGCCATAGTTTTTCGACACTGTCGATGCTGCGTTCCATCCGTTCGGCAACCTGCGGAAACGTCAGCCCCTCCAGGTGCCGCAGGATCAGCACGGTTTGGTAATCCTCGGGCAATCGCGAAAGTGCTGCCGTCACTCGCAGGCTCTGCTCACCACGCATTGCCAGCTGGCTGGGTGAACTGTGGGGATCAACCAGGATCTGGGCCAGCGCGCAGGATGACTGGTCGAGATCGGCGGCCAGTTGTTGCTCCATATTCAAGTCGCGGGCCTGCGTGCCCAGGTAACGCCGCACAACATTGGCGAGGGTTCCCGCCAGGATTGCTCGCAGCCATTGGACGAACTGCGCCTCGACTTCACCTCGAAAGTTGGGAAAGTGCCGATGGGCGTCCAGGAATGTTTCCTGCACGATGTCCGACGCATCAATCTTCCCCTGCAACCGGCGGCCAATCTCAATGCGTGCCAGCAGTCGCAAATAATTGTGATAGGACTCCAGCAACTGACCCAACATGGCATTGTTGCCAGACCGAGCCTGTGCCAGAAGTAGAGCGACGTCACCATCCATTTCAAGAATCTCCCCTCTCTCTATAGTAGGGGGCGCGAGGCAAATACCGCCGCAATATTCGGAAGGTTTCTGGCGCTCGCGGTGCATTCTTTGCTCTCTTGAACCAACCGAGCCGTCTTCATCGCCCCGGACAGCAGGCTCTATCTGCTTTGGCGCTCGCAGGTTAGACGCCGCTCGTGGGTGTCTGGTTCCATTTGGAGTTCATTGCTCTGCGTTTGTGATTCAACCTGACTCCGTACTAAGTAACGGTGCAAAATAAACTGCTCAGGCGAGCCGGGCGGCGTCAGCCCCCGGATTCTTA
>CAZQUW010000448.1:0-3686 GCA_964596215.1 uncultured Planctomicrobium sp. | reverse complement strand
TTGGAACGCCCGACCCCGGATCAAACCTGCGCGCCAGTTCGGGGGCGCCTATCGTTTTGGGTTTGGCTGGGGTGCTGGGAACGCTGGGATTTGCTGGGCGGAATGCGGCTGGAGCAGGCTTGAACTGGGGGTTTTGCTGTGGTTTGCGATTTCGCTGGCTGCGGCTGCGTGCTGTAGAACAGAGTCGGCAGCGTGGGATTTCTGCGGGATGTTCGCGGGACAATGCTGTCGACTCTTTCGGAATGGGGTGCAGCATGTTGCTTCAGATGGTGAATATGGCTGATGTGGCGCGTGGGATGGGGCCTCAAGTTGCTCGGTCGGGGAAGGGTGGGGGGCCGTCGCTTCAGGTGAGGCAGCCTGCTCCGCAGGTCGAGCTGACTTCTGGTGTTGCGAAAACTGGTGTTGCGAAGACGGGGCGGGATGGTGGGAATGTCCGTGGGGACGCGGTGAGCGACCGGCGGGGCAGCGGGGCGTGGTTGGAGCAGCGGGCGGAGTTGATCAAGCTGGCTCAGCCGTTGCTGGATCAACGGGTGCCGGTTTCCCAGGTGCATGAGGCTCTGCAACAGTTTGTCGAGCGGAAGCGCTGGGGCTTCCTGTCGCCGGCGACTCTGGAGGAGATTGTCGAAGCGGCGATCGATGCGTTGGTGGATGCGGAAATGGAGGAGGAGGCTGCTCAGCGGGCGGCGAATCTGGTGCCGCAGGCGGATGAGTTGCACGAGGTTTCGCTGGCGGACATCACTCCTGAGCCGGTGCGCTGGTTGTGGCCTGGAAAAATTCCGCTCAATAAGGTGACGGTGATTTACGGTGAGGCGGGGATCGGCAAGACCTGCCTGGCCCTCGATCTGGCGGCTCGGGTGTCGGCGGGGACGGATTTTCTCGATGGGACGAGTCGTCCCGAGGCGGGGCAGGTGCTGATCGTTAATGGTGAGGATTCGCTGGTGGATGGGATCTCCCCGCGGCTCGTGGGGGGCGGGGCCAAGCTGCAGAATATCAGCGTCATTGCCGGGATGAAGGCGAGTTCGCCGCCGAGTTCAGAGCTAAGGTCGCCTCAGGGGTCGCCGCTGGCGGGTACCGGTGATCGCCGTTTTGACCTGGGACGAGATCTGCCTGTCCTGCGCAAGCGGATCGCCGCGTCTGGTCAGATTCGGCTGGTGATTATTGATCCGCTCGAAGCCTATTGCGGCAAGGGGGGAGCCTCGCGGGCTCGGCTGCGGGACGTGATGGCGGAACTGACGAGACTTGCCGCCGAGACGGGGGTCGCGGTCGTGGTGATTTCCAGCTCGACCAAGTGTGATCTGCCGGTGAAGAATGTGTGGCGCGTCGACTGCGATGTGCTGGATGCCGGGGTCCGGTACTGGGTTCCGGTCCGGTTTAACTACGGTCCGTTGCCTGCGGGGCTGGCGTTTCGAGTGACGGCTGCGGGCATTGAAGGGGAGGCTCGGTCCCAGGGGCCGACGGCCGATCGCGGGCGCGGGGCGAGTGCGAAGCAGGAACGCTGCGTCCAGCTCCAGGAACATGCCGAGTGGTTGCGGCAGTATCTGGCTGCCGGCTCGAGTTCGGCCGGGGAGGTGTTCAGATCGGCCGCGGCGGCAGGTTTGTCTGTGTCGCAACTGAAACGCGCCAAACAGGCGTTGGGCATCCGGTGTCATAAAGAACCGGTACCCAACGGACGCTGGATCTGGGACGACTGCGGAGGAAGAGTGAATTGTGAAGGGTGAAGAGTGAAAGAAGGCGAAGGGGTCAAAGAAATCGAAGGGGTCAAAGAAATCGAAGAGTTCACAGAATCCCGCTGCGGCGCGGTCGCGGTGCGGCGCAATTTGACAGGGTCACCTGCTGCGCTATAAAAAGCCTGATCTGTGTCTTCTTCCCGACAGCTTGAGCATTTCGAGAGATCCGACGATGCCGTTCATCGATATCATGCAGTTTCCAGCGATCGAGGCCGTTCCCGGGTGTCGCATGCGGACTCCGTATGGCGAGCATCTGATGCTCTCCTACCTGGAGATGGACGAGGGGGCCGTGGTGCCGTTGCACTCGCACCCGCACGAGCAGGGGGGCATGCTGCTGAAGGGGCGTCTGGAGTTAACCATCGGCGACGAAACCCGGGTCTGCGAAGCGGGCGCCATGTTTCTGATTCCACCGAACACTCCGCACAAGGCGGTCGCGGTGGGAGGGCCGGCCCTGGTGCTGGACGTCTTCAGCCCGGTCCGGGAGGACTATGCGAAACTGTTCAACACCTACATCCCCGTCCCCCCCCAATAGTCGAACCCGCAGCAGCGGCCGTCTTCGCCGGGTGGCCCACCTGCTCAATCTGGATCAGTGAGTCACCAGAGCAGAGTCCGCAACGGATTGGCTGGAATCTCCCATTTTCGCAAAACTTGATATCAGTATCATCTGATGATACTATCCTATTAAGGATGACATGGGACCAAAGCATCGACAGACGCTGCAGGCGATTTTTGAGGACCCGGTTAGATCGAACATCGCCTGGCGGGATATAGAGGCCATGCTGAACGCGCAAGGCGCAGAGATCACCGAGGGGGCCGGCTCGCGAGTGCGGATCGCGCTGAATGGCGTCCGGGCAGTGTTCCATCGGCCGCATCCTCAGAAGGAAACAGACAAAGGAGCCGTTAAATCCATGCGACGGTTCTTAATCGAGGCGGGAGTGATGCCATGATGGAGTACAAGGGCTACATCGGCAGGGTCGAGTTCGACGACGAGGCCGGGATGATCCACGGCGAGGTCATTAACACCCGCGACGTGATCACTTTTCAGGGCGACAGCGTCGCCGAGGTGAAGCAGGCTTTTCATGAGTCCGTCGACGATTACCTGGAATTCTGCAAGGCGCGTGGCGAAACGCCCGACAAGCCTTTCTCAGGCCAGTTCGTGACTCGCATCCCACCCGACCTTCATCGACAGGTCAATGTCGCCGCGCTGCTCTCGGGCAAAAGCCTTAACGCCTGGGTCACAGAGCAGCTCCAAAACGCAGTGCTGCGGGGCGGCATGATCGAGATCGCACCCGGCAAGACATCCACAGCCAGGACCGCCAAGAAACAGCGGAAGGTGCCCGCGCAAAAGGTGGTGTCCCGGAAAGCGAAGCAGGGCGAGCAACACACCTGATGCTCAATCGAGGTCGATCAAGACTTCGAGTCAGAACTATTCGCCCCGCGAATGATGACCCTGAGGGGTGACCCCAATTCGCTGCGTTCGCACAGGATTGAAATCCATTACCAACCACTTGGTTGCTTATCAACCGGTGCCACCCAGCGCGGAATCTGAGTCAATGACGTAACAGAGCAAATCGCAAGAGGTGGTCTTGTGCCACTTCTGTTTCGGGGTGGCGCCGTTGGCTCGAACTTGGAATACGGCATTCCGGCCGCACCGAAGCAGCGCTCTGGAAGGCTGATGCGTTCACCGAACCACTGCTTAGCGACTGAGTACAGTCGCGAAACAGTGCCACGACTTCAGTTTTTTGTGGCAGTCAAATCAGTGTCACCCAGCCCGCATTGTGCCGTCACAATCTGATCACACGTCACTATAAAAAAGGAAGTGCTAATTAACCTGTCTTGTCTTGTCCCGTATTGTTCGCCCCGAGCGTACGGGATCTTCGCCAGACGCTATGACCCCAGCGGAGCGGCGCTCGACGTCAGTGAATTCGCGGTCAATACCATCACCGCGGGGGACCAGCA
>CAZQUW010000447.1:0-3699 GCA_964596215.1 uncultured Planctomicrobium sp. | reverse complement strand
GCGCTGCCGTACGCCCGATTTGTTCCACCATTTTTCCAGGCCACACCGCCCCTGTTCCGGGTATTGTGATGAACTGGTGTATCAAATCGACCCCGTTCGGTATCGGTTAGCCCTGCAATACGCTAAGATAGCGGTTTTGAGTCTGTCGGAGTCCGTGTGATGTCGGTGCCCAAAGTAGCCATTGTTGGCCGTCCTAACGTCGGTAAAAGTTCTCTGCTCAACTGGTTGACTCGACGCCGAATCTCGGTCGTCGATCCCGCGGCTGGCGTGACTCGGGATCGCGTTACGTTCCTGATGCACGAGCAGGATCGCTACTTCGAACTGGTCGATACCGGCGGTATCGGCATCGTCGATTCGGACGATCTCTCGGCCGACATCGAACGCCAGATCCAGAAAGGGATCGATGACGCGACGGCAATCCTGTTTGTCGTCGATGGCAAGACCGGCGTGGTGCCCCTTGATGTGACCGTGGCCGAGCGGCTGCGCGGAATCAAGAAGCCACTGCTGATCGTCGTTAATAAGTGCGACTCGCCGAAGCAGGATTTCGAGATTGCCGAGTTCTATAAACTCGCCAAGGCCGAAATCGTCTGCACCAGCGTCCTGGGCGAACGCCATCGCGAAGAACTCATCGAAGGCATCCTCGAACTGCTGCCGCCACCCAGCGAAGATGAACGCACTGAAGGGGACGAACGGGCCGAACTACCGGAATTGAAGCTGGCCATCGTCGGTCGCCGTAACGTCGGTAAGAGCACCTTCATTAATGCTCTGGCGCAGACCGAGCGCATGATCGTCAGTGAGATCGCCGGGACGACGCGGGACAGTGTCGACGTCCGGTTTGAACTCGACGGCAAAGCCTTCATGGCGATCGACACCCCCGGTGTCCGCAAGAAGAAAAGTCTGGCCAGTAACGTCGAGTTCTACGGCCTGGTGCGCGCCCAGCGCAGCATTCGCCGGGCGAACGTCGTCCTGATGTTCTTCGATGCCACGCAGCCGATTTCGCGTGTGGACAAGAAGCTGGTCCACTACATCGCCGAGAACTACAAGCCCTGTATTTTCGTGGTCAACAAGTGGGACCTGGCCCAGGCCAAGGGGATGACGACGCGCAAGTGGTCCGAGTACGCCATGAAGACATTTGCCTTCATGCGTCACGTGCCGATTGCCTTCATCACCGCGAAGGAAGATCGCAACACCAAGCAGCTGATCAACCTGGCGCAATCCATCTGCAAGCAGGCGCGCATCCGTGTGACGACGGGCCAGTTGAACCAGGTCCTCCGGGCGGCCATCCTGCGGAATCAGCCGTCGACGAAGATCGGCAAACGCCTGAAAATCTTCTACGGCACGCAGGTCGCCACCGAACCCCCCACGATCGTGTTGAAGGTCAATCTGCCCGAGCAACTCGATCGGACGTGGATCCGGTATTTGCTGGGCGTACTGCGCGAGCAACTGCCGTTTCAGGAAGTGCCGATCAAGCTGCACATCCGCGGCCGCACGCAAGGCACGGTCCATTCGCTGGGAGTCGATGAAGTGGCCGACGTCTCGGAAATCCATTCCGACGACGAACGCGAAACGGCCGCGGAAGATGAACTCGATATGGTGGCCAATGACTTTGATGAATTCATTGAAAGCTAGTCGGTGATCGCTCGTTGATCGCCACGCCTGAGCGGGAGGCAAGCTCGAGGCGCCAGCGCGGGCATTTCCAGGCTCGCGCCGGGCGGTCACCCGCGGTCAAGAACTTCAAATTCAGGATGATCCCTGCTCCCCGAGAATGCGCTGTCTCGGACTTCGAACTTGCCGGTTAATCTGGAGTGTTCGGGGGCGGGGTCGCGCTGTCATCCTCGTCGAAAAAATGCAGACGCCGCCAGCGTGTTCAGCATGCTACAGAAAATCGACAATCACGCTGTCGGCAACAAATCGCCCGGCCTGGGTGAGCCGAATGGCTCCCGCCGCCGTTTCCTCCAGAAAGCCGGTGGCCAGATGGCGCTGCCAGGCCTGGGGCTCCAGGCTGCGGAGTTCATATCCCGTCTGCCGTTGGAATTCGGCCGCGTCGATCCCGTCACAGCGGCGCAGTCCTAATACGATGAGTTCGCGGGCACGGTCCTCAGGAGTAAGTTCATCGGAGTCGCTGACCGGTGACAAACCTTGTTTGAGCCGCTGGATCCAGGTGGTCACGCTGCGGTGGTTGGATTCACGGCGTCCATTGACGTACCGGGCAGCACCCGGACCGCAGGCCCAGTAACCCTGACCCTGCCAATAGATTTGATTGTGGCGACAGCGAAAGCCCGGCCGGGCGAAGCTGGAGATTTCATACTGTTCAAAACCCGCGGCGGTCCAGGTCTCCATCGACAATGCATACATTTCCGTTTCCAGATTCTCTGCCGAGGCCACCAGTTCTCCTTTCTGGCGGCGGGCCCAGAACCTCGTCCCTTTTTCGTAGGTCAGGCCGTAGGTCGAAACATGCGTCGGCTGCAGGGCGACCGCGGCCTGGAGCGTTTTTTCCCAGGTTGCCAGAGTTTGACCGGGGACCCCAAATATCAGGTCGAGCGAGATGTTTTCAAAGTACTGACGAATCAGTTGCCACGTGCGTTCAATATCGGCCTGGCGATGGTCCCGTTCGAGAAGTTGCAGGGTCTGGTCGTCAAAGGCTTGAACTCCCAGGCTGATGCGGTTCACGCCGTGATTGGCCAGGACTTCGACGCGCTTGTGGTCCAGATCAGCGGGATTGGCTTCGACACTGAATTCGGCTCCCGGGCCGGGAGGAAACCAATAGCGAATCAAATTGAGCAGCCGGGATAAATCCTTCGGGGGCAAGTGGGTCGGCGTGCCACCACCGACGAAGATGGTATCCACCGGTCGCGGCGTACCCAACGTTTCGAGCTCGATTTCGAGCGCATCCAGATACGCCGGTATCAGCCGATCCTTACCGGCCACGACAGTGAAATCGCAATAGCCGCAACGGTGCACGCAGAAGGGGACGTGCACGTAGGCAGCGTGGGGTGCGGAGAACTTACTTAATGAAGGCGATTGGTCCATGACAATCAGTTTAACGCACTTCAGTCCAAAAGCGTGTGGCTCAATCGGCGTGCGAGAGGCTGGCAGCCGGTGCCGACAACCCTGCTCGCCCTTGAAGTTGGCGTGGTGTTCCGATACAGACGGTGCTTGGAATGTTACGCATTTTCACAAATGTGATCCTCTGCATCGTGTTTGCCATTTTGACAGGATTTCGTGCGAATCCGCGAGGGGGCGACGAATCGGTGAAAAGATCAGGGATCTTGTGGAAAACGGACTTTTCCAAACGGTGCTCGTGAAAGCTCGCATTCGGCACGCTGGATGCGTATTTCCCATATAGCATGGAGCGAGAGCGTGGAATTTCTGCCGTTTTGGCGGGATCTTTCTCGCCCTGAAATCAAGACAACCGACGTTGCTTCCGTTGCGGGTCACTCCGACTCGGAATGGACGATTCCTGGATGAGGTGTCTATGGCTGATGATAAGAAGCAGGCGATGATCGAAGCACGCGGCCTGTGCAAATATTATGGTCCGTTCGCGGCCATCCAAGGGGTCACATTCACGGTGCCCCGCGGTCAGGTGTGTGCCTTTCTTGGTCCCAACGGTGCCGGTAAGTCGACGACGATGAAGCTCCTGACGGGGTATTTGTCTCCGACCGAGGGCTCTGCATTTATCGGTGGCCACGATGTTTACGC
>CAZQUW010000446.1:0-3761 GCA_964596215.1 uncultured Planctomicrobium sp. | reverse complement strand
CTTCACACTTCACACTTCACACTTCACACTTCACACCTCACCCTTCCAAACCGCCCCTTCTTCGCCATCCAGCCGCAAAGTCAAACACTTCGCACTCCCCCCCGATTTCAAGAACTCGTCCAGCGGTGTCGAATGAGTCTGATACCCCTGCGCCTGCAGATCGGCCTCCAATTGCGGGCAGCCACGATTCAGCACGACATGCTGGCCCACGACGACGGCATTACAGGCAAACCGCGTCGCCTCTTCATCGCCCACCGCAATCAGCGACGGCACGGCATTCTCAATCGCACTCCGCCCATAGGCATCAAACGCCGCCGGGTACCACAATGCCTGGGTCGGGCTGAGCGGACAAAAGCAGGTATCCAGGTGATAATACCGCGCGTCCACTAATTGCACAGGAATCACCCGGCAGTGCAGATCATTCCCCAGCCACTGCAAGGCGCGGGCATCGCTCCGCACGATGTAACCGCCGAACAAAGTCTCGCCGCAGTACAGCGCATCCCCGGCCCCTTCGAAATTCCAGGGCTCCGGCGGTAACCGGGTTTCAAAACCATGAGCCTGAAACCAGGCTTCATTAACGGGAGTCTCACCCTGCCGCGGACCATGGCGAAAGCGGGACAGGTAAGCCCGATCCTTCCAGATCAGCGCGGCATTCGCGGTAAACACCAGATCGGGCAATCCCGGCACAGGATCCAGCAGCTCGATCTGCGCCCCGACCTCCTCCAGCAACCCCTTCAGATCGCGCCACTGCTGACGAGCCGTCGTGTAGTCGGCATTGATCTCTTTGTGCATCCAGGGATTGATTTCGTACTCAATCCCAAAGTAGTCGGGAGGGCACATCAGTATTCGCGGCCGGGAATGATCCATCATCTGCTCCCATCGAAACGAATCCGGCATCTGGATGGAGGGTCGCGACCGGCACACCAGCCATTACGCCAGGATCTTCTGCACCACATGCCCCGCAACATCGGTCAAACGGAAATCGCGCCCCTGGAACTTATAGGTCAGACGTTCGTGATCAATTCCAAACAACCGCAAGATCGTCGCATGGAAATCGTGCACATGGAAAATGTCATGCACGGCCGAGTACCCCAGGTCATCGGTTGCTCCGTACGACATGCCCCCCTTGATGCCGCCCCCGGCCATCCACATCGAAAAACCCTTGATGTGGTGGTCGCGGCCATTCCCCTGGGCCATCGGAGTCCGGCCAAACTCACCCCCCCACACGATCAAGGTGTCTTTCAACATGTCGCGTTGCTTCAAGTCCTTAATCAATGCGGCACACGGCTGGTCAACTTCCTTCGCTGTCCCGGCCACATGGTCCTTCACCGCGCCATGGTGATCCCAGTCGCGATGATACAGCTGGATGAACCGCACGCCCCGTTCCGCCAGACGCCGGGCCAGCAGACAATTATACGCAAAGGTCCCGTCGGGCCCCTGGGTTCCATACAGGTCCAGAATGTGCTTCGGCTCGTCTGAAATATCCATCAGCTCGGGCACGCTGGTCTGCATCTTGAATGCCGTTTCATAGGCACTGATGCGGGTCGCAATCTCTGGATCACTGACGACGGCATCCTCCAACTGGTTCAACTGCTGCACCGCCTGCACCACATCGCGCTGACGATCGGCCGTGATCCCCTGCGGGTTCCGGACATACATCACCGGATCACCCTTCGAGCGAAACTCGACCCCCTGGAAGCGACTCGGCAGAAAACCGCTGTGCCACTGCCGGGCGGCAATCGGCTGCGACTGACCATACTTGCCCGTGGAGGTCATCACGACAAATCCCGGCAGCGAATCATTCTCGCTCCCCAGCCCATAGTTCAACCACGCCCCCATCGCCGGCCGCCCCGAGATCGTCGTCCCGGTATTCATAAAGGTGTGTGCCGGGTCATGATTGATCGCTTCGGTCTGCAACGAACGAATCACGCACAACTCATCCGCCACCGATCCAATCTGCGGAAAGACTTCGCTCAGTTCCTGCCCCGACTGGCCGAACTTCTGGAACTTGTGCTGCGGCCCGAAACAGGTCAGCTTCTGCCCCTGCAGTTGTGCAATCGGCATCCCCGCCGTGAATGATTCCGGCATTGGCTTGCCGTGCATTTCGGCGAGCTTCGGCTTGTAGTCCAGCGTCTCCAGATG
The DNA here is from genome assembly GCA_964596215.1 of uncultured Planctomicrobium sp. Taxonomy (GTDB): domain Bacteria; phylum Planctomycetota; class Planctomycetia; order Planctomycetales; family Planctomycetaceae; genus JAKFVC01. Next base: position 1,619 of record CAZQUW010000446.1, on the reverse strand, counting down.
CGACGGCCCCCCGGCCATGCACAGGTAAATAATCCGCTTGGCCCTGGCCGGAAAATGGGGCTGCGCGATGACACCCGACCAGCGGTCAACCTTCGACTGCGACTCAGCAGCCGACAAGCGCCCCGACTGCTGCAGCAGCGAGGCCAGCACTACGGAACCAATACCGGTCGTACTGGTCCGCAGGAATGTCCGACGGTTCACCTCGGAGGGGACATGCGGATTCAAGTGCATCGTTAAAAACTCCTCGCGTTTCAGCCGAGCAACTACCGCTCGAAAAGTCAAAATCGCACCGCCAACTGCAGGCATCCCACCGCAGGCATCGTCACGAGCCCGCTGGCGCCTGTCACCGCCGCACAATCAGACCTGCTGTCGGACAGTCGGCATTCCTCACCGTCAGGGTATCAGGAGTTCCCGATGAACGCCACAAAACGCCGGCCCTGCTGAGACTTGCCTGCAGTCACAAGGCCCCGACTCCGCAGTCCTTGTGCAACTTGCGAAACCTTCCCGCGACCTTTTACGTCTAAGCGGTGCAGATCGCCGTGACGGAGTCCGACTCAGACGATTTCAGCGGCTAGCCAACTGCCGTAACTACCGTTGAAACTGCCCGTTTCTGACTTGATCCGGCGGTCTGCATTTTTGCCCCCGGCTGCCAGCCAATTCACACTACGCCACCTATATACACAACCACCTAATATACAACTTGGTATTCACCTAAAGCCTTCTTTATTTTACTGCAGGAATCCATCAAGACATCGCGTCAAATCGACATAAGGCACCTAGACCACCGCGATATAATCCGGTAAGTAAATACCAGCTTGTCGAGGCAGTCGAGCTGGTGCCAACGAACTTCACTTTCGTGCTCCCCAACGGGCCTTGTGAGCTGTTGCGAAATATCATCCGTCGCGATGTGCTGTGCGGAATGATCAGCATCCCCTTCTAAAGTAAGTTCTCCCGGTCTGCCCAGAGTTCATTTCCACTCGAAGTGACAAGGTTGCAATTGTGAAACGTCCCTGCCAGGACTCACGCGAGTCCCTGATCGTCGCATTTACTGACCCGCTCCGGTGCGATCCGAGCCTGCGTCGGGACGGCATGTCAACCTCGTCCGGAGCAACGAGTTGCTGCGCTGCCACAGCGCAACGCGGATGGCTCGCCCGCTTCGGCTCTCTCGTCGCCACCTTCGCACCTCCTTCCACCTCGCCCGAAATCTGCGGACTCCCTCACAGCCACGGTGGTTTGCCAGTCAGCCAGATCCGATTATTACCGGGTTAAGTCACCCGCGTTGACCGCGACCGGACACGCCCCCATCTGTCCTTAGAAGCGGATCTCTCACGCCGCACAGATCTTGCGTCAATTGCCCGCAACGCTCAGCTTTGCAGCCCGGTCTTCCACAACGTCCCGGCGTCCTGACCGTGTGAAACGTACGGCCTGCACCGTAACGTCTGCAAAGCCAGACGGCGGTATTCCTCTGCTACAACGTAGTGCTTTGTCAACGTTCGACTTGGGGATTGGGTGCCACTGGCTCTGCCAGTGCCGGGTGTCATTCGACATGTAAAGTGCACTGCCAGAGCACGAGGCAGTGCGATCTGTCAGCCCTCTTTCGACCGATTCCGGCAACCTCC